>NZ_JAEMSS010000021.1 GCF_016462705.1 Nocardioides sp. | reverse complement strand
TCGAGGACACCCACTTCATGGTGATGGCGGGCATGGGCTTCGACGCCGCGATCATGGAGGGCGTCAACGAGGACATCAAGAAGAAGGTCGGCTGGCTCGCCTACGTGATCTCGGGCCTGAAGTCGCTGATGTTCCCCGCGGTCCGGATCGAGATCTCGGTCGACGGCGGCGAGTTCACCAAGCACCGCGCCCGCACGGTCGTCGTCGGCAACGTCGGCTTCCTGCAGGCCGGCATGCCGCTCCTGCCGGACGCGTCGATCGACGACGGGCTGCTCGACGTCGTGATCCTGCACCCCCGCAACTTCTTCTCCTGGATCCCGCTGGCCTACCGGGTGCTCGCGAAGCGGCCGCGCACCGACGACACCATCAACCGGATGACCGGCCGCACCGTCACCCTGCGCGCGTCCAGCGACACCCCGCGGCAGCTCGACGGGGACTCCATCGGCGCCGGCCGGGAGCTGCGGATGACCTGCATCCACGGCCGGCTGCTGGTGCGCGTCCCGCGCTGAGCCCGGGGGTCTGAGAGTCGTCAAGACGGGACCGTCACCCGTCAAGGACCCGTCAAGGACCCTGTGGGAGCCGTCGGCGCCGCCGTAGGAAGGCCGGGTGCCCGATGTCCTCTACATCCTGCTGACGGTGGCCAGCTTCGTCGCCATCGCCCTGCTCGTGGGTCTCCTCGACCGCCGCCTCTCCGGCGACAGCGACGGTGGTGGCCGGTGAGCGAGCTCGCTCCGGCCCTCGGGCAGATCCTGGTCCTGGTCGTCCTACTCGCCGTCAGCGTTCCGCGGCTCGCGCGCCACCTCGCCCGCGTCTACACCTCACCGAAGCATCTGGCGGTGGAGCGAGTGGCGTACCGCGCGCTCCGGGTCGACCCCGACACGGACCAGCACTGGCGCAGCTACGCCATGTCGGTGCTCGGCTTCTCGTTGGTCGGCGTCCTGCTGCTCCACGCCTACGGCCGGCTCCAGCAGCACCTCCCGCTGTCGCTCGGGTCCTCGGCCCTGCCCGCCGACGGGTCGTGGAGCACCGCGGTCAGCTTCGTCACCAACACCAACTGGCAGTGGTACTCCGGCGAGGCCGCGCTCGGGCATCTCATGCAGATGTCCGGCCTGACGGTGCAGAACTTCGTGTCGGCCGCGGTCGGCATGGCCGTCGCCGCGGCGTTCGCCCGGGGCCTGGCCGGGACCGGCGGGGAGGAGCGGATCGGCAACTTCTTCGCGGACCTGGTGCGCGGCGTCGTACGAGTCCTGCTGCCGCTGGCGTTCGTCGCCGCGTTGGTCCTGGTCCTCATCGGCGTGGTGCAGAACTTCACCGGCAACGCCGACATCAGGACGCTCTCGGACGCGACCCAGGTCCTGACCGGCGGACCCGTGGCCAGCCAGGAGGCGATCAAGGAGCTCGGCACCAACGGTGGTGGGTTCTACAACGTCAACTCGGCCCACCCCTTCGAGAACCCGACGCCGCTGAGCAACATCCTCGAGATCTACCTGCTGCTGCTCATCCCGTTCGCGATGGCCTGGGCCTTCGGCCTCATCGTCAGGGACCGGCGTCAGGGTGCGGCTGTGCTCTCGGTCATGGCCCTGCTGCTCACCGTCTCGGTCGGCCTGCTCACCTGGGCGGAGATGGCCGGTCCCGGCACGGCCCCGGAGCTCGCCGGTGGTGCCATGGAGGGGAAGGAGGTCCGGTTCGGCACCGCCGGATCCGCGCTCTTCGGCGCCGCGACGACCGCCACCTCGACCGGTGCGGTGAACTCGATGCACGACTCGCTCACCGCCCCCGGCGGCGGCATCACGATGTTCAACATGATGCTGGGCGAGGTCGCGCCCGGTGGTGTCGGCTCCGGTCTCTACGGCATGCTCATGCTGGCCGTGGTGACCGTGTTCCTGGCGGGTCTGATGGTCGGCCGCACACCGGAGTACCTCGGGAAGAAGATCGGGCAGCGGGAGATCGTGCTCGTCGCCTGCTACGTGCTGGTGACGCCGTTCATCCTCCTGACCGGCATCGCCGTGGCGATCACCGCCGGTGACGGGCTGGCCGGCCTCCAGGAGTCGGGTCCCCACGGCCTGTCGGAGGCGCTGTACGCCGTCACGTCGGCGTCCAACAACAACGGCTCCGCCTTCGGTGGACTCACCTCGGGGACGCCCTTCTGGAACACGCTGCTCGGGCTCTGCATGCTGTTCGGCCGGTTCCTGCCCATGGTCTTCGTCCTGGCCCTCGCCGGCCGGTTCGCCCGCCAGCACCACGTGCCGCCCGGTACCGGGACCCTCCCGACCCACCGACCTCTGTTCGTCGGGCTGCTCACGTCGGTGGCGCTCGTAATGGTCGGCCTCACCTACATCCCTGTCCTCGCCCTCGGACCGATCGTGGAGTCCCTCTCGTGACCGCCCTGACCGTCAAGCCCAAGGCCGGTGCCAAGCCCGCCGGCACGACATCTCTGCTGACCCCAGGACAGCTCCGCGAAGCTCTCCCGGGCGCGTTCCGCAAGCTGGACCCGCGTGAGCTGGCCAGCACCCCCGTCATGCTGGTCGTCGAGATCGGCGCGGTCGCCACCACGGTGCTATCCGTCGTCGACCCGTCGACACTCGGCTGGCTCGTCACCGCCTGGCTGTGGCTGACCGTGCTCTTCGCGACGCTGGCCGAGTCGGTCGCCGAGGGCCGGGGCAAGGCACAGGCCGCCAGCCTGCGGGCGCTCCAGACCGAGACCACGGCCCGCAAGGTGCGTGGCAGCTTCGACCAGCTGAGGAACACCACCAACCTGGCCGACCTCCCCACCGCCGAGGTCCCCAGCACGCAACTGCGCACCGGTGACGTGGTCGTCGTCGCGGCCGGCGAGCGGATCCCCGGCGACGGCGAGGTCATCGAGGGCGTCGCGTCCGTGGACGAGTCCGCGGTCACCGGCGAGTCGGCCCCCGTGATCCGCGAGTCCGGCGGCGACCGCAGCGCCGTCACCGGCGGCACCGTGGTGCTCTCCGACCAGGTCGTCGTGCGGATCACCTCCGACCCCGGCCAGTCCTTCGTCGATCGGATGATCGCCTTGGTGGAGGGGTCCGAACGGCAGCGCACGCCCAACGAGATCGCGCTCAACGTGCTGCTCGGCGCCTTGACCTTCGTGTTCGTGATGGTGGTCGTCTCGCTCTACTTCGTGGCGGACTACAGCGGTGCGAAGCAGTCACTGCTGGTGCTCACGGCCCTGCTCGTCTGCCTCATTCCGACGACCATCGGCGGGTTGCTGTCCGCCATCGGCATCGCGGGCATGGACCGGCTGGTCCGTCGCAACGTGCTGGCCATGTCCGGTCGGGCCGTGGAGGCCGCCGGCGACGTCGACGTGCTCCTGCTCGACAAGACCGGCACGGTCACGCTGGGCAACCGGCAGGCGGCCGAGCTGCTGCCGGTCAGCGGGGTCTCCGCCGCACGGCTGGCCGAGGCCGCACTGCTGTCCTCGCTCGCCGACGAGACCCCGGAGGGCAGGAGCATCGTCGCGCTCGTCCGACAGGACTTCAACACCGTCACCGAGGCCGACGGCTCGGGCGGGGAGCTCGTGGCGTTCTCCGCCAGCACCCGGATGAGTGGCTTGGACCTTCCGGGTCGCAGGATCCGCAAGGGCGCCGGCTCCGCGGTCGCCCGATGGGTGCACAGCACGGGCACCCCCGCCACCAGCGAGGTGACCGTCGAGCTCGACGCTCTCGTCGACCGGGTCAGTCGCACCGGTGGCACGCCGCTCGTGGTGGCGGAGCAGGTCGGCGCCGGCCGCGCCCGGCTGCTGGGGGTCGTCCACCTCAAGGACATCGTCAAGGAGGGCATGCGCGAGCGCTTCGACGAGATGCGCGCGATGGGCATCCGCACCGTGATGATCACCGGTGACAACGCGGTGACCGCCGCGGCGATCGCCGAGGAAGCCGGCGTCGACGACGTCCTGGCCGAGGCCACCCCGGAGGACAAGCTCGACCTGATCCGCAAGGAGCAGGCCGGCGGCCGGATGGTCGCGATGTGCGGGGACGGCACCAACGACGCCCCCGCGCTGTCCCAGGCCGACGTCGGCGTCGCGATGAACACGGGCACGGCCGCAGCCAAGGAGGCCGGCAACATGGTCGACCTGGACTCGGACCCGACCAAGCTCATCGAGGTCGTCGAGATCGGCAAGCAGCTGCTGATCACGCGCGGCGCGCTGACCACCTTCTCGGTGGCCAACGACATCGCGAAGTACTTCGCGATCCTGCCCGCGATGTTCGTGGTCGCCTACCCCGGACTCGACGACCTCAACATCATGCGGCTCTCCTCGCCGGAGTCCGCGATCCTCTCGGCCGTCGTGTTCAACGCGCTGGTGATCGTGGCCCTCATCCCCCTGGCGCTGCGCGGCGTGCGGTACACGCCGTCGTCGGCCAGCGACCTGCTGCGCCGCAACATCCTCGTCTACGGCCTGGGAGGTCTGGTCGCGCCGTTCGTCGGCATCAAGCTCCTCGACCTCGTCATCTCCCTCGTCCCCGGCATCTGACCCGGCACCCGGACCCGGCACCTCACCGAAGGAAGACCCGATGAAGGACCTCTACGCGCTGTTCCGCCAGAGCCTGGCCGGCCTCCGCCTCATGATGCTGTTCACCGTGGTGCTGGGGCTGCTCTACCCCGCCGCGGTGTGGGCGGCCGGTTCGGCCGTCTCCCCGTGGCACGCCCGGGGGTCGCTGGTGACCGCGTCCGGTGAGCGCACCAACGACCCCGAGGAGGCCGTCGGGTCGGCCATCATCGGGCAGCTCGTGGAGGACCCGGGGCTGTTCCAGCCCCGGCCCTCGGTCGCCGGCGCCGGCTACGACCTGCTCTCGACGTACGGCTCGAACCTCGGTCCCGAGAGCCCCGAGCTGATCGCCTCGATCAAGGAGCTCAGGACCGCGGTCGCCGAGCGCGAGGGCGTCGACGAGTCCCAGGTCCCGCCGGACGCCGTGACGGCGTCCGGGTCCGGCCTGGACCCCGACATCTCGGTCGAGTACGCCGAGCTCCAGGTGCCCAGGGTCGCGGCGGCACAGGGGCTGACGGTCGGTCAGGTGCAGGAGCTGGTCGACGACAACACGTCCGGCCGCACGCTCGGGGTGCTCGGCGAACCGCGGGTCAACGTGCTCCTCCTCAACCTCGCGGTGCTGGCGCTGGGAGACTGAGCACATGGCGAAGCCGGTGGCAGAGCCCGAGATCGGGGAGGTACGGCGCGGCCGGCTGACCGTCTACCTCGGCGCGGCACCCGGGGTCGGCAAGACCTACGCCATGCTCGGCGAGGCCCGGCGCCGCTGCGAGCGCGGCACCGACGTCGTCGTCGGCTACGTCGAGACGCACGGCCGGGCGAACACCGAGGCCCAGCTCGAGGGACTCGAGGTGGTCCCGCGCCGGGTGCTGCAGCACAAGGGCAGCACCTTCACCGAGATGGACACCGAGGCGATCATCGCGAGGCGCCCGAAGGTCGTCTGCGTCGACGAGCTCGCCCACACCAACGTGCCCGGCAGTCCGCACGAGAAGCGGGCGCACGACGTCGAGCAGATCCGGGCCGCCGGCATCGACGTGATCACCACGGTCAACATCCAGCACCTCGAGTCGCTCAACGACGAGGTCGAGCGGATCACCGGCGTCCGCCAGCGGGAGACCGTGCCGGACGACGTCGTCCGCACCGCCGACTCGATCCAGCTGGTCGACATGTCCCCGGACGCGCTGCGCCGGCGGATGGCGCACGGCAACATCTACAAGCCGGAGAACATCGACGCCTCCCTGACGTCGTACTTCCGGGTCGGCAACCTCACCGCACTGCGCGAGCTCGCGTTGCTGTGGCTCGCGGACCGCGTCGACGACGCCCTCGACGACTACCGCAGGACGCACCAGATCCAGGAGACCTGGCCGGCCAAGGAGCGGATTGTCGTCGCGGTCACCGGCGGCGCCGAGAGCGAGACCCTGATCCGGCGCGGCGCCCGGCTCGCCCAGCGGGCCGCCGGGTCCGACCTGCTCGCCGTCCACGTCATCGCCACCGACGGCCTGCGGACCGGTGACGAGGGCCGGCTGTCCCGGGCCCAGCAGCTCGTCGCGGGCCTGGGCGGGACGTTCCACTCGGTCGCCGGTGAGGACGTCGCCGCGGCGGTGGTCGACTTCGCCTCGGGGGCGAACGCGACCATGATCGTGGTCGGAGTCTCCCGGCACGGGCGGCTACGACGCGTGGTCACCGGCTCGACGGGTGACCAGATCGCCGGGCTGGCCGGTGCGATCGACGTGCACCTCGTCACCCACGACCAGGCGACCATGTCGAGCCGGTCGCGGCAGGCGCTGTCCACGCTGTCGCCAGGACGGCAGCTCGCAGGCTGGCTGTCGGCGCTGGTCCTGCCGGCGGTGCTGGCCTGGGTGCTGCACCTGTTCGAGGACACCGACCAGCTGCCGCTGGCCACCCTCACCCTCCTCGCGACCACGGTCCTCGTCGCCCTCGTGGGCGGCCTGCTCCCGGCGCTGCTCGCCGCGGTCGTGGGCTTCCTGGTGCTCAACTGGTTCTTCACCCCACCGGTCGGCACGTTCACCGTCGCCGAGCCGCGCAACATCGTCGTCCTGGTCGTCTTCCTGGCCGTCGCGGCCGGGGTCGCGTCCGTCGTCGACCGGGCCTCCCGGCGTTCGATCGAGGCCACGCAGGCACGCACGGAGGCGGCCACCATGAGCGCACTCTCCCGCTCGGTGCTCACCGGACAGGACACCGCGGAAGCGATTGTCGAGCAGGTGCGGGAGACCTTCGGCCAGGACGCCGTGTCGCTGCTGAGGCGCTCGCCGACCGGCTGGTCGGTGCTGGCCTCGTCCGGCCACCCGTGCGCGACCGACCCCGACGACGGCGACACCCGGGTGAGCGTTGACGAGGACCACGTCATCGCGCTGTGCGGCGGGACGCTGCGAGCCCGTGACCAGCGCGTGCTGGAGGCCTTCGCCGTCCAGACCGGGCTGGTGCTCGAGTACCGCAGGCTCAAGGCGCGCGAGGAGCGGGCGGCGGCCCTGGAGGGGGCGGAGGCGACCTCGACGGCCCTGCTGCGTGCGGTCTCCCACGACCTGCGAACCCCACTGGCCACGATGCGCACGGCCGTCGACGGGCTGGTCTCCGACGGGCTCGACGAGGCCGACCGGGCCACGCTCGTGAGCACCGTCGGCGACGCGACCGACCAGCTCGAGCGGCTGATCGACAACCTGCTCGACCTGTCGCGCGTCCAGTCGGGCCTGGTCAAGCCCGTGCTCTCGCCGCGCAGCCTCGACGAGATCCTGCCCATCGCGGTCTCCGGCTACGAGCCCGGTGCGGTGTCGCTCGAGGTCGACGAGTCGGTGCCGTTCGTCCGCACCGACCGCGGCCTGCTCGAGCGGGTCGTCGCCAACCTGGTGGGCAACGCGGTCCGGGTCTCCGGGGGCACGCCCGTGCGGGTTCTGGCACACGTTCTCCCCACGACGGTCGAGATCCTGGTCGTGGACCGCGGCCCAGGGGTGCCGCCCGACCAGCGCGAGCGGATGTTCGAGCCGTTCCAGCGCCTGGACGACGCCTCCCCGGGAGGACTGGGCCTCGGGCTCGCGGTGGCGCGTGGTCTCACCGAGGCGATCGAGGGGGAGCTGTCCGCCGAGGACACCCCGGGCGGCGGGCTGACCATGGTGGTCTCGGTGCCCAGGGACCTGACGTGAGCCGCAAGGTGCTGGTCGTCGACGACGAGCCGGCCCTGGCCCGGGCGCTGGCGATCAACCTGCGCGCCCACGGCTGGGAGGTCGTGACCGCCGCGGACGGCCGCTCGGCACTCGACGCGGCAGCCACGACCCACCCGGACGTGGTGGTGCTGGACCTGGGACTCCCGGACATGGACGGCACCGAGGTGCTCGCCGGGCTGCGTGGCTGGACGAAGGTGCCGATCGTGGTCCTGTCCGCTCGTCAGCACGGCGAGGACAAGGTGGAGGCGCTCGACCTCGGCGCCGACGACTACGTCACCAAGCCGTTCGCGATGAACGAGCTGATGGCCCGGTTGCGGGCCGCGGTCCGCCGAGGGGAGGAGGCCGAGCCGGCGCTGGTGGACGTCGAGGTCGGCTCGCTCGTCATCGACCTCGCCCGCAAGCGGGTCACCCGGGCCGGGGTCGACGTACGCCTCACACCGACGGAGTGGAGCTTCTTGGAGCTGCTGGCGCGCAACCTCGGCAGGCTCGTGACCCGGGAGCAGCTTCTCCGCGAGGTGTGGGGACCGGCGCACGTCGGAGAGAGCCACTACCTTCGGGTCTACGCCGCGCAGCTGCGCCGCAAGCTCGAGGACGACCCGGCTCATCCGCGGCACCTCATCACCTCGCCGGGTCTCGGCTACACGCTGGAGGCATGACCCGACGATGATGCACCTGCGGATCAGCGTTCCCGCCGACCTCAGTGACGCCGTCCTGGACCTGCTCGCCGACGACCCGGCGATCAGTCACCTCTCGCACCTCCCGGGCGCCTCGCTCCAGCCGACCGGGGACATCGTGATGGCGGACGTGGCGAGGGAGGCCGCGAGCGACTTCGTCGAGAGGCTGACCGCCCTGGGTCTCGGCGAGCGCGGCACCATCCACCTCGAGCCGGTCCGGAGCTGGGTGTCGAAGGCGGGACTGCAGGCCGAGCGCGTGACACCGGGCGCCAGCGCGGACGCGGTCGTGTGGAGCGACGTCACCCAGCGCGCCTACGAGGACTCCGAGCTCAACTGGACCTATCTGTGGTTCATGACCCTGGCCACGCTGCTGGCGGCCATCGCGATCGTGGTGGACTCGCAGGTGCTGGTGATCGGCGCGATGGTGCTCGGGCCCGAGTTCGTGCCGATCGCAGCGCTCGGGCTGGCCATGGTGCGCCGCCGCCGGTCGCTGTTCCGCCGGGCCGGCACGACTCTGGTGACCGGCTTCGCGGTGGCCATCGTGATGACCACCCTGCTGGCGCTCGTGGCCAGAGCCGTCGGGTGGGTGGTCGCGGGCGACGTGACCGGTCCCCGTCCGGGGACCGACTTCATATACTCGCCGGACAAGTGGTCCTTCATCGTCGCCCTGATCGCCGCGGCCGCGGGCGTCCTGTCCCTGACCTCGGACAAGCTCGGTGGGCTGTCCGGGGTCTTCATCTCGGTCACCACCGTGCCCGCGGCGGGCAACGTCGCGCTGGGCCTGGCCTTCGGGGCTTGGGGCGAGGTGTCCGGGAGTCTCCTGCAGCTCGCCCTCAACATCAGCGGGATGGTGCTGGCCGGGTGGCTGACCCTGGCCGTCCAGGAGCTCGCCTGGCAAGGCGTCCGCCGGAGACGGCGCGGTCAACCGTCGGAGGGTTGAGACTCCTCGCCCGGGTGGGCCACGAAGTCCTGCTGCCGGATCAGCGCGAAGCACAGGACGGCCGTCACGAACGCGACCGCGGCGGCGATCAGGGTGATGTGGTCCAGCGCGTCGATGAAGCTCGAGGTGGCGACCGCCGCGATCTGGTCGCGCACGCCGGCGGGTGCGGACTGCACCACGGACTCGACCTGGCCGCCGGTGATCGCCGCGGAGATCCGGTCGGAGTCCCCCGCGGCCGGGGTGCCGGCCAGCCCGCTGGTCACGCCGTCGGCCACCTCGTGGCTGAAGATCGACCCGAGGGTGGCGATGCCGGTGGCGATCCCGACCTGGCGCAAGGTGGAGTTGATGCCGGAGGCCATCCCGGCCCGGTCGACCGAGACCACGCCGACGGCGGTGGACGCGAGCGGGGTGTTGATCATGCCGATGCCCACGCCGGCGACCAGCAGCCCCGGGATCAGATGGGTCCACTCGGAGTCGGGCTCGATGCCCCGCAGGAGCAGCAGGCCCGTGCCGAGCACCAGGAAGCCGGGCGCGATCAGCCACTTCGCGGGGACCCGCTCGGTGAGCCGGCCAGCGATCCCGGCCGCGAAGAAGGCGGTGCCGGAGAGGAAGAGGAAGCGGACGCCGGCCTCGACGGCCGAGTAGCCCAGCACGTTCTGCACGTAGATCACCAGGTAGGTCAGCAGCGAGAACATCGAGGCGGAGACCCCGAAGGCCGCCAGCAGCCCGCCTGTGAAGGTCGGCTTGCGGAGCAGGGCCAGGTCGAACATCGGGTACTCCTGCCGCACCTGGCTCACCACGAAGACCGCCAGCAGTGCCGCGGAGGCGACCAGGCACGCCACGACCCGGGTGTCGTCCCAGCTCTCCTGGCCGGCCCGGATCAGGCCGTAGACCAGGGCCGCCAGCGCCAGGCTGAAGGTGACGAACCCGAACCAGTCCGGCCGCCCGGCCCGGGGGTCGTGCGACTCCCGCACCCGGACGAGCGCGACCACCACGGCGAAGACGCAGATCGGGACGTTGACGAAGAAGATCCAGCGCCAGGACAGGCCGCTGGTCAGCACCCCTCCCAGGACCGGTCCGACCGCGACCGCGACCCCGGTCGTCGCGCCGAACACGCCGAACGCGATGCCCCGGTCCCGGCCGTGGAACGCCGAGGCGATCAATGCCAGCGCGGTGGCGAACATCGCGGCTCCGCCGATGCCCTGGAACCCGCGGGCCAGCTGGAGGAGGAAGACGTCCTGGGCAGCGCCGCAGGCCACCGAGCCCACCAGGAACAGGAGGGTGCCGATCACGAACACCCGCCGGCGGCCGAACAGGTCGGCGAGCGAGCCGGCGGTGAGCAGGAGCGCCGCCAGGCTCAGCGCGTAGGCGTCGATGACCCACTGCAGGTCGGAGAGGGAGGCGCCGAGCTCCACCTGGATGTCCGGCAGGGCGACGTTCACGATGGTGATGTCGAGCAGCAGGATGAACACGCCCGTGCAGACGGCGACGAGCGTCCACCACTTCGCGTCCGCCGCCGCCGGGGCGGCGGTGTCGCGCTGGCTGCGGTCTGCGTCGGTCTCGGTCATCGGCCGTCCTCAGGCGATTCGTCAACTACCTAACGATTACCTCCGGTACGATACTCGAGAAGAGCCGTTCGTCAAGAACCTAATGATTCTCCAAGGGAGGAAATGTGACCGACGCCGATCCGGAGGCCGTGAGAACACTGCTGCCGGAGCTGTCGGTCATCCCCGGTCACCTCATCTGGCGGGCCGCGGCGCGGGTCACCGCCGCGCTGGCGGACTCGCTGCCTCCCGGGGTGGACATCCACGCGTACGCCGCGCTGCTCGCCCTCGCCGCCGGCCGGGCGCGCTCCCAGCAGTGGCTGGCGGACAGCGTCGCGACCAGCCGCACGACCATGACCAAGGTGGCGGCCGCCCTCGTCGAGCAGGGTCTGGTCGAGCGGGTCCGCAACCCCGACGACCGGCGGTCCTACGCGCTCACCCGCACCCCGTCCGGCGCGGCCGCGGCCCGGCGGTGGCGGCGCCACGTCGAGGACCTCGAGGAGAGCCTCACGGTCGGACTGAGCCAGGCCGAGCGGGAGGAGCTCTGTGGCCTGTTGCTCCGGGTCGCCGAGCCCCGGCTGTCACCCGAGACGCCCGACGCGCTGCTGGAGAGCATCCCGTTCCTGGTCACGCGGGTCCACGGCTGGAACCACGCCGAGCTCATGACGGCGCTCCGTGACCTGGACGTCGAGCCGCGGCACACCGGAGCCATGGTCGCGCTGCGCGCCCGCGGCGTGATCGCGCAGGCCGAGCTCGCCCGCAGCCTGGGCACCAGCGGCGCCACCGTCGTCGAGATCGTCGACCACCTCGAGCGGCGCGGCCTCGTGGAGCGGCGCCGGCTCGAGACGGACCGGCGGACCCAGTCCCTGCACCTCCTGCCCGGGGCCGACGACGTCGTCGCCGAGGCCCAGCGCCGCGCGATGTCGGTCACCGAGTCGATCCTCGGGCCGGTCGGCGCGGCCGGCCGTCAGCGCCTCGTCGTCCTGCTGCAGAAGTTCGTCACCGGCCGTCCCGCCTGAGCAGCATCCGCCACAGGTCGCGCGCGTCCGGGTGCTCCGGGTTGGGCACCCGGTCCAAGGAAGTCGTGACCAGGTCGTCGCCGGCCAGCGCCTCCATCTCCGCCCGGTCGAGCAGCCATGGCGGCTCCGCGGCCACCTCCTCGTCGTCGTCGCGGACGACCTGGACGACGAGGACCGTGCCGCCCGGGGCGACCAGCCGGCGTACGCCGTGAGCGGCCCGCTCGCGCACCGAGCCGTGCAGGGCCTGGAGGGTGAAGATCTCGACGACCAGGTCGAAGGCCCCGACCAGGTCCTCCGGCAGGTCCAGCAGGTCGGCGACCCGGTAGTCGACCCGGCTGCCCGGGTGCCGCTCTCGGGCCGAGTCGACCGCCGACGGCGCGATGTCGAACGCGGTGGTCGTGAACCCCAGGCCGGCCAGGTGCTCGGCGTCCGCGCCGAGCCCCGCGCCGACCACGACGGCCCGGCGGCCGGTGCCGTCCACGCCCCGGGTGTGCCACTCGAGCAGGTCGTGCGGCTCGTCGCGGTCCCAGGGCATGGGTACGGCGCCGCGGGCCCCGGCCGACCAGACCTCCTCGTACCACCGGGTGGGGTCCCCGTCCGCGACCGCGGCGAGACCGCGCTCGTCGGCCAGCTCGCTCCAGGACAGGTGCTCGCTCATGGCCGGGCCGCCGAGACCGCGCTCTCCTCCTCCGGCGACAACGGCTGCTCGCTGGCCCAGCCGCTGATGCTCTTGGCGTAGCTGCGGGCCTCGCTGCGGCCGTGGATCGCGGTCATCACGACGCCGCTGCCGGAGTCGTCCAGCAGGGCGACCGACCAGGACAGCCGCCCACCCGCGCTCTGCCCGCCGCCGCTGAAGGCGTCGTACCGGACCACCCCGAGGTGCCGGAAGGATCCCTTGGCCTCGGCGCGCAGCGCGGCGACCTCCTGCCGCAGCCCCACGACGTCCTCGGGCAGCGCGTCCGGGTCTCCGGCGTACGACGACGTACGACGCCACGCGGCGACGCCGACGAGCAGGGCGGCGGCAGCGACCACCAGGCTGAGAACGGTCAGGACCTCCACGCCGACCAAACTACGATGCCCCGGTGACCGCACCGCGACGCATCGCCTACCAGGGCGAGCCGGGCGCCAACAGCCACCAGGTGTGCCTGCAGCACTACCCCGAGGCCGAAGCGGTGGCCTGCGCGTCGTTCGAGGACGTCTTCGCGGCGGTCGAGGGCGCCCCAGGAATGCAGCCCAGCGCGGACCTGGCGATGATCCCGATCGACAACTCGATCGCGGGGCGGGTCGCGGACATCCACCACTTCCTGCCGGGCTCGGGCCTGCACATCGTGGCCGAGCACTTCCTGCGGATCCGCTTCCACCTGCTCGGCATCCCCGGCGCGCGGATCGAGGACATCCGCACCGTGCACAGCCACGTGCACGCGCTGGGCCAGTGCCGCAAGATCATCCGCGAGCACAACCTCACCCCGGTCATCTCGGGGGACACGGCCGGGGCCGCGCGCGAGATCGCCGCCGCGGGCGACCCGACCCAGGGAGCGCTCTCCCCGCCCCTGGCCGCCGAGATCTACGGCCTCGAGGTCCTCGCCGAGGACGTCGAGGACGAGGACCACAACACCACCCGGTTCGTGGTGCTGAGCCGCGACCTGGTGGAGGCCGAGCCGGGCAAGGGCCCGGTCGTCACGTCGTTCATCTTCAACGTGCGCAACCTGCCCGCCGCGCTCTACAAGGCGCTCGGCGGCTTCGCCACCAACGGTGTCAACATGACCAAGCTGGAGAGCTACATGGTCGGCGGCGAGTTCACCGCCACCCAGTTCCTGGCCGAGGTCGACGGCCACCCGTCGGACACCGGCCTGGCCCGGGCGCTGGAGGAGCTGAGGTTCTTCACCACCGACGTGAAGATCCTCGGCGTCTACCCGGCGGACCCGTTCCGCCGCGACTGACCCCTCGCCGGACTCGCGGGAGCCGCCCGAAGTGGGCGCGCCGGCACCTCTCCCGGGTTATCGTCGCGCACATCTGTCTAGTCCTCGGCCACGGTGCCGAGAAGATCTCGGAGGAGTTCCCGTGAGTCGTCCCCGCACACCCGCCCGCCGGGTCCTCGTGTCGCTGACCGCCCTGGCGGTGAACGGCACCGCCCTGACCCTGGGCGCCGGGCCGGCGTCCGCCGCCCCGGGCGACCCCGACATCACCGGCACCGTCGTCAACGCGGCCAGCGCCGGGATCGCGGGCGTCCACGTCTGGGCCATCACGACACCATCGGACGGCTCGGCCCCCGTCTACGTCGACCACGACGTGACCGACGCCGCCGGCGCCTACAGCCTCACCGACCTCGACCCGGCCTCCCTCGCCGACGGCTCCGACAACGCTGCGGTCCTCGCCGAGACCGAGTTCAAGCTGTTCTTCAGGTGGGGTCCGGCGGCTCCCGCCGACTACCACGCGACCGGCTACCTGGCCCGTGGCCTCGGCGGATCCAAGAGCCCGCGCGCCGCCGGGTCCGTCGTGGTGCCCTCGGGCGGCACGGCCGTGGCACCCACCCAGGCGCTGCCGGCCGCCGGCGGCGTCATCGTGCAGGTGCTCGGGGCGACCGGTGCCCCGGTCACCAGCTACGGCTCGGCCACCCTCTTCGAGCCGGACTCCGCCGATCCTTTCACGGCGCACGTGGAGGGCGGCAGCACATCGAGCGACGACCAGTTCTACCCCGACGGCGGGGACCCCGGTACCGACCCGGACGCCCCGGTCGACGGCCTGGTCTACATCCGAGGGGTGGAGCCCGGGAAGTACGTCGTACAGGCGTCCGGGGCGGACTACAACCCCGCGACCGACGTATACGTGCCCTACGTGAGCAGGTTCCTCGGCGGCAACGGCACCTACTCCGACGCGAAGCCACTCCCCGTCGCGGCCGGCAGCTTCACGCAGGTGACGGTGCGACTCACCGACAAGATGACGGCGCTCGAGGAGCCCCGGATCATCGGCAACTCCAGCTTCGGGTCGAAGCTGAAGGCGGACCCGGGCACCTGGCTCGGTGGTGAGGGCGGTGGCGGGCTGTCGGTTCGAGCGGCCGACACCGACTACACCTACCAGTGGCTGCGCGGCTCCAAGCCGGTGGCGACCGGCCCGACGTACAAGCTGACCAAGAAGGACAAGAAGGCCAAGATCCGGCTCGTGGTGACCGCCTACCGCGGTGACTTCGTCGGCACGGCCGTCACGGACCCGACGTCCAAGGTCGGTGAGAAGTCCCGGGTGACCGCGAAGCGGCTCGCCACCGGCAAGGTCGCGGTGACCGTCGAGGTGGCGAAGAAGCAGCTCGCCCAGGCGCTCGGCACCCCGCAGGGCAAGGTCGTCCTGGTCACCAAGGACGGCGTGCTCGCGTCCAAGAAGGCCACGCTCAAGGGCGGCAAGGCGGTCCTCTCGCCGAAGAGGAAGTTCGCGGGGGAGAAGCTGATCGTGCTCTACCTCGGTGGCGGCCCGCTCGGTTCCGACACGGGGGCCGTCAAGGGCGGCTGACGCGCGGGGGCCAGTCTCACCGGCTACTCGGGTGAGACTGGTCCCTCCCCGCTGAAGCGTCAGCCGGGGAGCGTGCGTTCCACCGGGCAGCCGGTGAGTCTCCTGCCGGTGCCGGGCCGACTAGCCTCATCGCCGTGGAGAACGACTCGCGGATCGAGGACCTCGGCTTCGCGCGCGTCGACGTCGACCGCGCCGGCCGCACCGGAGACGCCGAGGTGGTCTTCGGGCAGGGCAAGACCCCCGAGCAGGTCGTGGCGATCCTGCGCACGCTGCACGCCAAGCACCCGGAGCGGGCAGTGCTCGCCACCCGGCTCGACGACGAGGCGCTGGCCCAGGTGGCGACGTCCCTGCCCGGTGCCGAGCTGCACCCGGTCGCCCGGGCGGTGACCCTGGGGCCGATGCCGGCCGCCCGTGGCTCGGTCGCCGTGGTGTCCGCGGGCACCTCGGACGCGCCGGTCGCGGCGGAGGCCGCCCTGACCGTGCGGGTGCACGGCGCCGGCGTCGACGTGATCGAGGACGTCGGCGTGGCCGGTGTGCACCGGCTGCTGGCGGTCCGCGACCGGCTGGAGCGGGCCGACTGCCTGGTCGTCGTCGCCGGCATGGAGGGGGCCCTGCCCTCGGTGGTCGGGGGCCTGGTCGGCGTCCCCCTCGTCGCCGTCCCCACGAGCGTCGGCTACGGCGCCTCGTTCGGCGGGATCGCCGCCCTCCTGACCATGCTGAACTCCTGCGCCCCCGGCGTCACCGTGGTGAACATCGACAACGGATACGGGGCCGGCGTCTTCGCGGCCCGGGTGGCCCGGCAGACCGCTCCGGCGTCCCCATGAGTGGCCGGGTCGTCCTCTGGGTCGACGCCTCGTCCGGCGCCAGCGGCGACATGCTGCTCGGTGCCCTCGTGGGTGCCGGCGTCCCGGTCGAGAGCCTCCGACAGGCCGTCGACGCGGTCAGCCCCGAGCCGGTCTCCCTCCGGGTCGAGACCGTGACCCGCGCCGGCTTCGCCGCGACCCGCTGCCACGTCGAGGTCGGCGACTCCGTGCACGGCCGAACCTGGCGCGACATCCGGTCGCTGCTCCTCGCGTCCGCCCTCGACGAGGCCGTCCGCGACCTCGCGCTGCGGGTCTTCGAGCGGCTGGCCGTCGCCGAGGGCGCGGTCCACGGCAGCGAGCCGCTCGACGTCCACTTCCACGAGGTCGGCGCCCTGGACGCGATCGCCGATGTGGTCGGCGTCTGCGCCGGCTTCGTCCACCTCGGTGCCGACCAGGTCGTCGTCTCGCCGGTCGCGGTCGGCTCGGGATCGGTGCGCGGCGCGCACGGCACGCTGCCGGTCCCGCCCCCGGCGGTCGCGCAGCTGCTGCGGGGCGTACCGTCGTACGCCGGGGCGGAGGGTGCCCCCGCCATGGAGCTGTGCACCCCGACCGGCGCCGCGCTGCTCACCACGCTCGCGACCGGCTGGGGCGCGCAGCCGGCGATGGTCACCGCGGACGTCGGGGTCGGCGCCGGTGGCCGTGACCCCGAGGGCCACGCCAACGTCCTGCGCCTGCTCGTCGGTTCCGCGCTCGACACCGAGAGCACGCCCGACGGCGTGGACGACCTCCTGGTGCTCGAGACCAACGTCGACGACCTCGACCCGCGGCTGTGGCCCGAGGTCATCACCGCGGTGCTCGCCGCCGGAGCGCTCGACGTCTGGCTGACTCCGATCCTGATGAAGAAGGGCCGGCCGGCGCACACCTTCCGCGCCCTGGTGCGTCCGGAGTCCGCGGGCGAGGTGCGCCGCGCGATCTTCCGGGAGACCTCGACCATCGGCATCCGCAGCAGCCGCGTGGAGCGCCACGCACTGCCGCGGGAGACGAGCTCCGTGGAGGTGGGCGGCCTGGCGATCGCGGTCAAGCTGGCCCGGCTCGACGGGTCGGTCGTCAACGCGCAGCCGGAGTACGACGACGTCGTACGCGTCGCGGCCGCGCTGGACCGGCCGGTCGTCGACGTCCTGGCGGAGGCGTACGCGGCCGCGCGCGGACTGCACGCCGAGGACGGGCGATGATTGAGCGCGTCCGCCGGCTCGTGGAGTCCGGGCCGTTCCAGTGGACGATCATCGGGGTGATCATCGTCAACGCGGTGATCCTCGGGCTCGAGGTCTCGCCCGGCTGGATGGAGCGCTACGAGTCCGAGACCAACGTCGTCGGGTGGGTCACGGTCGGCATCTTCGTCGTGGAGATCTCGTTGCGGATCTTCGCCTACGGCCTCCGCTTCTTCCGGGGCGGCTGGAACCTCTTCGACTTCTTCGTCGTGGCCATCGCGGTGATCCCCGGCGCCGGCTCCTACTCGGTCCTCCGGGTGCTCCGGGTCCTGCGCGTGCTGCGGCTGCTGTCCACGGTCCGGTCGATGCGACGGGTGGTGGCGGCGATGGTCGCCACGGTCCCTGGCATGGCCTCGATCGCCGCCCTGCTGGCCATGCTGATCTACATCGGCGCCGTGGTCGCCACCCAGCTCTTCCGGTCGACCGACGAGGAGCACTTCGGCAGCCTGGCGGCCTCGCTGCGCTCGATGTTCCAGATCACCACCGGCGACGACTGGGCCAACGTGATCGCGCCGACCGCGGCGGAGCACCCGTGGTCCTACGTGTTCTTCGTCGTCTACATCGTGCTGGCGACCTACATCGTGCTCAACCTGTTCATCGCGGTCGCGGTCGAGGCCCTGGAGAAGGAGGCCGACGAGGACCGCGAGGAGCTGCGGCACGAGGTGGACGAGGTCGAGCAGGCCGTCGACGAGTCCACCGCCGCGATCCTGGCTGCGCTGGCGGACCTCAAGGCACAGGTGACGGCGCTGGAGGCGCGGCTGCCGAAGTAGCGCCTGTGGATGACGTCCGACCCCCCGGCGGGTCTCGGCCAGGCTCGGGACGTGGACGTGCTCGAGGCAACGGATAGGTTCTGGGGAGTGAGTCTCGACGTCGCCGCGCTGTTCCTCACCTTCGGGGCGATCTTCGTCGTCGAGCTGCCCGACAAGACGTTCCTGGCGACGCTGGTCCTGTCGACCAGGTACCGGCCGATCCTGGTCTGGCTGGGTGTGGGCTCCGCGTTCGCGGTGCAGACGACGGTGGCCGTGGTGCTCGGCCACGCCGCCTCGTTCCTTCCCGAGAACGCCGTCAAGACCATCGCCCTCCTGCTGTTCCTCGCCGGCGCCGTGTTCCTGGTGCGGGAGGGGCGCAGCCACCAGCAGACGTCCGGGGACGAGTTCGTCGAGAACGCCAAGGACGTCACCGGCTTCCGGGCGGTGCTGGCGTCGTTCCTGGTGCTGTTCGCGGCGGAGTGGGGCGACCTCTCCCAGCTGCTCACGATCTCGCTGGTCGCCCGCTACGAGGCGCCCGGGAGCGTGTTCATCGGTGCGCTGGGGGCGCTGCTGGTGGTCAGCGGGCTCGCCGTGATCGCCGGCCGGACGCTGTTGCGGTTCGTGTCGCTGCACGTCCTGCACTACGTCGGGGCCGCGGTCTGCCTGCTCCTGGCGACGCTGACCCTGGTCGAGATCGTGCGCTGACTACAGTTCCCGGCATGGACGCGAGGCCCCCGCACGGGGCGGACAGCGAGGTCGGCCGGCTACGCACGGTCATGCTGCACCGGCCGGGACACGAGCTGAAGCGGCTCACGCCGCGCAACAACGACAAGCTGCTCTTCGACGGCATCCCCTGGGTCTCCCGGGCCCAGGACGAGCACGACGCGTTCGCCGCCGAGCTGCGCGCCCGCGACGTCGAGGTCCTCTACCTGACCGACCTGCTGACCGAGACCCTGGAGCAGGAGGACGCACGCCGGCACGCGATCGAGGAGGCGCTCGGTGACCTCGACCTCGGGGACACCATGCGCGGCTACCTGGAGGGCCTGCTCGGCGACGCGACGCCCACCGAGCTGACCGGCTACCTCACCGCCGGGATCCGCAACGACGAGGTGCGCGGCGGGTTCGGGCTGGTGACCTCGATGCTCGCGCCCGACGACTTCCTCATCGACCCGCTTCCCAACCTGCTGTTCACCCGTGACTCGTCGGTGTGGGTGCGGGACCGGGTCGCGATCACCTCGCTGGCCATGCCCGCCCGCAAGCGGGAGACCGAGCTGACCGAGCTGATCTATACCCGGCACCCCCGGTTCGCGGGCACGCCGACGATGCACGGCGCCCACCTCGAGCACGTCGAGGGCGGCGACGTGCTGCTCCTGGCGCCGGGTGTGATCGCGGTCGGCGTCGGGGAGCGCACCACCCCGGCCGGGGTCGAGCGGCTCGCCCGGCAGTGCTTCCAGGGCCGGCTCGCGCACACCGTGCTGGCGGTGCCGATCGCCCAGGAGCGCGCGACGATGCACCTCGACACCATCTGCACGCTGGTGGACACCGACAAGATGGTCGTCTACCCCAACGTCGCCGACTCGCTGGTCGCCTTCACCGTCCGGCCGACCGGGGACGCCGAGGCGGATGGTGACCTGGTCCTCGAGGTCGGGAAGGCCGAGCCGTTCCTCGTCGCCGCGGCCCGGGCGATGGGCATCGACAGGATGCACCAGATCGACACCGGCCTGGACCCGGTGACCGCGGAGCGCGAGCAGTGGGACGACGGCAACAACACCCTGGCCCTGGCTCCGCGGGTCGCCGTGGCCTACGAGCGCAACGACGAGACCAACGCCCGGCTCGAGGACGCCGGCATCGAGGTGGTCCGGATCGCGGGCTCCGAGCTCGGCTCGGGACGCGGAGGCCCGCGGTGCATGTCGTGCCCCGTCTCGCGTGACCCGCTCCCGACCGCGTGACCAAGCACTAGGGTTCCGCGTTGGGGAGGCGCAGGTCCTCGACGAAAGGCTGAACCCCATGGCAGAGACGTTCTTCTCGATGTTCACCCCCGAGGAGATCGCGCGGATCAGCGCGTCGGGAACCCACGTCACCCTCCCCGAGGGGTGGGCGCCGATCTCGGAGCGGACCGGCGCCGACAAGGCGTACGTCATCCTCGAGGGCACCGTATCGGTGCGCGCGCACGGCCAGGAGGTGGCGCAGCTCGGCCCGGGCGACATCATCGGTGAGGCCGCGATCGTCAACCACTCGCTGCGCACGGCGACCGTCGTCGCGCTCACCCCGCTGGAGCTGATCCACTTCACCAAGGAGCAGCTCGACAAGCTCAACGTCGAGATGCCGGCGTTTCACGAGGCGCTGGAGCGGACCGCGGCCGAGCGGTTCCCCTCGAGCTAGGGCAGTGACCGACCCGGTCGACCTCTCCGCCGGTCTGGACGCGATCGAGGAGCTGATCCTCGGTGAGGCACCGCACCTGACCCGGGTGCAGGTCGCCGAGCAGGCGGGCGTGCCGCTCGACGTGGCCCGCGAGCTGTGGCGGCTGCTCGGGTTCGCCGAGCAGGACGACGACGACATCGCGTTCACCGAGGCCGACGTCCAGGCGCTGCGCTACAGCCACGACCTGATGCGGCTGGGCATCCTCAGCCCGGAGCGCCAGGCCGCGCTGGTGCGCACCTGGGGCCGGAGCTTCGCCCGGCTCGCCGAGTGGCAGACCCGCCTGCTCACCGAGGTCGCCCTCGAGCGCGACGACCCGGTCGTGGAGATCGCAGCCCTCACCGGGGAGGTCATGCCGCGGCTGGAGACGCTGCAGAACTACGTGTGGCGACAGCACCTGGCCAAGGCCTCCCGCCGGATGCTGACCACCGACTCCCTCGGCTCGGACGTCACCCAGCTCGCCGTGGCCTTCGTGGACATCGTCGGCTTCACCTCGCGGAGCAAGGAGCTGACCGACGCCGAGCTCGTCACGTGGATCGAGTTCTTCGAGGCCGAGTGCTCCGCGGTCGTGCAGGACCACGGTGGCCGGGTCATCAAGAACATCGGCGACGAGGTCCTCTTCGTGGCCGACGACCCGGCGGCCGCGGCCGAAGCGGCGCTGGTGCTGACCACCCGCGGTGGGGACGACGACCACGACTTCCCCTCGGTCCGCGCAGGGCTGGCGTACGGCGAGGTCGTGGCCCGGCTCGGCGACGTCCTCGGGCCGACGGTCAACATCGCCTCGCGGCTCACGTCGATCGCCAGGCCGGGTTCGGTGCTGGTCGACGACGGCGCGCACGACCGCCTGTCGTCCGAGGACTCCCCGTTCCGGTTCCGCAAGCTGAGGCGGACCTCAGTGAAGGGCTACGAGCGGCTGCAGCCGTGGGCACTGCGCCGCGCCGACAAGCCCTGAGATCGCCGCCGGGTCGCGACGTAGCCCCTAGATTGTCCCAGCCCCATCCATCATCTTGCTCAACGGAGGACACCATTCGCATGCGCGCACCCGTACGAAGCCTCGCGATCGCCAGCGCGATCGCGCTCTCGGCCGCCACGCTCACCTCGACACCGTCGCAGGCCGCTCCGGTCTTCACCTCGACCGAGGTCGACGGCTACGCGTGGGCCCACGACGACTCCGGCAGCTGCACGGAGACCGAGGTCGCGACGCCGGACTCGGACGACGTCCCCGTCGTCGAGAACGGCCCGGCCGTCACCTACAACGGCTCCGCCAGCGCAACGATCCAGCACGACACCGTCCCGGCCGACACCGCCACCGTGTCGACCGCGGCGACGATCACCACCAAGGTCACGTCGGTCGGGACCAACCTCGACACCATCAGCATGTCGCTGTCGGGCAACGGCACGATCGACACCGCCCTCGCGACGTCGGAGTGCGACATCCACGCGGGTGCCGGCGCCTACGGCGAGTTCGACTTCACGGTGACCCAGGCCGGCTGGCTCACCATCGAGTCGCGGTCCGCGGGGAACACCTACACCGAGTTCGAGATCGAGCGGACGACGGGTGGCTACGAGCAGAACTACGCCTACGAGCTGAAGCACCGCTCCACGAAGACGGTCTTCCTGCCGGCAGGCACCTACTCCGGCGACATCGAGACCGACATCGACTTCGAGGGGACCTCGGACCGGACGTTCACGACCCAGGCGACGATCGAGGCGTCCTTCGCGGTGGCCGGATCGCAGTCCGCGGCGCCTACCGGCAAGGGTGCGAAGTACGTGACCTTGGGTGCCCGCAGCTGCGCCACCAACACGCTCGCGGCGGCCATCACCACCAAGGCGAAGCGCGTCGACAAGATCAACAAGGTCACCTTCCTGGTGAACGACAAGAAGGTCCTCAGTGACGGCAACCCCAAGAAGGGTGAGGCCTACAGCCTGCCGGTCGCGACCGACGTCGACGCCGACGTCACCGCGAAGGTCAAGCTGCTGAAGCCCAAGCCCGGCAAGCCGGCCAAGACCGTGGAGGTGACGAGCAGCCACGTCGCCTGCTCGTGACCTGCTGAACGTCGACACGATTCGACACGAGGGCCCGGTGCAACGCGCCGGGCCCTCGTGCCGTGTCCGGCTGGGTACCGCCCACCCGTGAACAGCTACGTGCAGGCCGGCGGCTTCGAGCGCGACACCGACTACATCCCGGACCGGATCAGGCGGGACGACCCGGTGTGGCCGGTCGAGCCGGGGCGCTACCGGCTGGTGGCCGCGCGGGCCTGCCCGTGGGCGACCCGGGCCATCATCGTGCGCCAGCTGCTCGGCCTGGAGGATGTGATCTCGATGGGTCTGTGCGGACCCACCCACGACGAGCGCAGCTGGAGCTTCGACCTCGACCCGGGGGAGGTCGACCCTGTGCTCGGGATCAAGCGGCTGCAGGAGGCCTACCTCGCCCGCTTCCCCGACTACGACAAGGGCATCACCGTGCCGGCCGTCGTCGACGTGCCGACCGGCCAGGTGGTCACCAACGACTTCCCCTGGATCACCCACGACCTCTTCTTCGAGTGGAAGGACCACCACGGCCCGGACGCGCCCGACCTGTGGCCGGCCGACGTCCGTGAGGAGATGGACGAGGTCATGCAGCGCGTCTACACGGAGGTCAACAACGGCGTCTACCGCTGCGGCTTCGCCGGCTCGCAGGAGGAGTACGAGGCGGCGTACGACCGTCTGTGGGCGACCCTGGACTGGCTCGAGGAGCGCCTGGGCGAGCGGCGCTACCTGATGGGGGACGCCATCACCGAGGCCGACATCCGGCTGTTCACGACGCTGGCCCGGTTCGACGCCGTCTACCACGGCCACTTCAAGTGCAACCGGCAGAAGCTGACCGAGATGCCCGCGCTCTGGGGCTACGCCCGTGACCTGTTCCAGACGCCAGGGTTCGGCGACAACACCGACTTCGAGCAGATCAAGCGGCACTACTACGTCGTGCACGAGGACATCAACCCGACCGGCATCGTGCCGGCCGGTCCCGACCCGGCGGTCTGGGACGAGCCGCACGGCCGGGGCTGAGCGCCGTCAGGCGTCGCGGCCCCGCACACAGCGCAGCACCCAGACGTTGCGGCCCCCGTCGCGGCGGTGCTCGAGGTGGTCGAGGCTCGCCAGGGCCAGTGCGAGGCCCCGGCCCGACTCGGCCTCCGGGTCGGGCAGGGTGACGTCGCTCAGGTCGATCTCGACCGGCATGCCGTTGTCACCCAGCTCGGCCTCGAGGCTGTCGTCCGTGACCGTGATGCGCACCGACAGCTCGCGGGCACCGCTCCCGGCGGCGCCGGAGTCGTCGCGACGATAGGCGTGCTCGACGACGTTGGCCACCATCTCGACCAGGCCCATCTCGAACCGCGCCCGGTCCCTCGCAGAGACGCCGGGGCTGCTCCTCCAGAGGTCGGCCAGCTGGTTCTGCACCAGGTCCAGGGCGGCGGGCGTCGCCGCGGCCGTCACGGTGACCGAGGCCGGGGCCTCAGTCATCGAAGGCCGTCTCCGGGTCCGCGCGGGGCCGGAGGACCTTGTCGAGGTTGGTGAGCTCGAAGACGGTCATGACCTCGCGGGTCGGGCGCGCGACCCGCAGGTCGCCGCCTGCCTGGCGCGCGGACTTGAGGCCGGCGATGAGGGCCCCGAGACCGGAGGAGTCGAGGAACGTCGTCTCCGCCAGGTCGACCACGATCCGGTGCGTCCCGGCGGTGGCCAGCTCGCCCAGGGCCTCACGCAGCCGGCCCGCCGACACCATGTTGAGCCGGCCCCGCGGGACCACGACGCCGATGCCGCGCGGGTCGGTGGTGACCTCGATCTCGATCATGCCGGGGGTCCTCCTCGGGTGCTGGTCGTGGCGACGGCCAGGGCGGCCGCACCCCCGGTATCCGTCTCGGGACCGCGGTAGCGCACCGCGCGGACCACGACCCAGAGGACCACGAGGTCGAAGCAGACCCAGAACAGGTTCGCGTAGACCCCGAGCGGACTGCCCTCGTCGAAGGCCTCCAGCCGGACGACACCCGCGATGACGGCGAGCACCAGGACGACCATCGCGACGAGCTGGGGCCGGACGAGCCGCCAGGGCCGTCCGCCCTCCTGCTCGCGCCGGGTCTTCGGCGTGACGGCGAAACCGAGCGGCCGGCCGAGGTAGACGTTGGCGAAGGCCGACGTGACGGCCTTGATCCAGGTGGGGAACAGCGCGAGGGAGTACTGCTGGCCGCGCCACGTGGGGCGGCCGTCGGCGACCAGCCAGAAGAGCAGCTGGTTGACGACCAGGAAGGGGATCAGTCTCAGGAAGAACTCGCCGCTCCAGGCATCGACCGGCAGGACCCCCAGCGTCAGGTAGACCACCGGTGCGGCGATGTAGACGACGGCGGCGAACCCGGAGAGGTAGCTCCACATCGTGGAGAAGTACATGAGCCGCTGCGGCCACGTCAGGCCCCGCTGGAGCAGCGGGTTCTCGCGGAAGAAGACCTGCATGGTCCCCTGCGCCCAGCGGAGGCGCTGGGTGAGCATGGTCTCCACGTCCTCGGGTGCCAGGCCGTGGGCGAGGACCTCGTCGACGTACGCCGTGCGCCAGCCGAGGCCGTGCAGCCGCATGCACGTCGCCATGTCCTCGGTGACCGAGATGGTGGCCAGCGGCATGACGGGCTGCGCCTCGTCCGCACGCCCGACGTCGACGGCGTCCACCAGCGCCTGGACCGTCTCGATGGCGCCGAGCGGCGACCACTCGCGGGAGGCGATCCGGTCGAGCGCCTCGTCGTCGACGGTGGCCAGGCGCGCGTCCGGACCCGCGCCGATGCCCTCGAGCTCGGCGATGGCCGACAGGTCCTCGCGGACCGCGGTCAGGTCGGCCGCGACGAGCCGGCGGTGCACCTCGTCGACCCGGCGCTGGAACCGGTAGGTGACGTCGAACAGGGCCTCGCCCTGGGCCAGCTCACGGCGAGCCCGGCCGAGGTCCTGGAGGATGGTGTCGAGCCCGGCCCGCACGTCCGCCTGGTCCGGCCCGAGCTGCCGGCGGGCCCGGGTGACCACCCGCCTGGCGGTGCGCAGGGCCCGGTGCACGCCCACCTCGACCTCGCCGACGTACCCGGTGATGCCGAGCTGCATGAGCGCCTCGCGGCGGATGACGGCGTTGGACCCGCAGAAGAAGGCCGCGTTCCACCCGTCCTTGCCCTGCTGGATGGGTCCGTAGAAGAGGGGTGCCTGGCTGCCGAGCGGATCGCTCGGCGGCACGTTCTCGAACCACTGCGGCGTCTGGACCAGCGCCATCCGCTCGTCCTCGAAGTAGCCGAGCGTGCGGTCCAGGATTTCCGGCGAGGGCACCTGGTCGGCGTCGAGGATCAGCAGGAACTCGCCCTCGGTGGCGAGCAGGGCGTTGTTGAGGTTGCCGGCCTTGGCGTGCCGGGGCCGGCCCTCCCAGTGGGCGGCCCGGGTGACCCAGCCGATGCCCTCGGCCTCGCACGCGGCCCGCATCTCCGCTCGGTCGCCGTCGTCGAGCACCCAGGTCTGGTGCGGGTAGCGGATCGCCTTCGCGGCCCGGGCGGTCCGCATGACCATCTCCACGGGCTCGTTGTAGGTGGTGATGAAGACGTCGACGGTGCGGTCGGGCAGCGGCGCCGGTGGCTCGCCCCGGCCCTTCGCGCGCCACACGGTCATCCCGAAGAGCAGCGAGTCGACGAGGCTGTAGGTCTCGGCGACCACGAGCGGCACCGCGATCCACCAGGCCGACCAGTGCACCGAGAACAGCCAGCGCCAGGCGACGTAGTTGATCCCGAGCAGCGCGGTCACGAGGACCACGAACCGGATCAGCAGGAGCCGCTTCGTCACGACTCGTCCCCCCGGCGTACGACGAGGGCGGTGACGTCGTCGAGGGGGAGCCCGTCCCGGGTCATCCCGGCGATCCGCCGCAGCAGCCCCTCCACGCCGCCGGAGCCGGCGGCGAGCGCGCCCACGGGCTCCCACCAGGCGACGGGGTCGTCGAGCAGGTCGAGCAGGCCGTCGCTGAACACGACCAGCAGGTCGCCCGGCTCGAGCCTGGCCCGGTGCTGGGCCCAGGTGTCGCCCGGCAGGATCCCGAACGGCCGGTCGGTGCTGGTCAGCCGGTCGACGCGGCCGTCGGTGCGCACCGCGACGGCCAGCCCCAGCCCCGCGTCGACGTAGCGGACGTCGCCCGTGGTGAGGTCGATGGCGGCCTCGAACAGGGCCGCGAACGAGCCGGCCCGCTCGAGGTCGTTGGCGAGGGTGAGCGCGACCCGGGTCGCCGTCTGCCCGAGGTCCGCGCCGGCGACCACGTCGAAGTGGGCCGCCCGGACCCCGGCGCGGATGCCCGCGCCCACCAGGGCCGCACCCGTGCCCTTGCCCATGACGTCCCCGAGGCCCAGGTGCAGGACGCCCCGGCCGACGCCGTAGTCGTAGAAGTCCCCGCCCACCGCGAGCGCGGGGACGCAGACGCCGGCGGCCTCCCAGCCCTGGTGCCGCAGCGGCTCGGCAGGCAGCAGCGAGGCCTGCACGCGGGCGGCGGCGGCGCTGTCCGAGGCGGAGGTGAGCTCCTGCTCGGCCCAGACGGCGAGGTCCTGGAAGGCGGTGCGGCGCTCGCCGTCGAGGGTGGACGGCTCCGGGTCGAACACGCAGAGCACGCCCACCACGTTGCCGACGGGATCGCGCAGCGGCGCGCCGGCGTAGAAGCGGACCGCCCCCTGCCGGACGAGCTGGAGGTCGGCGAACCGCGGGTCCAGCCGCGCGTCCGCGACGACGGTGAGCCGGTCCTCGCTGGTCGTGGTCGCGCAGAACGTCTGGTCGCGGGGCAGGGGGCTCCCGTCGTAGCCGGCGGCGCCCGGGTAGCAGGCCCGGTCGCGGTCCAGGACGGTGATGGTGCTCATCTGCGCCCCGAGCAGGGTCTGCGCGACCCGGGTGATCCGGTCGAACCGCTCGTGGCGCTGGTCCTCGCCCAGACCGAGCGAGTCCACGGCTCGCTGGCGCCGCTCCTCGCGCGAGGGGTCGCGCGGCTCCCGGCCGTCCGGGCGATCCGAACGCCGGCGTTCCAGGCGGGCCGGACGCTGCAGCCCTGTGTGCAAACCCATGTGTCGGTGCCCTTGTCCTCCGGCGGTGGCTCCGCCGGTCAGCACCCCCCGAGAGTGTCTGGACCAGTACCCAACCGTAGGCACATCCGCCGCCCGGCGGCGGCAGAACCGCGCAAATTCACCCGGGGTCCCGGGGCGTTTCGCGCCGCACCCGAGGGCCCGATACATTGGCGCCGACGGATGTGGCCCGGCTCACAGCCCCGCACCACCCCTGCGGAGACGTGACCGGGCCCGAGGTGACTCGACCACTGACGGAGCCCGGCACGCGGAGACCCCGCACGGCCGCGACTGCGAAGGAGCCCGACGAATGAGCACAGCGCCATGAACCCCTTCGGTCCCGACCTGGCCGAGGTATTCGGCCCCTCCCAGAGCGACGGCGGCCCCGAGCTCGTCCAGCTCCTGACGCCCGAGGGTGAGCGGGTGCACCACCTGCCACCTGGTCTTGAACAGTTCGACCTCGACTTCTCCGCCGAGCAGCTGCGCGGCTTCTACCGCGACATGGTGCTCGTCCGACGCCTCGACACCGAGGCCACCGCGCTCCAGCGGCACGGCGAGCTCGGCATCTGGGCCCAGCTCCTCGGCCAGGAGGCCGCCCAGGTCGGCGCCGGCCGGGCACTCCGGCCACAGGACTTCGTGTTCCCGACCTACCGCGAGCACGGCGTCGCCTGGTGCCGCGGGCTCGACCCGCTGAAGCTGCTCGGGCTCTTCCGCGGCGTCGACCACGGCAACTGGGACCCGGCCGACTACAACTTCGGCCTCTACACGATCGTCATCGGCGCCCAGTGCCTGCACGCGACCGGCTACGCGATGGGCATGCAGCGCGACGGCGTCGTCGGCACCGGCGACCCCGACCGCGACGCGGCCGTCGTCGCGCACTTCGGGGACGGTGCCTCCAGCCAGGGCGACGTCAACGAGGCGTTCATCTTCGCCGCGTCCTACAACGCCCCGGTCGTGTTCTTCTGCCAGAACAACCAGTGGGCGATCTCCGAGCCGATCGAGCGCCAGAGCCGGATCCCGCTCTACCAGCGCGCGCTCGGGTTCGGCTTCCCGGGTGTCCGCGTCGACGGCAACGACGTGCTCGCGACGTACGCCGTCACGCAGGCCGCGCTGCAGCGGGCCCGCGACGGGCAGGGCCCGACCTTCGTGGAGGCCTACACCTACCGGATGGGCGCCCACACCACGACCGACGACCCGACCCGCTACCGGCTCTCCGGCGACGTCGAGAGCTGGAAGCTCAAGGACCCGATCGCCCGGGTCGAGGCCTACGTGAAGCGCAACGGCCTGGCCGACGCGGACTTCTTCGCCGATGTCGCCGCCGAGGCGGACGAGCTCGGAGCCACGCTCCGCGAGGGCTGCAAGGCGCTGCCCGACCCGCAGCCCATGAGCATGTTCGACAACGTCTACGCCGAGATGACCGACGAGCTCGGCGCGCAGCGCGACGGGTTCGCCGCCTACCTCGACAGCTTCGAGGGAGCGCGCTGATGGCCGCCCAGGAGAAAGCTCAGAAGATCACCCTCGCGAAGGGCCTCAACATGGGCCTGCGGAAGGCCATGGAGGCCGACCCCAAGGTGCTGATCATGGGCGAGGACGTCGGCAAGCTCGGCGGCGTCTTCCGGATCACCGACGGGCTGCAGAAGGACTTCGGCGAGGACCGGGTCATCGACAGCCCTCTCGCCGAGTCGGGCATCGTCGGCACGGCGGTCGGCATGGCCATGCGGGGCTACCGGCCGGTCGTCGAGATCCAGTTCGACGGCTTCGTCTACCCGGCCTACGACCAGATCGTCTGCCAGGTCGCGAAGATCCGCTACCGGAGCAAGGGCCGGGTCCCGATGCCGATCGTCATCCGGATCCCGTTCGGTGGCGGCATCGGGGCGGTCGAGCACCACAGCGAGTCGCCGGAGGCGCAGTTCGCGCACACCCCCGGCCTCAAGGTCGTCGCCTGCTCCAACCCGGTCGACGGCTACTGGATGATCCAGCAGGCCATCGCCTGCGACGACCCGGTGATCTTCCTGGAGCCCAAGCGGCAGTACCACGCCGACAAGGCCGAGCTCGACGACACGGTCACGCCGGAACCGCTGTTCACCTCGCGCGTGGTGCGCCAGGGCGGCGATGTCACCGTGCTCGCCTACGGGCCGACGGTGAAGACGGCCCTCAAGGCGGCCGAGGCCGCGTCCGGCGAGGGGCGGTCCCTGGAGGTCATCGACCTGCGCACCCTCTCGCCGCTCGACATGGCGCCGGTGCTCGACTCCGTGCGCCGCACCGGCCGAGCCATCGTCGTCCACGAGGCGCACGTCAACCTGGGCATGGGCGCCGAGCTCGCCGCGCGGATCACCGAGGAGTGCTTCTACTCCTTGGAGGCTCCGGTGCTTCGCGTCGGTGGCTTCGACACGCCCTACCCGGCGTCCCGGATCGAGGAGGACTTCCTCCCCGACCTCGACCGGGTCCTGGACGCCGTCGACCGATCCCTGGAGTTCTGAGCCATGGCCGAGTACCTGCTTCCCGATGTCGGTGAGGGTCTGACCGAGGCCGAGATCGTGGCCTGGAAGGTCAAGGTCGGCGACGTGATCGCCGTCAACGACATCGTCGTCGAGATCGAGACCGCCAAGTCGCTGGTCGAGCTGCCCTCGCCGTACGCCGGCACGGTGACCGCGATCCTCGTCGAGGAGGGCACGACCGTCGCGGTCGGCACGCCGATCATCGCGGTGGGCGACCCGTCCGAGGTCTCGGAACGCCCCGGTCCTCGCGGCGGCTCCACCACCGAGTCGGAGATGGAGATCGACCTGTCCAACCCGGCCGCCTCCGGTGGCGGCGAGGGCGAGAGCCTGGTCGGCCGCAACAAGGCCGACCGCGGCCCGACCCGGCGGCCCCGGCGCAAGCCCGGTCTGGAGGTCGCCGGGGTCCTCACGGCGCGCGCCGACGTCCACGACGTCTTCAACCCGGGCGCTCCGGCCCAGCACGAGAAGGTCGAGCGGATCGTCGACACCGTGCTCGCCGACGCCGAGGAGCAGCGAGGCGGTGCTCCGGAGATGCCCCCGTCGCCGCCGGCGGCGGTCACCCCGGCGGAGACCCGGGTGCTCGCCAAGCCCCCGGTGCGCAAGCTCGCCAAGGACCTCGGCGTGGACCTGGCCACGGTCACGCCGACCGGGCCCGACGGGACCGTGACGCGGGCGGACGTGGAGGGATCGAGTTCCAGCGCCGGCTCATCTGGTTTCGAGACAGGCGCTGGCGCGCCTTCCTCAACCAGCGGGACCGGTGGGGCTCGGGAGACGCGCGAGCCGATCAAGGGCGTCCGCAAGATGATGGCCGGCGCGATGACGCAGAGCGCGTTCACGGCACCGCACGTCACCGAGTGGGTGACCATCGACGCCACCCGCACCATGGAGCTCGTCGACCGGCTGAAGAAGAGGCGCGAGTTCCGGGACGTCAAGGTGTCCCCGCTGCTGGTCCTGGCCCGGGCGAGCATCCTGGCGATGCGACGTACGCCCGAGATCAACTCGTTCTGGGACGAGGCGGCCGGCGAGGTCGTGCTCAAGCACTACGTCAACCTCGGTATCGCGGCCGCCACCCCGCGCGGCCTGGTGGTGCCCAACGTCAAGGACGCCCAGGACCTGTCGCTGCTCGAGCTGGCCACGGCCCTGAACGACCTGGCCGCGGTCGCCCGCGAGGGCCGGACCCAGCCGGCGGAGATGAGCGGCGGGACGTTCACCATCACCAACGTCGGCGTCTTCGGCGTCGACGCGGGCACGCCCATCATCAACCCCGGTGAGTCCGCGATCCTGTGCTTCGGCGCGGTCAAGAAGCAGCCGTGGGTGGTCGACGTCGATGGTGAGGACCAGATCGAGGTCCGTCAGGTCACCACGCTGGCGCTGTCCTTCGACCACCGGCACATCGACGGCGAGAAGGGCTCGCGGTTCCTTGCCGACGTGGCCGGCGTCCTGGAGGACCCGGCTACGGCCATGCTGTTCTGACGTCTCCCGGGTCTCTGGCGTCGGGTCCCCGGGCGCTCCTCCGCGCGCTGGTGGGCGACGCACTCGGCCAGGACGGGGTCGGTCGTCGCCAGGTCGCAGAACGCGAACCAGACGTGGCAGTCCTCGACGTCCTCCTCGGTCGCAGGCCATGACGCCGTCGGTCAGCACGTCGCCGCGGTCGCAGGAGTCGGGGCGGCGGGGCATGTGCCCAGCCGAGCACCGACCACCCCCTGGCCGGGTGCATCGGTGGCAGGTTCTCCACAGGAGAGCCGTGCCTCACGCGAGGGACGCCCCGGAATAAGAAACGTACGTACGTTTCTTTTCCTCGCGGCCCTGTCCGGCGAGGGCCCTCACGCCTGGACGACGTGAGCCACACCCGCTAGACGTGCGCGCCGCAGGTCCGCAGCAGGGTCAGCACCAGGGCCTCGGTCACCGTCACCAGCTCGGAGACGGCCACCGACTCGTCCGGGCCGTGCGCGAGGCGGACGTCGCCGGGGCCGTAGTGCAGCGTGGGGATCCCTGCCTGGGCGTAGAGCCGCAGGTCGCTGCCGTACGGCGCCCCGCGTTCGCGCGGCGGCGGTCCGACCGTGACGTCCGCGTGCGCCGACCGCACCGTCTCGAGGAGCCGCCCGTGGTCGCCCGCGTACCGGTCGTCGTTGTACCGGCCGCTCGCGAACTGCCCCCCGGACCAGGTGACCGTGGGCGGGTGGTCGCGGAGCCACGGGTGGGCGGCGGCGACGTCGGCCACCACGTGCTCGAGCTCGGCGCGGGCGTCGTCCGGGTCCTCGTCCAGCGCGACGCCGAGCCGGCCCTCGGCGACCAGGAGGTCGGGCACGCTGCTGGCCCAGTCCCCGCAGCGGACCCGGCCGATCGAGAGCGGGTAGGCCACCGGGTACTCCCGCATCAACGGGTCGACCGCGGCGTTGCGGCGCGCCTCCAGCCCCGCCAGCGCCGCGTTGACCGGGAGGAACGCCTCGAAGGCACTCACCCCGGCGTACCTGGTGCTCCCGTGCGTGGCCGAGCCCGGGACGGAGATCTCGAACGTGAGGGCGCCGGCGTTCGCGGTGGTGACCGTCCCGGAGGTGGGCTCGGCGATCACGCAGACCTCGCCGCGGTGGCCCCGGCGCAAGGTGGCGAAGGCGCCGAGCCCGCCGTCCTCCTCGCCGACCACGAGGTGCAGGGCGTAGTCCCGCTCGAGCTGGATGCCTGCCGCCCGCACGGCGCGGACGGCGGCGAGCGACGCGACGACCCCCGCCTTCATGTCGACGGTGCCGCGCCCGTGCACCCGGTCGCCGGTGACCCGGGGGAGGAAGGGCTCGCCCGACCACCGGCTGAGGTCGCCGGGCGGGACCACGTCCACGTGTCCCTGGAGCACGAGCGCAGGTGGCATCTCAGGGCCGCCCGCGGTCAGGTCCGGTCCGGCCACGAGCCCCCACGACTCGGACCGCTCGACCTCCCAGCCGGGGAAGTCCGGGTCCGCCGTGACCCGGTCGAGGTCGATGGGCCACAGGTCGACGTCCAGGTCGAGCCGGCGCAGCTGCTTGGCCAGCCGGTGCTGGATGTCGGCCTCGGCCGCGGAGCCGCTGATGGAGGGCACCGCGACGAGGTCGACCAGGTCACGCACCAGCTCTCGCTCGTCGACGAACGCCAGAGCACGCAGCTCGAGGTCCGCCAGGTCGCGGTGGGCCATCGGCTCTCCTCATCCCTTCGGGTGAGGAGACCGTAAGCGGTGAAGGGGGCTGTCGCCCATGACCCGTTCGGGCCCCCCACGGCGGACCCGAACGGGCCAGGGCCCTCCCGCGTCAGGCCCGGTGCTGGACGAACCGGAGCTTGTTGCCGAACGGGTCACGGATGCCGGCGTCGATGCCGTACGGCTGCTCGTTGGGGCCGTCGGTGAACTCGACGCCCCGAGCCGACAGCTCGTCGTACGTCGCCTGGCAGTCGTCGGTCACGAAACCGACCCAGCCGCCCATGACCCCCTTGCTGATCAGCTCGCGCACCTGGGCCGCGGTCTCCTCGTCCATCGAGGGCGGGCCGGGTCGCTCGAGCAGGATCTGGCGGTCCTTGTGTCCCGGCACGTTGACGGTGAGCCACCGCATGAAGCCCATGTCGACGTCGCTGTGGACCTCGAGGCCGAGCTTGCCGACGTAGAAGTCGAGCGCCTCGTCCTGGTCGAGGACGAAGATCTGGGAGACGTTGATGCTGGTGAACATGGAGGTCCGCTCGGGACGTCGTGGTCGTGGGCTGGAGCGGTCGCCGACGACGCTAGGTGCTCGGGCGGCCACGACCTTCTCCGAAACTGCTCGACCTCGACTCAGCGTGGCCGGGTCCAGGCCATCGAGAAGTGGGTCGGCACCCGATCGACCCGCGGGGTCGTCGCGCGGTACTGGGACGGCGGCTGCCCGACGACGTCGCGGAAGGTGCGGCTGAAGGTGCCCAGGCTGGAGAAACCGACCGACATGCAGATGTCGGTGATCGACCGGTCCGTGGAGCACAGCATCGCCATCGCCCACTCGACCCGGCGACGCTGGAGGTAGCGGTGCGGGGTCTCGCCGAACGTCGCGCGGAAGGTGCGGATGAAGTGCGCCTCCGAGACGTGGGCGATCCGCGCCAGGGCGGGGATGTCCAGCGGCTCGGCGAACCGCCGGTCCATCGCGTCCCGGGCTCGGAGCATGCGCCGGTTCTGCTGCTCGACCTCCCGGCTCAGGACGGCTCCAGCGGGGCGACGTCCCAGCCTTCGGGGGACACCGGGTGCAGGATCGCGTCGGTCCCGCCGTCGACGTAGAGGACCGAGCCCACGATGAGCGACGCCTCGTCGGAGAGCAGGAAGGCGATGGCGGCCGCGACCTCCTCTGGGCGGCCGTCGCGACCGATGGCGCTCGGGTAGGACTCGGACAGCGGTCCGAAGACCGGGTCGGCCATCAGCTGGTCGACCATGGGGGTGGCGATCTTGCCGGGGGCCACCGAGTTCATCCGGATGCCGGCGCCGATCCACTCCGGCTTGACGCCCTCGCGGCGCGCCCACCAGGCCAGCGCGGCCTTGCTGGCGGGGTAGACCATCACCGCCTCGGTGCTGGACGCGGCCTCCCGGACGGCGGCCTCGTCGCCGCGCAGGCAGAGGCCCGCCACCCCGGAGTCCCAGCCGGGCTGGCCGGTGATCGAGTTCGAGGCCAGGAAGACGACCGCCGCGCCCGCCCCCGTCTGCCGGGCCGCCGCCAGCTGGGGCCGGAGACCCTCGACCAGGGCGATCGCGCCGAAGTAGTTGACCGACATGAGCAGCGCCGGGTCGACGCCGGTGAACCCGCCGATGCCGGCCGCCGGCACCAGGCCGTGCACGGCGCCGTCGGGCCCGACGAGGTCCTGGACGCCGGCGATCGCCGCGGCCCGCCCGGCCTCCGTGGCCAGGTCGGCGACGACGTCCGCGTCGCGCAGGTCCACGGTGACCACCCGGTGGCCGTCGTCGCGGAGCCGGGCGGTGGTGGCGGCGCCGATACCGGAGGCTCCGCCGCTGACGACGTAGGTCTTCACGGGCAGGACTGTAACGAGTTCTAGTTTCGGTCCGCTGCGTCTACGTTGACTCCGTGCTCCGCCGTGCCGTGCTGCCCCTTCTGGTGCTGGTCCTGGTCTGCTCGTGCTCGGCCGACTCGTCCGAGCCGCCCGACGGCGACGGGTCCGGGTTGCGGGTCCGCCCGCTCGACGGCGGCGACGGCATGTTCCTGGCCAGCTCGGAAGAGCTGCCCTCCCTACCCGAGGGCTGGGTCGAGGAGGAGCTGGCGGTGTCCGGCACCGCGACGACGTACACCAGCGACGGCGACCTGCCGACCGACGGGAGGTGGGACCTCGGCACCGCCTTCGAGGAGCCCTACGCGACCCGGGTCGTCGTCCGGCGCCCACCGGCCGCGGACTTCAACGGCACCGTGCTCGTCGAGTGGCTCAACGTCAGCGGCGGGTTCGACGCGAGCCCCGACTACACCTACCTGGCCGACGAGATCCTGCGC
>NZ_JAEMSS010000161.1 GCF_016462705.1 Nocardioides sp. | reverse complement strand
CCGCCGGTGACGATCATGTCCTTGGTGCGGTCGACGATGTACCAGAAGCCGTCCTCGTCCTCGCGGGCCACGTCGCCGGTGTGCATCCAGCCGTCGCGGAAGGTCTCCGCGGTGACGTCGGGAAGCTTCCAGTAGCCGCCCGACAGCAGCGGCCCGGCCACGCAGATCTCCCCCGGCTCACCCGGCTTCACCGGGTTGCCGTCCTCGTCGAGCAGCGCCGTCCGGATGAACGCCGACGGCCGGCCGCACGAGGACAGCCGGCTCTCGTCCCCGGTGACGTGGTCCTGCTTGCTCAGGTAGGTGATGACCATCGGGGCTTCGGACTGCCCGTAGTACTGCGCGAAGATCGGGCCGAACCGGTCGATGGCCTCCTTGAGCCGCACCGGGTTGATCGCGCTGGCGCCGTAGTAGATCGTCTCGAGGCTGCTCAGGTCCCGGGTGTGCGAGTCGGGGTGGTCCATCAGGGCGTAGAGCATCGACGGGACCAGCATCGTCGCCTGGATCCTGTTCTTCTCGATGAACTCGAGGACCTCGCCCGGGTCGAACTTCGACATCACGTAGAGCGAGCCGCCCTTGATCACGACGGGTGCGAAGAACGCCGCCCCGGCGTGCGACAGCGGTGTGCACATCAGGAAGCGCGGGTTCTCCGGCCACTCCCACTCGGCGAGCTGGATGTTGGTCATCGTCGAGAACGACTCGACCCGCCCGATCACACCCTTGGGGTTGCCGGTCGTGCCGCCGGTGTAGGTGATCGACGTCATGTGGTCGCGAGGCAGCAGCACCGCCTCCACGGGCGCCGGCGTGAACTGCGCCGCGGTCTCGACCAGGTCGGTGCCGACGTGCGCCAGCGCCTCAGGCACCGGGCCGATGGTCAGGACCTGCTTGAGCCCCGGGCACTTGTCGAGAAGCCCCAGCGCCCGCTCCACGAAGACCGGGTCGACGATCAGCGTCGTGATCTCGGCGTCGTTGATGACGTAGGCGTGGTCGTCGAGGCTGCCCAGCGGGTGCAGCGACGTACGCCGGTAGCCCTGGGTCTGGCTCGCGCCGATGATGAACAGCACCTCGGGCCGGTTGAGCGCCAGCAGCGCGCCCGCCGTGCCCTGGCCGGCGTTGAGGCTCTCGAACGCCTGGACGTACTGGCTGATCCGCTCGCTCACCTGGCGGCCGGTGAGCGTCACGTCGCCCAGGTGGATCACCGGCTTGTCGTGGTGCCGCTTGAGCGCCGCCACCATCAGGTGCCCGTTGTGCGTCCCGATCCGCATCTCTTCGTCTGCTGAGGCCATGCGGGTGAGACTAGAACGTGTTCCAGTTCTGGGCAACGAGTGGCCCATCCGGGCCATGGTCAGCCAGGACTGCGGTCTCGAGACTGACCGGCATGCCCCCAGCATCGCTTGTCGTCCGCCGCCTGCCGCGAGCAACGCTCGTCACCGCTGTCACGCTCGTTCTCGTCGGGTCGTCCATGCCGGCCGCACAGGCCCTCACCCGCGAGATCAACCCGCCTGACGGCGTGGCTGCCATGCACTTCGGCACCTCGGTGGCGATGGACGGCGACACGCTGGTCGTCGGGGCTCCTGGCCCCGGACTCACCGCGCCGGGAGCCGTGTACGTCTTCACCCGCAGCGCGGGCGAGACGTGGACCCAGGCAGCCAAGCTGACCGCGTCGGACGGCTCGAACGGGGACGGGCTCGGGACGGCGGTGTCCATCGACGGGGACACGATCGTGGCGGGAGCCCCGGGCGACGACAACGGTGCCGGGTCGGTCTATCTCTTCGCGCGGACCGGCGCCGCTGCCCGTACGCAGGTCGACCGGGTCACGGCCTCAGACCGGCTCAACGGCGACGCGCTCGGCTCGGCGGTCGACATCGACGGGGACACCATCGTCGCCGGGGCTCCGGGGGACGACAATCCCGGCGAGGACCCCAGCGCCGGTCACGGCTCGGTCTACACCTTCGCCACGACCGGCGCACCGGGCAGGACCCAGTCGGCGAAGCTCACCGCGTCCGACAACACGGTCTCGGGTTGGTCCTTCGCAGGCAGCGCGCTCGGTGACTCCGTCGCCATCGACGGAGACACCATCGTCGCCGGGGCACCCTCGGATCTCTTCGGGAACCCGCAGGGACAGCGGCGAGGGTCCGTCTACACCTTCGCCCGGACCGGCGCGTCGAGCCGCCAGGAAACGGCGAAGCTGACCGTGACCGGCCAGACCACGGGGCGCGTCGGCGAGTCGGTGGACGTCGAGGGCGACCTCATCGTCGCCGGCGACTCCCAGGCCGACCAGTCCTTCGGTGCAGCCTGGGTCTTCACACGGACCGGGGCGGCGGCACGCAACCAGACCGGCAAGCTGACTCCGTCGAACCCCCAGCAGAACAACCAGTTCGGCGCGTCCGTCTCCGTCTCCAGCAGCTTCATCGTCGTCGGCGCCACCGGCCACGCCACTCGAGGCACCGGCTTCGTCTTCACCCGCACCGGGGCCGCCGAGCGGACCGAGACGTGGCAGACCACCGGGTCTGCTCAGTTCACCTCGCTCTACGGTGCCTCGATCGTGACCGACGGCGACCGAGTCGTCGGCGGCGCGCCGAACACCGACACCTCGTCCCCGTTCCTGGACGAGGTGGGACAGGTCACCTCGTCGACGCCCACTCTGTTCGCCACCTCGACGGGGACGGGAACGGGAACGATCACCTCCAGCACGGGCGGCATCACCGGCTGCGCCTCGGCGTGCAGCGAGGACTTCCTGCTCGGTGACCAGACGACGCTGACGGCGACACCGAGCCCCGGCTCGCACTTCGCCGGCTGGGAGAACCACTCGGAATGCTCGGGCACCGGCACCTGCACGGTGACGATGAACGGAGAGCCGCAGGTCGCCGCCCGCTTCACGCTCGGCAGCCCGCCGGGGGACACGACTCCCCCGGTCGTCGGCATCAGCTCGGGGCCCACGGACGGAAGCACGATCACGACGTCGTCGGCCACCTTCGGCCTCACCGCCGACGAGACCTCGACGTTCCAGTGCGCCTACGACGCCGAGCCCTTCACCCCGTGCACCACCCCGGGACCGGGCACCAGCGGCAGTGACACCCGCAGTGGCCTCGCCGAGGGGCAGCACGTGTTCAAGGTCAGGGCGACCGACAGCGCCAGCAACACCTCCGCCGCCCTCACCCGGACCTTCACCGTCGACCTGCCCACGCCGCCGCCCCTACCGCCGACCCCAGGTGACAGCACGGCGCCGCAGACGACGATCACCTCGGCGCCGCCGAAGAAGGTGTTCACGGCCAAGAAGAAGGCCAAGGTCAGGCTCGCCTTCGTCGCCTCGGAGAGCGCGACGTTCCTCTGCAAGGTCGACGCCAAGAGCTACACGTCGTGCCGGTCGCCCTTCCAGGTCCGGCTGACGCTGGGAAAGCACACCATCCTCGTCGTCTCCGTCGACGCCGCGGGCAACCGCGACGCCACGCCGGCCCGGGTCGTGGTCAAGATCAAGCCGAAGCCGGCGTGACGCAGGGGTTCACAACGGCGTGACCCGCACCCGGTCTCCGTCCTCGCGGGCGTGCGCCACCCAGCTGTCCTTGCAGTCGGCACACGCCAGGTGAACGCTGACGGCCACCCCGCAACCGTCTTCCTTGCAGAGCAGGCTCACCCGGAACCGGGCCACGCGGCGGCACCGGTCCGGGTGGTGGCACTCGCACCGCGGCGAGCGTCTGAGTGCGTTGGCGTCGAGCTCCTCCAGCTGATCGGCCCGGCGGGCCGGGTTGCCGCTGAGCCTCCTGCCCCTCGTCTTCGTTGCCATGTCCCGTCCTCTCCTCGGTCGTGGCAGCGACGCTCGAGGACGGCGCCCACTGCCGCGCCCGACGCTGTGGAAAGCGGGGGTCGGTGACGCACCTGTGGACGTCTCGAGGACGTGGCAAGGGGGGTGTGGAGAAGGAAGCCGCGCCGGTCCTCGATGTCGGTGCCGGCTGCTTGAGTGGGGACATGATCGAGAGCGACGAGCTGGCGGGGATGAGCGAGGACGACGTCCTCGCTGCCGCCGGCCTGCGCGCCGAGAGGATCCGCGACGACGAGGCAGATCTGCTGCGGCTGGCCTACCAGATGGCCGTGATCAACGGTCCGGAACGGCTCGCCCTTGCCTCCTCCGACAAGCCCGGCCGCGAGAAGGCTCGCCGCTACGGCGGCGACGGCACGCCCGAGGTGTGCGAGTTCGCCGCCGCCAAGCTCGCGGCCCGGATCGGCATGAGCACCTGGGCCGCCGGCCAGCTGATGGCCGACGCGGTGGACCTGCACCATCGTTCCCCCGAGATCTGGGCCCGCGTCGGGCGGGGCGAGGTCAAGGCGTCCTACGCGCGCTACGTCGTCAAGCAGACCCGCGACCTCGACCGGAAGGCCGCGGCCTACGTCGACAAGGCCGTTGCCGAGTCGGCAGACGGCCGGATCCCGTGGTCTCGGTTCGAGTCAGTGGTGGCGGGGGCGATCGCCAAGGCCGACCCCCAGGCCACGCGCGAGCGGGAGCTGAAGGCCCAGGAGGCGACGTTCGCCAAGAAGCTGCGCAGCGAGGCGCACGGGATGGCGTCGTTCCTCACCAGGGCCCCGGTCTGGCTGATCGACCAGATCGCGGCGACCGTCTCCAGCTACAGCACGGCACTCCGAGACGACCTCCCCGAGCTGACCGACGACCAGCGCGACGTCATGGCCCTACTGATGCTGCTGACACCCGGAGCCGCCGAGGACACCGGCGCGCTCGCGGACCGGGCACCCGTGGTGAACCTCTATGTGCACACCTACGGCGGCCGCGACCACGAGGGCATCACCCGGGTCGAGGGTCATGGCCCGGTCACCGACGCATGGGTCCGCGAGGTCCTCGGCCCGTCCTGCCGCTTCAAGGTCCACCCGGTGATCGACCTGGCCGGCCAGGCCCCGGTCGATGCCTACGAGATCCCCGGCCGACATAGGCAGGCCGTGCATCTGATGACGCCGGCCGATGTCTTCCCCTTCTCCTCCAGCCTGTCGCGCACGCAGCAGGTGGACCACACGATTCCCTACGAGCAGGGTGGTGCCTCTGGGGTCGGCAACTACGGTCCGATGACCGTGCCACACCACCGGATCAAGACTCACGGCGGTTGGGACGTCCAGCAGCCCTTCCCGGGCATCTACGTGTGGCGCGACCCCTCCGGCGTGTTCTACCTCGTCGACCACACCGGCACCAGGAAGCTCCCGGCTGGTGCCGACGTCTTCCCGCTGGTGATGGAGATCTATCGCGACCTGCCCGCCGTCGGGCTCGACTGGGCGTCCTGACTTCCTGATTCGCCAGCGCAGACCGGTTCCTCGGCAGACCATGGCTGAGTGACTCGGGAACATCGCCGCTCGCCAGGACCGCGCGCCGTTGCCCGCCGCGCCACCCTCGGCCTGGCGTGTCTGACCCTGCTTCCGACGCTCGGCGTCGGCCCGTCCGCGGCGGAGCCTCGCACCGACCGGCCCCCCGTCCAGCGGACCACCGGCACGCTCTCGGTGTCCCCACCGGTGGTGGTGAGCGGCCAGGCGGTCCGGTTCACCGGGAGCATCGGCGCCCAGGGGCGGCGAGCCGTGCACATCCAGTGGAACATGAACCGGCCGGGCGACATCTGGATCGACGTCGCCGACACGACCCACAAGACCGACCGCAAGGGACGCTTCGACTTCACCTTCCCGGCGCCCTCCGCGCTCGGTCTGCCGATCGGCCTGCGCGTGGTCGGCGGCCAGGGGCTGAGGACACCGGCGTACCAGCTGAGGGCACGACCCCAGGAGCTGACCCTGAGCCTGGCGGGCGCCCGACCGGACCAGCCCTTCTACGGCGTGCTGCCCGGCCTCCCCTTCAACGTCGTGGTGGACACCACCCCTGCCGTGAGGTCGGCCATGGGCAGCCCGCCCGCCTTCCCCGGCCGAGCGGTCAGCCTGCAGCAGCGGGTCGACGGCAACCGCTGGGTCACGATCGCGACGGCGGCGACGGACAGCGCCGGCCACGCGACGCTGCCGGTCATGGCGCCGCTGCTCGGCGACCTGGTTCTCCGGGCCCGCCAGGAGGGCTGGACGCACGGGGACGACCGGATCGGCTGGTTCCCGTCCTTCCCGACGCACTTCAGCACCGACCTCCTCCCCGACCTGCCCGGCGGAACCGACCGACCGGTCCCGCGGCCGGCCGAGGCGTCCGCGGCGCCGGCCACGGACCGCAAGGACCCGCTCCGCCCGACCGCCAGCCAGACCTGGGGCTGGGGCGGCTCCCTGTGGGACTACGACTGGGGGTTCGGCGAGGACTTCGACTCGAAGCCCTATCGCGGCACCTGGCTGGGTGGGCGTTGGCTGGACACCTCCGACGGCACGGGGCGCGCGGTGCCGTTCAACGGCGGGCTGGTCCTGCAGAGCAAGCTCGCCCACACCGGCGACGGCGACCTCGGCACCACCACGGCGACGCTGCAGGGCAGTGCCCAGCGCAACGGCCGCTGGGAGTTCCGGCTGCAAGGGCACACGTGGGAACAGGGCCCGAGGCCCTACCGGTTCCTCCTCGAGCTGGTGCCGGAGGGCGCCCCGGACGGCACCTGCCAGCCCGCGAGCATCGTGGTCGCCGACGTGGTCATGGGCACGCCAGGGCTCGGCATCGGCGTCCGCTCCCGGGCCGCCGGGTCGGTCTGGACCGCCCGGGACGACAAGGCCGTGCTGGCCGAGGCTCCGTTCAACATGGCCGTCGAGGTGGGCAAGAAGCACATCACCTGGTTCCGCGACGCCAAACCCGTCTTCACCGTCAAGGGGCGCGGCGCCCAGCTCGGCGTCAAGCTCGTCCCACGCCTGAGCCTGGTGGGCCAGCAGGAGGAGATGAACGGCGCCCAGGTCGACTCCGACTGGCAGCGTGCCTTCAGCCTCGACCGCGGGAGCCAGGTCAAGAAGGGGCGGTCGCTCGTCAAGGCGCCGTACACCGACGCCTGCTGAGCGGCCCGAGGCCTACGACTTCAGCGGGAACGAGTGGTGCTCGTGCGCCACCATCCAGCGACCCGCCTCGCGACGCAGCCCGAGGGTGAGCCGGAGCAGGTACGTCGGGTCCTCGCGCAGCCCCTCCGCCGTGGCGCACCGCAGCAGCCCGAACGCGTACGCCACGTCGCCGCCGACGGTCACGTCCAGTGCGGCGATCTCGAAACAGGCGCCCGAGGCCTGCCACGCGAAGAACTCCGGCCACGTCTCGAGGTAGGCCTGGATCCCGCGCACACCCTCGTGGGGAGGAGGCACGTCGAACATCACGATGTCCTCGGCATGGTCGGCGACCACACCCTCGATGTCCCCGTCGTGCACGGCGCTGGCCCATCGCTCGATCAGGCTGCGGATCTGCGTCTCGTCGTCGGTCACCAGTGGTCCTTCCCGCGGTCGGGGCGAGCGCCCCCTTCCCGATGGACCTCGTCAGGGCCGCAACCTCATCGGCCGGACAGGCGTTCGTGCACCGCGTCGAGCGCCCGGCGCATCCCGTCGAAGACGCCCTCCTCCCGCATCAACGTCGTGAGCTGCTCGTTGCCCCCGCCGGGAGGTGCGTACTCGCGCACGATCTCGGCGAGGTCCGGGGTCGGGCGGGACAACGGCCGCGCGACGTCGACGAACGTCGCGGCGAGGAGCTGCTGGGCGTCCGCGGCGGGGACCCCGTGGTCGACCAGGAAGTCGGACAGCACCGTGAGGTACTCGAAGAACGGCGCGAAGGTGCCCATCGAGGTGTAGATCGCCTCGAACTGGGCGCCGTCGGTGATGGGGAGCGCCCCACCCAGGCGCTCGAAGAGGCTCAGCACCGCCGCGACGGGTGGGTGCACCGGGGTGCGGAACGACCGGGTGGCCGCGGCGGGCATGGCCACGGCCCGGGCGACCTCGCGGGCCGGACGCACCAGGTCGGCCAGCTCGGCCAGGGGCAGGCCGGCGACGGCGGACACCACGACGTGCTCAGGACGCCAGGTCAGCTCGAGCAGGGCGTCGCAGTGCTGCCGGCGCAGCAGGACCAGCACGACGTCGACGCCGTCCAGGACCGCCTGGTTGTCCTCGGCGACCGTCACCGTGGGGTACGTCGCCGCGAGCCCGCCCGCCACCCCCGCGTTGCGCGGGGACAGGACGACCTCCGGCGGGTCGTCGACGCCGTCGCACAGACCGGTGACGACGAACGAGGCCAGGGAGCCGACGCCGAGGATGCCGTACGTGGTCACGTCGCCATCACATCAGGCGCTCCACAGCGACTGTCAGCGGCCCGGCTCACGCCGGGGCCGATGGCAAGCGCGGCGCCGGCCGACCGGAATACGATCCGCCCGTGCAGGCAGGGGGTTTCGCCGTACTGGGGCCGCTCGCGCTGGTCCCGGTCACCGGTGGGTCGGGCTCCGCCGGTGGGCCGAAGCAGCGTGCGCTCCTGAGCCTGCTCCTGCTCCACCGCGGGTCGCCGCTGTCGGCCGACCGTCTTGTCGACACGCTGTGGGACGGCCGAGCACCCGACGGCGCCGACGTGACCCTGCGCAGCCACGTGTCCCACCTGCGCCGACGGCTGGCGGAGGCGGTGCCGGCGTGCCGGGTCGAGACGGGACCGCTCGGCTACACGCTGCTGCTCGGAGCGGCGGGGGTCGACGCGGACGTCTTCGAGGACCTGCTCGGCCAGGGCCAGGAGGCCTTCGGGCTCGGTCGCCCCGACCGGGCGGCGGAGCTGTTGCGGCAGGCCCTCGGCCTGTGGCGCGGACCGCCCTGGCACGGACTCGAGCACGTCGACGTGGCCGCGGCGGACGCGGTCCGGCTCGAGGAGCTGCGACTCGCCGCCCATGAGGTGCTGCTCGCCGCGGAGCTGGACCGGGGCCGGCATCGAGAGGTCGTCGCCGAGGCCGAGTCGCTGCACGGCGCACACCCGTTCCGCGAGCGATTCGCGGGCCAGCTGATGCTCGCGCTCTACCGGTCAGGTCGCCAGGCCGAAGCGCTCGAGGTGTACGCCGCGACCCGGGAGCGGCTCGCCGAGGAGCTCGGCCTCGATCCCGGTCCCGAGCTGCAGACGCTCTACCAGGCCGTCCTCCGTCAGGACCCGGCCCTGGCCGCCCAGGCCGCGGTGGCACCCGCAGCCCGCACGACCCGGCCCCGGGAGGTGACCGACGGGGTGCTCGCCGCGCTGTCGGCGGCACCCCTGGACGGGCGGGCGGCCCAGTGCGAGCTTCTGGCCGGCACCTGGAGGAGCGTCGTCGGCACCGGAGCCCCGCGGCTCGTGCTCGTCTCGGGCGAGGCCGGCATCGGGAAGTCCCGCCTCGTCGCCGAGCTGGTCCACGCCGCGGTCGAGGACGGCGCCACGGTCCTCGTCGGCCGATGCGACGGGACCGACGCGGCCTACCACCCGATCGCCGACGCCCTGCGTTCCAGCCGCGCTGCGCAGGCCGTGCTCAC
>NZ_JAEMSS010000160.1 GCF_016462705.1 Nocardioides sp. | reverse complement strand
ACGGCCAGCCGTACGGCGCCCCGGTCGGTCCCCCGCCGGCGCCCCCCGCGGCGCGAACCCGCCAGCGCGGCCGTGGCCGGGTCGCAGCCGGCGTGCTCGCCGCGGCGCTGGTCGCGGGTGGAGGGGCAGGCGTCGGCGGCGCCGCGGCGTACGACGCGCTGAACGGCGACGACTCGCCGTCCTCGGTGGCGGACACCGGCACGTCGTTCAGGACGGCCAGCACCGCCGACGCGCCGTCGGACCCCGAGCTCGACGGCAGCGTCGAGGCGGTCGCCGAGAAGGTCCTGCCCTCGGTCGTGCAGATCAACGTCAGCGGCCCCCAGGGCACCGGCTCCGGGTCGGGGATCATCCTCAGCGAGGACGGACAGATCCTCACGAACAACCACGTCGTGGAGGTGGCCGCGAACGGCGGCACGCTGACCGTCCTGTTCAACGACGGCAGCACGGCGGAGGCCGAGGTCCTCGGGACCGACGTGCTGACCGACACCGCCGTCATCCAGGCCGAGGGCGTCTCGGGCCTCACCCCCGCGACCATCGGCTTGTCCGACGAGCTCGAGGTCGGTCAGGGCGTCGTGGCCGTCGGCTCGCCGTTCGGGCTCGAGTCCACGGTCACCAGCGGCATCGTCAGCGCCCTCAACCGACCGGTCAACGTCGGGAACGACGGCCAGGGCAACACGACGACGTACCCCGCCATCCAGACCGATGCGGCGATCAACCCCGGCAACAGCGGCGGACCGCTCGTCGACCTGTCCGGCAACGTGGTCGGCATCAACTCCTCGATCCGCACCTCCTCGACCGGCAGCGACGGGTCGATCGGGCTCGGCTTCTCGATCCCGATCGACGGGGTGCTGCCGATCGTCGAGCAGATGGCGAACGGGGAGGAGCCGACGCACGCGCGGATCGGCGTCAGCGTCGGGGTCGACGGCGCCACCGGCACCGACGCCACTCAGGGCGCGGTCATCCGCGAGGTCACCGCCGGGTCCGCCGCCGACGAGGCCGGCCTCGAGCCGGGCGATGTGGTGACCAAGGTGGACGACACCCGGATCACCGGCGCCGACTCGCTCATCGCGACCATCCGCGCCTACCGGCCCGGCGACACCGTCACGCTCACCTGGACCCGCGACGGCGAGGAGCAGTCCGCCGAGGTCGTGCTCGACTCGGACTGAGCGAGCAGAACCCGCGAGGAACGAGCGGGTTCGTCGCGAGCGAAGGTCGAGCAAGCCCCGCGACCGAGATTCTTCGGGGTCCCCGCGGCGTCGTGGCGGAGAAGCGAAGCGGGGGAGCCTCGACGTCGGGGGGTGAAGTGCGAGGCCGCGACGGGCGCGTCGAGACCACCGCAGCCGGGGCTGGGGCTGAACCACATCGGTTCAGTCCCGGCCACGGCTTGCGAGGTTTCGAGACGGTGCTAGCGCACCTCCTCAACCACCGAGCCGTTTCTGCACCTCACCCGATCGCTCGACCGGCACGAAGCCGATCGCCTCGTTGACGCCGACCATGTGGCTGTTGACCTCGGCGTTCCAGGTGACGACCTGGCCCAGGTCGGGCCGCTCCCGCTGGAGCTGCCGCAGGTTGGCGACCTTCACCGCGATCCCGAGCCGGTGCCCGCGGTGCTCGGGCCGGACCAGGGTGCCCCACTGGTAGGCCCTCGGGGAGCCCTCGTTGTTCACGCCGAAGTTGGTGTAGGCGACGACGGTGCCGTCCTCGTCGAGCGCTGCGGTGGCATAGAGCTCGCGGCCCTGCGCGAAGGCGAGCGCCTCCGACTCCCGGACCACCTGGGGGTCGGCCACCTGCGGCTCGCGCTCGATGTCCCCCATCGGCGCCTCCGTCATCAAGGTGGAGGTCACCTCCGCCCAGCCCTGGACGAGCTCCTCGGGGACCGGGCCGCTCCAGGAGCGGAGCGTGTAGCCCGCGTGGTGCGCCGCCGCGTCCGCGGCCAGCCGGTCCAGGGTCTCCTCCTCGACGGGCAGGTCGAGGCGGCGCTGGATCTCGACGAGCGCCATCGCGTAGCCGTGCTTGCGAGCGAACTCGATGCCGGGCTCACCGTCACCCTCCGGGTGGCCGGAGAACGGCCAGTCGCACATGCCCAGCAGGGTCGTCCGGCCCCGTTCGCGCGCCACCTGCTCGCACGCGGCGACCATCGCACTGCCGTGGCCCCGCCGCCGCGCCTCCGGGAGCGTGTGGACGCGGACCTCGCCGATGTCGAGGTTGTCGAGCAGCGAGCCCTCGACGGCACCGGTCACCACGATGCGCCCGTCGACCCGGCCGCAGAGGCCGTGCCGGAAACGGCGGCGGGCCTCCTCGCGCAGGGCGACCCGCAGCTCGTCACGCTCCCACGGGGTCGCCGTCGCCTCGCGGCCGAACGACTCGGCCGCCTCGTAGACCGCGTGGAACTCGTCGAACTCGGCGTCGTCGAACGGGTCGAGGTCGGTGATCTCCAGCTGTGTCGACGTCCCGCTCATCGCGTCCGCGCCACCCGTCCCTCGTCCCAGACCGGCCCGTCCGACTCGTAGACGTCGCCGTCGGCACCGTAGACCAGGAACCGGTCGAACCCGCGGGCGAACCACCGGTCGTGGGTCACCGCGATGACCGTGCCGTCGAACGCCTCGAGCCCGTCCTCCAACGCCTCCGCGGACTGCACGTCGAGGTTGTCGGTCGGCTCGTCGAGGAGCAGGAGCGTGGCGCCGGACAGCTCGAGCAGCAGGATCTGGAACCGAGCCTGCTGCCCACCGCTGAGCGACTCGAACTTCTGCTCCGAGGCGTGCGCGAGCTCGTAGCGGTCCAGCACCCGCGCCGCCTGCTCGCGGCCCATCCCGGCACGCCCGTCCGGACGCCCGTCGCCACGGTGCAGGATCTCCAGCAGCGTGCGCCCGACCAGCTCGGGGTGCTCGTGGGTCTGCACGAACCAGCCCGGCCGGACCCGCGCGCCCAGCTTGGCCTTGCCGGTGTGCCGCACCGGCTCGATCGCCACGTCCTCGACGGGTCGGTGCTCGATGTCGGGGTCGCTGCCACCGGCCGCGAGCAGCCGGAGGAAGTGGCTCTTGCCGGAGCCGTTGGACCCGAGCACGGCCACCCGCTCGCCGTACCAGACCTCGAGGTCGAAGGGGTGCATCAGCCCACTCAGCTCGAGGTTCTCACAGACGACGGCGCGCTTGCCGGTGCGGCCACCCTTGAGCCGCATCGTGACCTGCTGCTCGCGCGGCTGCTCGGTCGGCGGGCCCTTCTCCTCGAACATCCGCAGGCGGGTCTGGGCCGCCTTGTACTGGCTGGCCATGCCGTCGTTGTACTCCGCCTTGATCTTCATCCGGAGCACCAGCGCCTTGATCTTGGCGTGCTCCTCGTCCCAGCGCCGGCGCATCTCCTCGAAGCGGAGGAACCGGTCCTTGCGCGCCTCGTGGTACGACGCGAAGCCGCCGGGATGCGTCCACACGAGGTTGCCCGCGGCGCCCAGCTCGACGGTCACGACCCGGGTCGCCGTGTTCGCCAGGAGCTCCCGGTCGTGGCTGATGAACAGGATCGTCTTGTCGGACTCGCGGATCCGCCCCTCGAGCCAGATCTTGCCGGGCACGTCGAGGAAGTTGTCCGGCTCGTCGAGCAGGAGCACCTCGTCCGGTCCACGGAGCAGGAACTCCAGGACCAGCCGCTTCTGCTCGCCGCCGGAGAGGGTCCGCAGCTCGCGGTACTTCGCCTTGTCGTAGGGGACGCCCAGCCCGGCGACGGTGCAGACGTCCCAGGTGACCTCGAGGTCGTAGCCGCCGGCGTCGGCGTACTCCGCCAGCGCCTCGGCGTACTGCATCTGCGTCTTCTCGTCGTCGGTGTCCATCAGCGCGCGCTCGCAGCGGTCGACCTCGAGAGCCGCGGCGCGAATCCGCGGGGGCGAGACGCTGAGCAGCAGGTCGGCGACGGTCGGCTCACTCTGCCCGTCGCTGGCGAGGCCTGCGTTGACCATCTGGCGCATGACGCCGAGCCCGCCCGACCGGGTGACCACGCCAGCGTGCGGGACCAGGTCGCCGGTGATGATCCGCAGCAGGGTGGTCTTGCCCGCGCCGTTGGCGCCGACCAGCGCGACCTTGGCGCCCTCCCCCACCCGGAACGACACGTCGTCCAGCAGGACCCGGCCGTCCGGCAGCTCGTAGCGCACTCCAGCGACGTCGACATGTCCCACGAGGGACGAGTGTGCGGGACGAGGTGCCTCCCGCGCACGTGACTATTGCGGCGCCGGGTCGTAGCTGCGCAGCACGCTGATCGGCAGCCCGGTCGTGTCGCCGGTGAAACCGGGCGACAAGGCCCACCAGAGGACGTCCGGCGTCACGATGCCGTCCGGCCAGCCCTCGACCACCGTGCACGCCCCGTCGAGCTCGATGGACACGTCATGCTCGGCGTCGAACATCTCGATGGTGACGGGCGGTGCGTCCGACGGCTGGCAGTCGAGATCTCCGTCGACCGTGTCGTCCAGTGCCTCGGCGGCGGAGGATGCGTCGTCGCCCCTGAGTGCCTCGCTCTGCTCGAGCTGGCCCGAGGCGTCGTAGCGGCAGACCGCCATCGAGTCGTCGTAGACCACGCGGACGCCGTCCTCGCCGACCCTCGCGCTGCAGCCGTTGGGGTCGCTGCCTTCGTAGGGCTCGACGGTCTCCAGCACCTCGAGCAGCTCCTCGCGGTCAGGACCCGCCACGGTCACCAGCACACCGTTGACGCCGTGGGCGCCCACGTAGGTGTCCGGCGGCCAGGCGTCACCGGTCTGGGTGACGACCGGCCAGTCGAACGGCTGGTCGGTCCCGTCCATCTCGATCTCCTGGAAGGACAGGCCGTAGCTCGACTGCGGCGTGCACGCGATCATCGGCACGGCGCCGCCCGGGCGGGTGACCCGGAAGGTCTCGGCCGAGCCGCCGTCGGCGCACCAGGTCGCCTGGTCGCCGTACTCCCAGTCCTCGGGGACGAACACGCTGACGCCGTGCCAGGACTCCCAGCGTCCGATCCGGACCGGCTCCGGCTCGGACGTCGTGGTCTTGTCCGCCACCGGCGTCCGGTCCGGACCGCGGTCGCCACCCAGGGCGACGACCGCGACCGGCACGGCCAGCGCTGCCGCCGCGGTCAGCCCCACAGCGGCCACACGGGTACGGCGCCGGGTCCGCGCGCGACCTCGGGCGGCGTCGGCCAGGCCGAGCGCGTCGGGGGCTTCCGCGGACTCGGAGCGCAGCGCTTCGGCCACGCGGGTCTCGAAGTCACTCATCGGTCTCTCCCATCGCCTCTCGCAGCCCGGCGATGCCCCGCGAGACCCGGGCCCGCACGGAGCCCTCGCGGACGCCGGTCAGCTCGGCGATCTCGGCGTACTCGAGCTGTTCGTAGTAGCGCAGGACGACCGCCGTGCGCTGCACCTCGGGGAGGGCCTGGCACGCCAGCCAGAGGCGGCGACTGTCGTCGAAGCCCTCACCCGGGGCGTCGACCGTCGAGTCCCGCAGCTCGGCCACCGGCGACTCGCGCCGCTTCCACCGCCGCCACCACGACGTGTGCGCGTTGACCACCATCCGGCGCACGTAGGCGTCCACGTCGTCGGCCCGGGTGATCCGCGACCACCGCGGCAGCGCCCGGGCCAGGGCGTCCTGGACGACGTCCTCCGCGTCGGTCCGGTTGCCGGTCAAGGTGTAGGCGAGGCGCAGCAGCCCCGGGCCCCGCGCGGCGACCCAGGTGTCGAAGTCCGGTGCGTCCTGCGCCACCCGGGCTCCTTCCTGCACGAGGACCTGCATGCCCTACAGACGCAGGTCGGCCGGATCCTGTTGCGAGGGCTCGATCCTCACCCGTCGAGCAGTCTCCGGTACGCCGCGGCGGCGTCGTCCGGGATCTCCACGACCTTGGCCCGGCTGGTGTGGCCGGTGACCAGTCGTACGTCGGCGGCGCGGACGCCGAGGGCGTCGGCCAGGGCCCGCAGGGCGGCCGTCGTCGCCCGGCCGTCGACGGCGCGCTCGTGGACCCGGACCACCAGGGCCTCGGCGTACCGGCCGCCGACCTGGGTCCGTCCGGAGCCGGGGCGGACCCGGATGCTCACCCGCACGGGCCCAGGATGCCAGCGTCAGCCATGATGGTCCCGATCACTACCGACCAGTAGCTCGACCAGTAGGAGTGCCGGATGCAGCTCGCACTGTCCGACGAGGAGCGCGCCTTCCGCGACGAGATGCGGGAGTTCTTCACGACCAAGGTCGACGAGGACATCCGCCGCACCGTGGCCGAGGGGCGGGAGCTCACCAAGGACCAGATCGTCGAGGCCCAGCGGACCCTCAACGCCGCCGGCCTGGCCGTGCCGCGCTGGCCGGTCGAGTGGGGCGGCCAGGACTGGACCGAGATCCAGTTCCACATCTGGCACGAGGAGATGGAGCGGGCCTGCGTGCCGACGCCGCTGGCCTTCAACGCGGGGATGATCGGTCCGGTCATCGCCCAGTTCGGGACCGAGGAGCAGAAGAAGGAGTTCCTCCCCAAGACCGCGAACCTCGACATCTTCTGGTCGCAGGGCTTCTCCGAGCCGGACGCCGGCTCCGACCTCGCCGGGCTGCGCACCACCGCGGTCAGGGACGGGGACGACTGGGTCGTCAACGGGCAGAAGACCTGGACCACGCTGGGCCAGTACGGCGACTGGATCTTCACGCTGGTCCGCACCGACCCGGACGCCAAGAAGCAGGCCGGGATCTCGATGCTGCTCATCGACATGACCAGCGAGGGCCTCGAGGTCCGCCCGATCCAGCTGATCGACGGCGGGCACGAGGTCAACGAGGTGTGGTTCGACAACGTCCGGGTGCCCGGCGAGAACCTGGTCGGCGAGCTCAACGGTGGCTGGGGCATCGCGAAGTTCCTGCTCGGCAACGAGCGGGTCGGCGTGGCGCCGTCCGGCATCACCAAGCGGGTCATCGCCCGGATCAAGGGCCTCGCCGAGGACCGGTTCGCCGACGACCCGCTGCTGCGGGCCCGGATCGCGCAGCTGGAGAACGAGCTGCTCGCGCTCGAGCTGACCACCATGCGGGTGGCCGCCAACTCCCTCGACGGCAAGCCGCACCCCGCCTCCTCCGTGCTCAAGCTCAAGGGCAGCGAGCTCCAGCAGGCGGTCAGCGAGCTGGTCCTCGACCTGGCCGGCCCGGCGGGCCTCGGCAGCGGGGCGGGCGACGACAGCGACCTCACCGAGTGGGAGCGGGCCGCGGGCCCGATCTACCTCAACCTCCGCAAGGCCTCCATCTACGGCGGCTCCAACGAGGTCCAGCGCCAGATCATCAGCCGCAACATCCTCGGTCTCTGAGAAGGACGACGACATGGACTTCCTCTACGACGACGAGCAGGACGCCCTGCGCGAGGCCACCCGCGGGCTGGTCGGCAAGGCCTACTCCGACTACGAGAACCGCCGCCAGGCCGTCAAGGACGACCCCGGCTTCGACGAGCAGCAGTGGGCCAGGATGGCCGAGATGGGCCTGCTCGGGCTGCCCTTCTCCGAGGAGGACGGCGGGGTCGGCGCCGGACCCGTCGAGATCGGCATCGTGTGCCAGGAGCTCGGCCGGGTGATCGCGCCCGAGCCCTACCTCACCTCGGTCGTCCTGGCCGGCGGCCTCGTGTCCGCGGTCGGCACCGCCGAGCAGCGCCAGGAGGTCCTGGGGGCGCTCTCGGCCGGCGAGAGCGTGCTCGCCTTCGCGCACGACGAGCCCGGTCGCGGCTGGACCGCCGGCGCCGAGAAGGTCACCGCCGCCCAGGACGGCGACGCGTGGACCCTCACGGGGGTCAAGGAGCCGGTGCCGCACGGGGCCCGCGCCGACGTACTGGTCGTGAGCGCCGCGCTCCCCGGGGGCGGCACCGGGCTCTTTCTTGTCGAGGGCGCGACGGCGGAGCGCACGGGCTACCCGACGTACGACGGCACCCGGGCGGCGAAGGTGTCCTTCGACGGCACCGCGGCGACCCCGCTCGGGGGGCCGGGCGTCGACGTGACGGCCAGCATCTCCACCGTCCAGGACATCACCCGGGTGATGGCGGCCAACCAGGCGCTCGGCGCGATGCAGTTCCTGCTGCCGACGACGACCGAGTATCTCCGCAACCGCAAGCAGTTCGGCGTCCCCCTGTCGACGTTCCAGGCGCTGACCTTCCGGGCGGCCGACATGTACGTCTCGCTCGAGCTGACCCACTCGATGGTCGACTGGGCCACGATGGTCGTCGCCAAGGGGGACCCCGTTGAGGTCGCCGACGCGGCCCGGAGGGTCTCGCTCCAGGTGAGCACCGCCGGCCGGCACGTCGGGCAGGAGGCGATCCAGCTGCACGGCGGTATCGCCATGACGATGGAGTACTCCGTCGGCATGGTCATGGCCCACCTCACCGCGCTCGACCACCTGCTCGGCGACGGCGGTCACCACCTGCGGGAGCTGGCCGGCGCGGTGACGACGTACGAGGCTCTTGACCCCCTGGCCTGACACCCCCACATAGAGTTCGCGCATGGTTCAGGAGCTCCAGGAGGACGCACCGTCCGTCCCGGAGCGGTCCACCGAGCCCAGCAGGGCGACCCGGCCCTGGGTGCGGACGGTCTCGCTGCTGGTCTACGCGCTGCTGCTCGCGGTCTGGACCAAGTTCCTCGGCATCCCCAACGACACCGTGCAGGTGTTCCTCTGGCTGTGGTTCGCCACGATCATGTGGCACATCGAGGCGCCGCGGGGCTACCACCTGCGGTTCCTCCGGGACTGGTGGCTGCCGGTCGTGGGGCTGGTCGTCTACTTCTACAGCCGGGGCCTGACCGACGAGCTCGGGCTGCCGGTGCACTACACGATGCCGATCCGCTTCGACGAGTGGCTGTTCGGCGGCACCCTGCCGACCGAGTGGCTTCAGCGCGAGCTGTGCGGCGACCCGTGCGAGCGCAGCAGCCACCCGCGGTGGTACGACGTGCTGCTCACGACCGTCTACGCCTCCCACTTCCTGACCGGGCTCACCATCGCCGCGGTCCTGTGGATCCGCGACCGGAGGGCGTGGCTGCGCTGGATGCGCCGCTACGTCGCCATCAACTTCGGCGCGCTGGTCGTCTACATCGTCTACCCGATGGCGCCGCCCTGGATGGCCTCCGAGCTCGGCTTCATCGACGCGGACCTGACCCGGATCACGGGCCGCGGCTGGTCGGACCTGGGTCTGGGACGCTTCGACCTGATCCTCCAGGGCGTCGGCAACCCGGTCGCCGCGATGCCCTCGCTGCACGCGGGCATCGCGTTCCTGGTCGCGATGCACGGGATCTGGCGGCTCCGGACATCGTGGCGGTGGCTGCTCGCGCTCTACCCGCTCGCGATGTCGTTCGCGCTCGTCTACTACGCCGAGCACTACGTCGTGGACATCCTCGCCGGCGCGGTCCTGGCCGCCCTTGTCATGGTCGGGTGCGGGCTGTGGGAGCGGCGGCGGGCGGTGGCGGGGTCCCCGGA
>NZ_JAEMSS010000159.1 GCF_016462705.1 Nocardioides sp. | reverse complement strand
CCGTCACCCTCGCCGCGACCGGCAAGGTGGTCGTGCTCGCCACCGGGACCTTCAGCGTGGGGTGCGGCGCGGGCTCGGCGTGCAGCCGGGTCGTCAGCGTGACCGTCGACGGCGTCACCGTGCCGGGCGCGTTCGGCGAGGTGGGCGCGAACGCCAACCAGGGGGCGAGCAAGCTGCTCACGTTCACCGGGGTGCTTCCCTCCGTCGCCGCGGGCACCCACACCGTCGTGATCCGGGTGGGGACCGTGGGCCCGGTGAGCACCAGCGACAACGGCGGGGACATCCGCCTGGTCGCGCTGGGTCTCGGCTGATGCCCTAGTCCTGCCACAGCTGCGCGAAGCTGGCGACGGCGTAGCTGCCCTCGATCCGGGAGACCAGGCGGAACTCGTCGCTGCCCACCGTCCAGGCGACCAGGGCGGGGTCCGTCTGTCGCGACTCGTAGACCAGGGTGCGGTCGTCCAGCCACCCCGCGACCGGGCAGCACTGGAGGTAGCGGCCCTCGTCGTGGATCTCCCACAGGATCGCGAGGACCCTGGTCACCCCACCGACCCGGGCCGCGACGAACTCGGGTTCCGCCAGGTGCTTGCCCGGATCCGCGACCGGAACGGGGACGCCCATCCCCCACGCCTGCGCCTCGCTCCCCCCGGGCGAGCGACGGGTGAGCCCGAAGGCCTGGGCCGTCCGGGTGTCGAAGCCGGGCCGCAACCGGGGGGACCGCATCTGAGTGCCGCCGGGGCTCACGAGGTCGCCCCGGACGTCGAGCACGTCGCCCCCGCCCGAGGCCGACCCCGGGAGAACGAAGGAGTCGTCGCCCACCCAGGTCACGAAGCGGGTCACCCGGTCACCGGTGTCGATCGAACGCCACTGCCCGGTCGCGAGCGTGTAGACCTCGACGCTGTCGTCCTGCGGGAACACGAGGTACTCGCCGGTCGGCGACAGCATCGAGTGGCTCACCGGGCGGTAGCGGTAGCCGTTGGGCTTGGTCACGTCGTCCAGACGGTCGAGCGAGAGGCTCAACTGCGCACCTGAGGGGTCGACCAGCCGGACCTGGTCGCCGACCGCGAACGCCGCCACGGCGCGGTCCGGCCTCTCGGCCGTCGGCGCGGATCGGAGGTCGATCACCTCCGGCAGAGGAGAGTCGTCGACGGGTGACAGGTCGCCCTCCTGCTCGCGACCGACACTCCACCAGACCGGAACCCCCTCGTACCTCGCGTCGGGCTCCGCGGTCGGCGGGGTCGGTGCCGACGTCAGCGTCGGACCGCCGGGCGGCGGCGCGGGCTGGGTCGTCCGGCCGGTGCCGGTGAGGACCGCGCCCCCCAGGGTGACGGCGGCCGTGGCCGCCGCCGCGGCCCCGAGCACGGCGAGCCGGGTGCGTCGGCGTGCCCGTCGACCCGTCCGCCACGCCCCGGCTGAGAGGTCGGGCACGGCCACCCCGGACACCCGCTCCTCGAGCAGGTCCCGCAGCATCTGGTCGGTCATCGGACCTCCTCGACGGCACCCAGGAGCTCCGCCAGCTCCGGTGACGACTCGCGCATCTGGCGGAGCGCGTGGTGCGTGGTGCTCTTCACGGTGCCGACGCTCACACCGAGCGCCTCGGCGGTCTCGCGCTCGGGCAGGTCGTCGTAGTAGCGCAGGACCACCGCCGCGCGCTGCCGCGCGGTCAGCCGGGCCAGCGCCTGGTCGAGCAGGATCCGCCGGTCCACCGACGGCTCCCCGCCGTCCACGGGCCGGTCCCCCGGCTCGGTGACGACCTCGCGTCGCTGCTTGCGCCACCACGAGATGTTCGTGCGCACGATCACCTTCCGGGCGTAGGACTCGGGAGCCTCGTCACGCAGCCGCTCCCACCGGGCGGCCACCTTGGCGAGCGCGTCCTGCACCAGGTCCTCGGCTCGGTGGTGGTCACCGGTCAGCAGGACGGCGGTGCGCAGCAGCGCGAGCTGGCGATCGCCCGCCCAGCGCGTGAACGACGCCTCCGACTCCGACTCCACGACCAGGGAACGCCCCTCCCCCTCGAAAGGTTGGGATCAGAGCAACGATTCCACGAGATCGGCGAACCGGCCCGCGTTCGCCGGGTCGACGTCGAGGTAGAGGCCGGGCTCGATGAGCTCGAGCTCGCTGACCGCCCAGGCGCCGTCCCAGAGCATCATGTCGACCCGCGCGTAGGACAGGTCCGCTCCCCAGCGGCGGGCGGCGGCGCTCACGGCTGACTCGGCCAGGCTCGACTGCTCCGCCCCCAGGTCGACCGACCGGCTCTGCCCGCCGTAGAGCTCGTGGACCCGGATGTCGCTCACCCCGTCACCGGAGGCGACCACCTTGTCCACCTGGGAGACCGCGCGGCCGCCGAGGACGTGGACCGACGTCTCCCCGGTGCTCCGCACCGAGTGGACGACCGGCTGGACGACCCAGGGCGCCGCGGTCAGCCCTTCCAGCCGCTGGTCGTCCACGCTCGACGCGACGACCACCCCGACGCCACCCGCACCGGTGCGCGGCTTCACCACCACCTCCCCCCATCGACCCAGGGCGTCCTCGAGGCCGCGCACCAGCGTGGCGTCGTCCAGGAGCGCGGTGGGCACGCACGGCACGTCGGCGGCGAGGTCGACGAGGTAGCTCTTGTCGGCGTTCCAGGTGAACACGTCCGCGCCGTTGAGCAGCCGGGTCTCGGTCTCGACCTTGCGGGCCCAGGCGAGGAACTCGGCGGTGCGGCGGTGGTAGTCCCAGGTCGAGCGGACCGCGACGAGGTCCGCCGTCGCCCAGTCGACCGACGCGTCGTCCCACACGACCCAGCGGCTCTCGATCCCCCGGTCGGCCAGAGCCGAGACCACGAGCTCCCCACCAGCCTCGCCGTCCGGGAGCAGGGAGAACGTCACGAGCAGCACCAGCACCGCGTCACCCTATTCTCCGAACCGCCTCCGGACCGGAGCGTGGTGCCCCTCCGGGAGCTCGTCGAGGAGCCCCAGCGCGGCCAGGACCGACGGCAGCATCGCCGTGGCGGTCCGCTTGTAGCCGAGCGGGCTGGGGTGGAAGCGGTCCAGGCTGAACATCTCGTCGGGGTTGCTCGCGAAGAACGGCCCCACCACCCGCGCGAGCGAGACTGCGTGCGCACCCCGCGAGACGACCGCGACGCGCTGGGCCGCCGCGAGCTGCCGCGAGGCGAGGCCGCCGAGGCTCCGCAAGGGCTGCGGGACCGCCCGCAGTGCCCCGAGGTCCGGGCAGGTGCCCACGACGACCGGTGTCCCCCGGGCGTGCAGGGAATCCACGGCGCTCGCGAGGTGACGAACGGAGGTCGACACCGGGACCCGGTGGGTCACGTCGTTGCCGCCGACCACGATGACCGCGACGTCGGCGCGGTAGTCGGGCTCGAGCCGCGCGAGCTGCGCGGCCAGGTCGGAGGACTCCGCGCCCACGACGGCCTCGGTCCGCAGCCGCACCGGACGGTGGGTGGCCCTGGCCAGCCGGATCGCCAGCCGGGCGCCGAGGGTCTCCTTGCGCCGCTGGGCACCCAGTCCCGCGGCGATCGAGTCACCGAGGACGAGCAGACGCAGCGGGCGGACGTCGGGCCGGCGGTAGCGGCGCCGCCAGGTCCGGTCCGCGGCGACCGCCTCCTCCCCCAGCGGCTTCCCGATCAGCCGCCGGGCGGTCTGCGCCTGGAGGCGCAGGAGCTCGCGGGCGCCGTACCCGGCGAGCCCCAGCACCGTGGTCACGCCCAGGGTGATGCCCACGGTCACGCCGAGGGTCCGCTGCCGAGGAGTCATCGTCACGGTCCAACCAGATCCGGGTGAACGGGAGTGTCGATCCAGCCCTCCCCCGGCCGTCATCCCGGTGTCAGACTGACCACGACGAAGGAGACCAGGATGGGCCGCTACGCCGTACTGCTGCCGGGTGACGAGGATGCCTGGGAGGCGAGCAGCGAGGAGGAGCGACAACGCGTCTACGGGCTGCACGAGCGGTTCGCGAAGCTGCTCGAGGAGCGCGGGCACCAGGTCACCGGCGGAGCGGAGCTCGCGCACTCCCGCGACGCCCGGACGCTGCGCCGGTCGGCGGACGGGGCGACGACCGTGACCGACGGCCCGTACGCCGAGGCCGCCGAGCAGCTCACCGGCTTCTACCTCGTGGAGACCGACGACCCCGAGGGTCTGCTCGAGGTGTGCGAGGTGCTCATGGACGGCGAGGACGTGATCGAGGTCCGCCCGCTCGCCGCGGCGGCAGACGGGAGCTGACGGGAGCTGACCTGGAGCCGACCCGGAGCTGACGGGAGCTGACGGCGGATGACGCCCGTCGAGCGGGCGGTCCGTGACGACTGGGGCCGGCTCCTGGCCCTGCTCGTCGCGCAGTACCGCCGGCTCGACCTGGCGGAGGACGGCCTGGCCGACGCCGTCGAGGCCGCGGCCCGCACCTGGCCGTCCCTGCCCGGAGGCTCCCCTGGCAACCCGGCCGCATGGCTGCTGACCGCCGCCCGCCGCCGGGTCGTCGACCGGCTGCGGCACGAGTCGGTCGCCGCCCGCACCCTCCCGATGCTCGCGGTCGACGCGACCCTCACCGTCGACGCGAGCCGCACCATGGCCGACGACGGCTCCCCGGTCGGCCTCGCCGACGAGCGGCTGCGCCTGGTGCTGCTGTGCGCCCACCCCTCACTGCGGCCCGAGGCCGCCGCCGCCCTCACGTTGCGGATGGTGCTCGGCGTGCCGACCGAGGACCTCGCCCGGCTGTTCCTCGTCCGCACCAGCACCATGGCGGCCCGGCTGACCCGGGCTCGCAAGTCGCTCGCCCACGGGTCCTTCACCGTGCCCACGGGCCGCGAGCTGGGGTCCCGCCTGGGCGTCGTGGCGGACGTCGCCTACCTCGCGTTCACCGCGGGGTACGCCGCTGGGTCCGGGCCCGACCTGCTCCGGGCCGACGTCTCGGCCGAGGCCATCCGGCTGGTCCGGCTCACCCGCTCGCTCCTGGCCGGGTGGCCCCACCCGCCGGACGAGCACTCCCTCGACGCGCTGCTCGCACTGATGCTGCTTCAGCACTCCCGGCGCGACGCCCGGGTCGAGAACGGCAGGCTGGTCCTGCTGCCCGACCAGGACCGCACCCGATGGCACCGTGACGAGATCGCCGAGGGGCTCGCGCTGCTGGAGCCGCTCGTCCACGACCCGCCCGCGCCCTACCTGCTCCAGGCGCTGATCGCCGCGGAGCACGCGATCGCCCCCCGCGCCGCGGACACCGCCTGGGCCAGGATCGTGAGCCGCTACGACGAGCTGCTCGCGCTGGGCGAGTCCCCCGTGGTGCGGCTCAACCGGGCGGTGGCGGTCGCCGAGGTGGACGGCCCCCTCGCCGGTCTCGCCGCCCTGGCTCCCCTGGCCGGTCGGGCGGGGCTCGGTCACCGGTACGACGCGGTCCGGGCGGAGCTGCTGGCGCGGGCCGGGCTCGCCGACGAGGCGGTGGTCGCCTACACCGCCGCACTGGCTGTGTGCGGCAACGAGACCGAGCGGGCCCACCTCGCCCACCGGCGACGGCAGGTGGGTGGGGAGGTCGGCCGCGACGGCGTTCCGGGCTGAGAAGCACCGTTCGGGCCGGTTCATGCGTGAGAATGGCCAGGTGTTCCTGTACGCCGCCATCGTGCCCCCCCAAGAGATCCTCGACGAGATCTGGTCGGTCGCGGAGGCCGCGTCCGCGGACGGCCTGATCGAGACGCCACCGGGTGGGCGCCGCAAGGCGTCCCGGCTGCGCCTGCTCCGGTCCAAGCGCCCCGCGGAGACCGAGCGGCCCGGCCCGGTCCTGGACCTCGCCCGGGCCATCGACGTCAACCTGCCGATGGCCAAGTTCGGCAACCTCGCGCTCCACGACGCCAACCGCCTGGCCGAGGCCCTGCGCGAGTCGGCCAGCGGGTGGTCCTCGCCGCGGCTGCGGCTCGGTGGGTGCAGCACGCTCGAGTCCGAGACCGACCCCTCGATCTGGGTCGACCTCGAGGGCGACCTGGACGACCTGCTCACCGTGATCCGTGGCGTGCACGAGGCCGCCAAGAGCCTGCGGCTCTTTGTGGACCGGCGGGTCTTCCAGCCCCGCGTGCGCCTGGGTGGGGTGCGGGCCGACGCGACCGAACCCGAGCTCGAGGCGCTGCTGGCGCGGCTGCAGCGGTTCGAGACCGACGCCTGGTGGCAGACCGAGTTCCACCTGCTGACCCTCGTCGACCAGGGACCTGACCTGCCCGACTACAAGTCCTTCGCCGACATCGCGCTCGGGCCCCACGTGGCGCACTGACGACCCCGGTCCCGCGTTTCCAGGCGATCAGGCGTCAGGCGATCGGAGCCAGCAGCTCTCCCGAGTCGGAGTCGGACTGCGACGCCGGGGTCTCGGCGGGGGGCGGGACCTCGCCGTGCCTGTTGTCGGCGACCACGGGCAGCAGCGCCTCCAGCGGCATCGGGCGGTGCAGCAGGTAGCCCTGGACCAGGGGGGCGCCCACGACGTCGCGGACCTTCTCCAGCTGGCCCTGGCGCTCGATGCCCTCGACCACCACGTCGAGGGACAGCGCCCCGGCCATCGTGACGATGCCGGCCAGGACCGAGCACGCGCGTTCGTCGGTGTCTATCTCGCTCGACAGCGAGGCGTCGATCTTCACGACGTGGGCGGGAACGCTGTGCAGGTAGCCGATCGAGGAGAAGCCGACGCCGAAGTCGTCGACGGCGAACCGAACCCCGAGTGCCGTGATCTGCCGCATCGCCTCCAGCACGGAGGTGTCGTCGGCGACGCCCTCCCGCTCGGTGATCTCGAGGACCAGGCCGGTGCCGTCCATGTCCCGGACCGCGCCCGCGACGACTCCGACGAACTCGGGGTCACGCAGCTGTCGCGGTGACACGTTCACGCTCATCGAGATCCGTCCTCCGGCGGCCGCGCGGAGCGCGGGAGCGTCCCGCGCCACCTTCGCCAGCACCCGCTCACCCAGGGGGATGATGAGGCCGGTCGCCTCGGCGGTCCGGATGAACTCCTCGGTGGGCACCTGGACCCCGTCCTGGTGCCAGCGGACCAGTGCCTCGACCCCGACGATCCGGTCGGTGGTGGCGGTGACGACGGGCTGGTAGACGACCGTCAGGGCGTCGTCGTCGATGGCCCGCCGGAGCTCCTCGACCTGCTGGAGGCCCTCCATCCGGACCCGCCCGATCGCCGGCTCGTAGGCCACCGCCTGGGCCTTCCCGCGGCCCTTGGCCTCGTACATCGCCAGGTCGGCGTTGCGGAGCAGGGTCTCCGACGACTCGATGCCCTCGCCGAACGCGATGCCGATCGACCCCCCGAGCGGCACGGTGTCGGTGCCCACCTGGGTGCCGCGGCTCAGGCTCTCCAGGATCCGGTCGGCGATCTCGAACGCCTCGCTGATGGTGATGTCCTCGAGCAGGACCGCGAACTCGTCGCCTCCGAGCCGGGCCACCGTGTCGCTCAACCGCGTGCACTCGACCAGCCGTCGAGCGACCTCGATGAGCACGGCGTCGCCGGCGGCGTGGCCGTAGCGGTCGTTGACCGGCTTGAAGGAGTCGAGGTCGAGGAACAGCAGCGCCACCCGGACCTGGCTGCGCCGGGACCGGTGCAGCGCGTGCGCCACGCGGTCCAGCAGGATGCCGCGGTTGGGCAGGTCCGTGAGCGGGTCGTGGCGGGCGTAGTGGACCATGTCGGCGGTCAGCTGGATCCGGGCGTAGGCGTCGGCACCGAGCACCGCGAGCGCCCCGAGCGCCTGCTCGTCGGCCGCGACCGTCGACCTGGCCCGGTCCCGGGCGGGCGCCACCACCCAGAGCGGTTCCTTGCCCCGCTTGACCTGGGCACCGACCTCGTCGGGGCCGGGTGCCCAGTCCCGGAGCTCGACGTCGGCCAGGCGGATCAGCCGGCGGGCGTCGTAGAGGAGGGCGTCACCGATCTGGTCCGGCACGTGGACGGACTGGACCCGCACGGCCGCCTCGAGCAGGACGGTGAGCCGGCGTGCGTCCTCGCGTCCGCGGACCACGGCCCGGGTGGACAGCAGCAGGGTGATGAGCGGGACCACGAAGAGGACGAGCATCCACCACGGGCTGTTGCGGAGCAGCACGGCGGCGAGGTAGCCCAGCAGGTCGAAGGGGACGAAGGCGGCGATCGCCATCAAGGTGCCGCGCTGGACCAGCTGGTTGCGGAACGGGGAGCTGGTGTCGATCGAGACCGAGAGCGCCGAGAGGACGTAGTCCACGAAGAAGTACGCAGCCGCGGCGGCGACCATGGCCAGCAGCTCGCGGGGGGTGCCGAGCTCGGGACCGCGCACGAGGTGGAACAGTGCGGCGGCCGCGCCGGCGGCGAGGATCCCGGCGCCGACGTTGAAGACCTGGGCGGTCGGGCGCTTGCCCGAGATCAGCTGCGTCAGGATGACCGCGACACCCCAGACCGCGATCGCGGAGGACGCGTCGAAGGTGCACAGCAGGAACATCAGGATGCTGGAGTCGAACCCGATCTCGATCCCGCCGTCCTCCCCGTCCAGCACCATGGGGAACCGGGCCACCACGGCCACGAGGGGGATGCCCACCAGGGCCGCGACCCCCAGCTCCCAGTCGCGCTCCACGCCGCTGGCGAGCGCCCAGGCCAGGAGACCCATGCCGAGGAGGCACAGGCCGACGTCGAACTGATAGCTGCGCGAATCGCGCAGCCGGGTTCGATGGCTCGCCATGTGGGGGGTCTCCTCGGTCGCCGTTCCAGCCCAAGTATCGAGTGGAAGGCGGGCCGCCCGAGGCGGAATGGGAAGATCCGAGCGGGGATCTTCCCGGGTGGTCAGCCGCCCGCGACCGCGGGGATCACCGAGATCTGGGTGCCGTCGGGCGTCGGTGTCGCGAGGTTGTCGAGGAACCGCACGTCGTCGTTGCCGACGTAGACGTTGACGAACCGGCGCAGCTCGCCGTTGTCGTCCAGGATCCGGGCCTTGATGCCCGCGTAGCTGTTGTCGAGGTCATCGAGGACCTCCTGCAGCGTGCCGCCGGTCGCGGTGACCTCCGAGTCGCCGCCGGTGTAGGTGCGGAGGATGGTCGGGATCCGGACGGACACGCTCATGGCTGCTCTCTCGCTCTCGGGTGGGTGCTCAGACTGCGGCGGCTGGGTCAGGCGAGGCCGGTGGCGGCGAACGCGGCGTACGTCGGCTCGATGGTCACGGCGGCGCCGACGCGGTCGGAGACGGCGTCCAGGGTCTTGAGCCCGTGGCCGGTGTTGATGACGACGGTGTCCAGGTCCGGGTCCAGCTGGCCGGTCTCGACGAGCTTCTTGAGGACGCCGACGGTGGTCCCGCCCGCGGTCTCGGTGAAGATCCCCTCGGTCCGGGCGAGCAGCACGATCGCGTCGCGGACCTCCTCGTCGGTGATGTCCTCGACCGCGCCGCCGGTCTCCCGGCAGATGTCGAGCACGTAGATGCCGTCCGCGGGGTTGCCGATGGCCAGGCTCTTGGCGATGGTGTCCGGCTTGACCGGGCGGA
>NZ_JAEMSS010000158.1 GCF_016462705.1 Nocardioides sp. | reverse complement strand
GTCGTGACCGCCCCCGCCCGGGAGACGGCGTCCGGCAGGGCTGGGGCGAGCCTCAGCATCGCCTCCAGCGACTCCTCGTCGGTCCGGACCGCGGCGAAGGTCAGGTCACCGTCGTTGAGCAGGTGCAGGTCGGCCTCGGGGAGGTCGACGGGAGTCGTGGTGCCGGTCGTCTCGACGTCGGTGGACCCGACCAGCTCCACCGGGGGTCCGCCGGGGTCGCCATCGGTGCGCCGGTAGGAGCCGATCCGCAGGCGGTGCGGCCGCGGCTCGCCCCCGTCGGGACTGGTCGTGAGCAGCTTGCGGCTCCCGGTCCGCCCGCCGGGGTCGGGCAGCAGCACGATCGTGTCCGTGCCGGCCCGGTCCAGCCACCCCGCCTGCCACGCCGCGAGGTCCCGCCCCGCGGCCGTGCCGACGGCCCGCATCAGGTCGTCGAGCGTGGTGTTCCCCCACGCGTGCTCGCGGAAGTAGGCCCGCAGCCCGTCGACGAACTGGTCCTCGCCGACGTAGGCGACCAGCTGGCGCAGGACCGCCTGCCCCTTCTCGTACGTGATGGCGTCGAAGTTCGCGAACGCCCCGGCGACGTCGGCGACCTCGGATCGGATCGGGTGGCTGCCGGGACCCCTGTCCGCCTGGTAGCCGCGCTGTTCCAGCGTGCTGAGGATGGTGGCATCGGCATCGGTGTAGTCGGTCGCCCGCTCGGCCGCCCAGGTCGCCGCCCAGGACGCGAACGCCTCGTTGAGCCACAGGTCATCCCACCAGCGCATCGTCACCAGGTCGCCGAACCACTGGTGTGCCATCTCGTGCAGCAGCACGGTGGCCACGAACTCCCGCTGCCCGTGGGTGGGGCGGCTGCGCTCGAGGAAGGTGTCGCTCCAGGTGACGCAGCCCCAGTTCTCCATGGCGCCACCGAGGCCCGGCACGAACACCTGGTCGTAGCGCTCCTGCGGGAAGGGCGCACCGAACCGTTCCCCGAAGAACGCGAGCCCCTGCTCGGTGAGCCGGAACAGCTCGGCGGCGTCGCGCTCCAGGAACCGGCGCAGCGACTGGCGGCAGTAGAGGCCGAGGCTGTGCTCGCCGCGCTGCTCACGGATCTCGTGGAACGGCCCGGCGTTGACGACGACGACGTACGTCGACAGGCGCGGCGTGTCCGGGAACGCCCAGCGCCGGCCCCCGTCCTCGCGGTCCTCGACCGAGTCGGGCGCGGTGTTGCTGGTGACGGTCCAGGACTCCGGGGCGCTCACGGTGAACCGGTGCGGCGCCTTGAGGTCGGGCTGGTCGAAGCAGGCCCAGGCCCGCCGGGCGCCGTCGGGCTCGAAGGAGCTCCAGACGTAGACGAGCTCGTCGGAGGCGTCGACGCTGCGCAGGATGGCGGCGCCGCGGCCGGTGTCGCGCTGGACCGACGACACGACCAGGACGTTGTGCTCGGCCAGCCCGGTGAGCGGCAGCCGCCCCGCCTCGATGGTGGTCAGGTCGAGGTCGGTGCCGTTGAGGCTGGCGTGCTGGATCTCGGCGTCGCAGTCGACGAAGGTCGCCGACCCGGGTTCGTGGCAGCGGAAGGTGACCGTGGACGTGGCGACCCAGTCGGGTCCGTCGAGCATGCCGCGCAGGTCGACCTCGATGTCGTAGCGCTCGACCTCCAGGAGAGCGGCCCGGGTCTCGGCCTCGTCGCGGGTGAGGCTCAGCGGGGCGGGTTCCGGCACACGGGAACGGTAGCCTCACCGCCCATGTCCCCCGACGATGCTCCCGCGGACCTCTCGGACACTCCCGAGGACTGGCCGGTGGTGGCGTCCGAGGACCTCTACCGGGGCGCGGCGCCGTTCGCGGTCCGCACCGACACGCTGCACCACCCGGAGGACGGTCCGGAGGCGGCGTTCAGCCGGATCGTGGTCGAGCACCCGGGTGCCGCCGTCGTCCTGGCGCTCGACGACACGGACCGGGTGCTGGTCGTCGTCCAGTACCGCCACGCCGCGCGCCGCCGGTTCGTGGAGCTGCCTGCCGGGCTGCTGGACCAGCCCGGTGAGGACCCGGTCGAGGCGGCCCGCCGCGAGCTGCTCGAGGAGACCGGCTTCGAGGCCGGCTCGTGGACGCACCTCGGCTCGACCTGGAGCTCGCCCGGTGTGACCGGTGAGGTTATCCACCTCTACCTGGCACGGGGGCTCCGCGCCGCGGACCGGGGTGGCTTCGTCGCCGAGCACGAGGAGGCCGACATGCACCTGTACTGGCTGCCGCTCGACGACCTGCTCCGGGGCGTCCTGGCGGGCACGATCGCGGACGCCCCGGTGGTCAACGCCGTGCTGCTGGCTCGCGCGAAGGGGCTGCTCTAGAGCACCGGCGTCCGGCGACACTAGTGTCTGCCGGGTGAAGGTCGGTATCCCGAAGGAAGTCAAGGACCACGAGTACCGCGTGGCCATCACCCCGATCGGCGTCCACGAGCTGGTCGCCCACGACCACGAGGTGGTGATCCAGACCGGGGCCGGCGTCGGCTCGGGCATCGCCGACGACGAGTACGTCGCCGCGGGAGCCACGATGCTGCCGGACGCCGACGCGGTCTGGGGCGAGGCCGAGATGGTGCTCAAGGTCAAGGAGCCGGTCGCCGAGGAGTACGGGCGGATGCGGGAGGGGCAGACCCTCTTCACCTACCTGCACCTGGCCGCGGACAAGCCGCTGACCGAGGAGCTGATGGCCCGCAAGGTGACCGGCATCGCCTACGAGACGGTGCAGACGCCGGGCGGCGCGCTGCCGCTCCTCTACCCGATGTCCGAGGTGGCCGGCTGCCTCGCGCCCCAGGTGGGCGCGCACGCGCTGCTCAAGGCGCAGGGCGGCAGCGGCGTCCTGCTCGGGGGTGTCGGTGGGGTGGCCAACGCCAAGGTGGTCATCATCGGCGCCGGGGTGTCCGGCCAGAACGCCGCCAACATCGCCCTCGGCATGGGCGCCGACGTCACGCTGCTCGACACGGACCTCGACAAGCTGCGGATGTCGTTCTGGCGCTACAACAACCAGGTGCACGGGCTGGCCTCCTCCAAGCTGGCCATCGAGCAGCACGTGACCCAGGCCGACATGGTCATCGGCGCGGTGCTCATCCCGGGGGCGGCGGCGCCGAAGCTGGTCAGCAACGACCTGGTCTCCCGGATGAAGCCGGGCTCGGTGCTGGTCGACATCGCCGTCGACCAGGGCGGCTGCTTCGAGGACACCCATGCCACGACGCACTCGGACCCGACGTTCCCGGTCCACAACTCGATCTTCTACTGCGTGGCGAACATGCCGGGGGCGGTGCCGAACACCTCGACCTACGCCCTGACCAACGCGACCATGCCCTACGCCGTCGCCCTGGCCAACAAGGGCTGGGAGCAGGCCTGCCGCGACGACCACAGCCTGGCCCTGGGCCTCAACACCCATGCCGGGCAGCTCACCAACGGCCCGGTCGGCGAGGCCGTCGGCATCGAGTCCGTGTCCCTGGAGTCCGTGCTTGGCTGACGCTGATGGCTGACCCGGGGAAGGCGGTCCGCACCTACCTCGACCACCTGGCCGTCGAGCGCGGGCTGGCGACCAACACCCTCTCGTCGTACCGCCGCGACCTGCACCGCTACCTCGACCACCTGGCGGGGCTCGGCCTGGACGACCTGGACCGGGTCACGGAGGCGACGGTGTCGGACTTCCTGGTCCGGCTGCGCGAGGGCGACGCCGAGCACCCGCCCCTCAGCTCGACCTCGGCGGCCCGCACCGTGGTGGCGGTCCGGGGGTTCCACAAGTTCGCGCTCGCCGACGGCCTCTCCGCCGCCGACCCGGCCGGAGGGGTGAAGCCGCCGACGCCGACCAAGCGCCTGCCGAAGGCGTTGCCGCTGAGCGACGTCGAGGCGATCCTGGAGGTGGCGGGGGAGCCGGGCACCACGCTGGCGCTGCGCGACCGCGCGCTGCTGGAGGTGCTCTACGGCACGGGCGCCCGGATCTCGGAGGCCGTGGGCCTCGACGTCGACGACCTGGACGTCGTGGACGCGGTGGTGAAGCTCCGGGGCAAGGGCGGCAAGGAGCGGGTCGTCCCGATCGGCTCCTACGCGCTGGAGGCGGTCGACGCCTACCTGGTGCGGGGGCGTCCCGAGCTCGTCGCCGCCAAGGGCGGGCCCGCGCTCTTCCTCAACGCCCGCGGCGGCCGGCTCTCCCGCCAGTCCGCGTGGGCGATCCTGGTCAAGGCCGCCGAGCGGGCCGGCGTCACCGCCGACGTCTCCCCGCACACGCTGCGCCACTCGTTCGCCACCCACCTGCTCGACGGCGGCGCGGACGTCCGCGTGGTCCAGGAGCTGCTCGGCCACGCCTCGGTCACGACCACCCAGATCTACACCCTGGTCACCGTCGACAGCCTGCGCGAGGTCTTCGCCGCGGCGCACCCGCGGGCGAGGGACTGATGACCCGGCTCGAGGTGGCGGCGGGGGACACCCCCGACGACGTGTACGCCGCGGTCGTCGACTGGGCCGCGGAGGAGGGCCTCGAGCTCTACCCGCACCAGGACGAGGCGGTCATCGAGCTGCTCGGTGGGGCCAACGTCGTGCTCGCCACCCCGACCGGCTCGGGCAAGTCGCTGGTCGCCGTGGCCGCGCACGCCGCGGCGCTCGCCCAGAACCAGGTGACCTACTACACGGCCCCGATCAAGGCGCTGGTGAGCGAGAAGTTCTTCGCGCTCTGCGAGGTCTTCGGCGCCCAGGACGTCGGCATGCTCACGGGCGACGCCTCGGTCAACGCCGACGCTCCGGTCATCTGCTGCACCGCGGAGATCCTGGCCAACATCGCGCTCCGCGAGGGCCGCAAGGCCGACGTCGGCCTGGTGGTGATGGACGAGTTCCACTTCTACGCCGAGCCGGACCGCGGCTGGGCCTGGCAGGTGCCGCTCATCGAGCTCCCGCAGGCCCAGTTCCTGCTCATGTCGGCCACCCTCGGCGAGGTCAGCGAGCTCGCCACCGACATCACCCGGCGCAACGGCCGCGAGACGGCGCTGGTCACCGACGCCGAACGTCCGGTGCCGCTGACCTTCACCTGGGCGCTGACCACGCTGGCGGAGACGCTGGAGGAGCTGGTGCACACCCACCAGGCGCCGGTCTACGTCGTGCACTTCACCCAGAAGGACGCGGTCGAGCACGCCACCGGGCTGCTCAACGCCAAGCTCGGCGCGTCGGGCGAGGCACTGGACCAGCTGAAGGAGCGGCTGGCGGGCTTCCGGTTCGGTGCCGGGTTCGGCAAGACCCTGTCGAAGCTGCTGCGGCGGGGGATCGGGGTGCACCACGCCGGGCTGCTGCCGCGCTACCGGCGGCTGGTGGAGCAGCTGGCCCAGGCCGGGCTGCTCACCGTCATCTGCGGGACCGACACCCTCGGCGTCGGCATCAACGTGCCGATCCGGACCGTGCTCTTCACCGGCCTGGCGAAGTACGACGGCAACCGCTCCCGGATCCTGCGGATCCGGGAGTTCCACCAGATCGCCGGCCGGGCGGGGCGGGCCGGCTTCGACACCGCGGGCAACGTCGTCGTGCAGGCGCCGCCGCACACGATCGAGAACGAGAAGGCCAAGGCCAAGGCGGACGCCAAGAACGCGGCGATGAGCGTGGAGAAGCAGGCCAAGCGCAAGAGCAAGGCCCAGCTGCGCAAGCCGCCGGAGGGCACGGTCGTCTGGACCGAGCAGACCTTCGACCGGCTGGTCAACGGGACCCCCGAGCAGCTGGTGTCCCGGATGCGGGTCGACAACTCCATGCTGATCAACGTGCTGGGGCGCGAGGAGGACGCGTTCCCGGTCCTGCGCCGGATCCTCACCGACAACCACGAGACCGAGCGGGACAAGCGGCGGCTGGCACGCCGGGCACTGCGCCTGGCCCGCAGCCTGCTCCAGTCCGGCACGCTCACCCGTCTCGACGAGCCCGACTCCTTCGGCCGCCGGTACGTGCTCACCGTCGACCTGCCCGAGGACTTCGCGCTCAACCAGGAGCTCGCCCACTTCGCCCTGGCGGCCCTGGACGTGCTCGACCCCGAGTCGGAGGAGCACACGCTCGACATCGTCTCGGTCGTCGAGTCGGTGCTGGAGGGCCCGCGGCAGATCCTGTTCGCCCAGCAGTACGCCGCCCGTGGGGAGGCGGTCAACGAGATGAAGGCCGACGGCATCGAGTACGAGGAGCGGATGGCCCTCCTCGACGACGTGACCTGGCCCCAGCCGCTGGCCGAGCTGCTCGAGGCGACGTACGAGCTCTACCGCCGGAGCCACCCGTGGCTCCACGAGGACAGCCTCCAGCCGAAGTCGATCGTCCGGGAGATGTACGAGCAGGGGATGAGCTTCACCGACTTCGTGAGCCGCTACCAGCTGGCCCGGTCCGAGGGCCTGGTGCTGCGCTACCTCACCGACGCCTACCGGACGATCCGGCAGACGGTGCCGGAGTCGCACCGCACTCCCGAGCTCGAGGACCTCTCGGAGTGGCTGGGCGAGACGATCCGGCAGACCGACTCCTCGCTGCTCGACGAGTGGGAGGCGCTCACCGATCCGGAGGCCGTCGCCCGGCGGGCCGCCGAGCTGGCCGCCAACCAGCCGCCGGCCTCCCCGCGGCCGATCTCGAAGCAGGACCGGGCGTTCAGGGTGATGATCCGCAACGCCATGTGGCGCCGCGTCGAGCTCGTCGCCCACGACGACCTGGACGGGCTGATGGCGCTGGAGCGCGCCGCGGCCGATCGGACCGACCCACCGGGGGAGGTCGTGATGACCCGGTCGCGCTGGGACGAGGCGATCGAGGCCTACTACGACGAGCACGACCGGGTCGACCTGGGCGCGGACGCACGGGGGCCGGCCCTCCTGCAGGTCGGACCCCACCCCGACGCCGAGGGCCGGGCCTGGAGGGTCCGCCAGACCCTGCACGACCCGGAGGGCCATCACGACTGGGTCATCGACGCGGTCGTCGACCTGGACGCCTCCGACGAGGCCGGCGAGCTCGTACTGGCGGCCGAGTCGATGCGTCGCCTGGGCGGCTGAGCGACCCCGGCCGGTGGCTCCCGAAAAGGGCTTCACCCGTCTGCGGCGAACCCGCTAACCTGCGGCGACCCAGGACGACCCAGGAGGATTCGATGACAGTGGTGACCGCGCGCTCGGGGCGCCGCAGCAGCTCCGCACCGGCGTTCGCCGTGGCGGTGCTGGCCCTGGTGGTGGCCTTCGCCGGTGGCGCCTTCGCGGCGACGAAGATCGACGGCAAGACCATCAAGAAGGGGACGGTCGCGAGCAAGCAGGTCAAGAACGGCTCGCTGACCGGCACGGACGTCAAGGACGGCTCCATCGCCAAGGCTGACCTCGACGGCGCGACCGTGGCCGCTCTGCAGGGGCCTGCCGGGCCCGCCGGGCCCCAAGGACCGGCCGGGACGAGCATGCTGGGGCAGACCATCCCCAGCGGCACCACGGTGAGCGGTGGCTTCGGGATCAGTGGCTACAACGCCGGCCCGGCCGGAACCGTCCACACGACCTACGTCGAGCTGCCCCTGCCCACCCAGCAGGAGATCAACGACATCGAGATCGTGTCGGCGCCTGGCAGCGGCTACGCCAACCCGGACGCCGCGTGCTCGGGCAGCCGGCTCGCTCCCACCGCTCCGGCCGGAAAGGTCTGCCTCTACTCCGGCTGGGGCTTCCAGTTCGGCACTGTCACCGGCTCGCAGCTGTCCAACCCCATGTCACCGACCTACCACTTCAAGATCCGGGTGGAGGCGAGCACAGCCAACGCCCAGTTCGGGGTCGAGGGCGTCTGGGCCTACACGGCTCCGTGACGCCGGACGATGCCGGACGGACCCCGGAGGCGTAGGACACGCCCACTAGGGTCGGGATCATGAGCGACGTCCAGGTGACCGACAACCCCGGCGAGTCCCGCTTCGAGGCGCACGTGGACGGCGAGCTGGCCGGCTTCGCGGTGTACACGACCGCCGACGACCTCGTCACGTTCACCCACACCGAGGTGTTCGACGCCTTCGAGGGCCAGGGGGTCGGGTCGGCGCTGGCCCGGGGTGCGCTCGACGCGGTCCGAGCCGACGGCACCCGCAAGGTGCTGCCGAGGTGCTCGTTCATCCGCGGCTGGATCGAGAAGCACCCGGACTACCAGGACCTGGTCGACCCGACGTTCTGACCGCCCCGGCACGCCGGTCGCTCTCCACAGATTGCTGCACAGGCTGGGCCGTCCTGTGCACCGCAGGGGGAGCGAGTGCACATTGTCTGCACAGTTCCGGCCCGCTGCCTGTGGGTGACCGGGGCCGCCTTGTCCGCCCTCTCCGGACGGACCTACAGTCCTTCCGCGCGTCGCCCACATGTCGCCGTGTCGACAAATTACGGTGCGAACAACCGAACGATTCTGGCCGGACCGGCCCGGGGAGGAACAGCGGATGACCGACAGCTTCCAGGAGCACGCAGGCTCGAGTGCCCCGGAGATGCCACCGCTGGTCCGCCCGCCGGTCCCCGACCAGGTCCACACCCAGGGAGACGCCGTGCACCTGCCCTTCCAGCGCCGTCAGGACGAGACGTCACCGACCCCTGCCGAGGAGCTGGCCCTCCTCGACGAGCCCGACCAGCCCGTCGAGCTGGTGGCCGCCGGCGAGCCACTCGGTCCGACCGGCCGGCCGATGCCCGTCATCCCCGAGCCGCGTCCGCTCGCCACCCACGGCAACGCCCGGGTGATCTCGATGTGCAACCAGAAGGGCGGAGTCGGCAAGACCACGACGACCATCAACCTGGGTGCCTCCCTGGTGGAGTACGGCCGCAAGGTCCTCCTCGTCGACTTCGACCCGCAGGGCTCCCTGTCGGTGGGGCTCGGCCTCAACCCGCACGAGATCGAGCTCACCGTCTACAACCTCCTGATGCAGAAGGAGGTCACGCTGCACGACGTCGTCGTGCCCACCGGCGTCCCGGGCATGGACCTGCTTCCCTCCAACATCGACCTGGCCGCGGCCGAGGTGCAGCTGGTGCACGAGGTCGGCCGCGAGCAGACCCTGCAGCGCGCCCTGGCCCCCGCGATGGACGAGTACGACGTCATCCTCATCGACTGCCAGCCGTCGCTCGGCCTGCTCACGGTCAACGCCCTGACCGCCTCGCAGGGCGTGATCGTGCCGCTGGAGTGCGAGTACTTCGCGCTGCGGGGCGTGGCGCTGCTCAAGACCACCATCGACAAGGTGCGCGAGCGGCTCAACCCGGCGCTGGAGATCGACGGCGTGCTGGGCACCATGTTCGACGGCCGCACCCTGCACAGCCGCGAGGTGATGCAGCGGCTGGTGGAGGCCTGGGGCGACAAGGTGTTCCACACCGTGATCCGCCGCACGGTGAAGTTCTCGGACTCGACGGTCGCCGGTGAGCCGATCACGACGTACGCCGCGACCTCGCAGGGCGCCGACTCCTACCGGATGCTGGCCAGGGAGGTGCTCGCCCGATGCCTCGACGGGTGAACCTGCCGGCGGCCGACGACCTGTTCCGGTCCACCGACCAACCGGGGAAGGGCGGGTCGGGTGCACGGGCGGTCC
>NZ_JAEMSS010000157.1 GCF_016462705.1 Nocardioides sp. | reverse complement strand
GTCCCCGGAGATCCGGGGACCCTGGCGCTTCTGCACCGAGATCTCGGTGCAGAAGCGTGGGGGTCACCGGAGATCCGGGGACTCCGTCGCCCGCCACGGCCGGTGCGGCGTTCGCGTACGAGTGCTGGCTCGAGCTCGAGAAGTAGTTGATGCCGATGAAGTTGAACCACAACGTCGCGGTGCCGACCAGGGCGAGGATGGCGGCGTTGCGGCCCTTCCAGCCGGCGGTCGTGCGGGCGTGCAGGTAGGCGGCGTAGACGACCCAGGTGATGAACGCCCAGACCTCCTTGGGGTCCCAGTTCCAGTACGACGACCAGGCCTGGTGCGCCCAGATCGGGCCGGTGATCAGGACCGCGAAGGTCCAGACCGGGAACGCGAAGGCGTGGATCCGGTAGGCGACCCGGTCCAGCACCTCGAGGCTCGGCACCCGGGACAGGACCCGGCCGTCGGCGCCGCGGCGGGCCTTGACCAGGTAGACCACCGAGAGGATGCCGCCGATGGTGAACGCGCCGGTCGCCAGGATCGCGGAGACGACGTGGATGACGAGCCACGGCGAGTCGAGAGCGTCGGGGAGCGGTCCCACCGGGTCGTAGAGCCAGATCACCGCGACCATCAGCAGCGCGACGACGGTGGCGACGACCAGCGGGCCCATCCACGCCAGGGAGAAGCGGCGGTAGAGCACCAGATAGACGAGCGCGACCACGAAGGTGCCCGAGATCGTGAACTCGTACATGTTGCCCCAGGGGACCCGGTTGGGGTCGGCGCTCATCCCGCGACCGACCAGGCCCAGCAGGTGCAGCGCGGCCGCGAGGACCGTGAGCAGGAGACCGAGGCGGGCGAAGAGCGCGACCCGGTGCTCGTCGACGCCGGGGCCGCCGGGGGACGGCTCCTCGACCCGGTCGGACGCCGGCGCCTCGACACCCGCGTGCACGGGGACCTGCACCGCCTTGCGCGAGCCCACGAACGAGGACCACTCGACCAGGTGCGCGACGAGGGCCAGGAAGTAGACGACGCCGGCGGCCGCGATGGCCTGCTGGCTCAGGTCGCCCCACGAGGCGTCGGTCATGACTTCCCCTTCAGGTCCTCGACGAGATCGTCAAGCACCGATCGTAGGTCCCCGCCTCCGGAGCGTTCGAGGCCGGCCACCTCGACCATGGTTTCGGCACGGCCCTCGACGTCCGTCACGGTGGCCCGGACCCACACCCGGCGCGACCGGATGAACAGCGAGCCCATCAGCCCGATCAGCGCCAGGACGACGCCGGCGAGCGCGATCTGCTTGCCGGGGGTCTGGCTGATCTGGATCCGCTGCCAGGAGTACATGTCCTCGAACGTCACCGAGCCGAGGCCGTCCGGCAGCTCGGCGGTCTCGCCGATGCTGAGGTCGATCCGTTGGGGCTGCCCGTTCTTGCCGGGCACCGCCTCCGCCTTCGACTTGTCGAGCACGTAGACCGACTGTGACTGCCCGGTGTCCATGTTGAGGTCGCCGGTCCACACGTTGAGCGAGATCAGAGGGTTGTCAGCGGCGCCGTAGAGGTTCCGCGGGTTGCCGTCCGCCAGGATGAACGTCGGGTAGAGGAAGCCCTCGAGACCGATCTGGCTCGGCTGCGCGTCGGGGGCCTTGATGACCCCGAAGCTGAGCAGGTCCGGGCCCTGGGGCAGGAAGACCGTCGGGCCGGAGTAGGCGATCTCGCCGTCGCCGTCGCGGACGGTGACCACGGGCGCGTAGCCGTGCCCGATGAGGAACAGCTCGGTGCCGCCGATCTTGAGCGGGTGGTTGACCCGCAGGTCGTACTGCTCCTCCTCGCCGTCGCCCTCGCGGTAGCGGACGTCGGCGTTGAAGTTGCGGGCCATGCCCATCCGCGGGCCATCGGTGGTCCACTCCACGTCGAAGTCGTCGACGGTGAACCGGAAGTCGTCCATCCGGTCGGCCTGGAAGAGGCTGCCGGGCACGAACTCGTCGTACTGCGTCGGGTTGTTGGCGAACGGGGTGCCGGTGACCAGGATGACGCCGCCCTTGTAGCCGAACAGCCCACCCAGCGCGAAGCCCAGCAGCACCACGAGCACGGCCAGGTGGAACAGCAGGTTGCCGACCTCGCGCAGGTAGCCGCGCTCGGCGCTCACCGCGCTCGTCGCGGTCGGGTCCGGGCCGTCCTCCTCGGCCCGCAGCCGGTAGCCGCGACGCTTCAGCACCGCGCGGGCGGCGGCGAGCACTGCGGCCGGCTCGGCGTCGGTGCGGTACGTCGTGTGGTCCGGCAGCCGGGAGAGGTTGCGCGGCGCCGCGGGCGGCGGCTTGCGGATCGCCCGGGCGTAGACCATCGTCCGCGGCACGATGCAGCCGACCAGGGACGCCACCAGCAGCAGGTAGATCGCGGCGAACCACGGCGATCCGTAGACGTCGAACAGCCCCAGCCGCTCGTAGATCGGCGTCAGGGTCTCGTGCGCCTCCTTCCACCGGGTGGCGTCGAGGGAGTCGACGTCCTCCTGCGGGATCACCGAGCCGGGTACGGCGGCGAGCGCGAGCAGCAGCAGCAGGACGAGCGCGGTGCGCATCGAGGTGAGCTGCCGCCAGCTCCAGCGCAGGAGCTCGCGCACCCCGAGCTCGCCGGGCCGACGAACCGCAGCGGGCGCGCTCTCCGGTGCCGACGCTGACGCCTCCCCATCACTCAGGGTCTTCACACCGACACCTCGAAGTCGCTGACGAGCTGGATCTGCACCCAGGCGACCGCCTCGGCCCAGAGCCCGGTCAGGAGCAGCACGCCGATCGCGATGAGCAGCCCGCCGCCGATCCGCATCACCCACACCTGGTGCCGGCGCACCCAGGCGAACGCGGTGAGGGCGCGGCGCCAGGCGAGCGCGGCGACGATGAACGGGATGCCGAGGCCCAGGGAGTAGAAGGCGAGCAGCACGCCGCCGCGCGAGCCGGTCTCGTTGTAGGCCAGCGTGAGGATGACCCCGAGCGTCGGTCCGATGCACGGGGTCCAACCCAGACCGAACAGGAACCCGAGGACCGGCGCCGCCGCCAGGCCCACGGCCGGCACCTTGTGGACGCGGAGGTCGCGCTGGGACCACGGCAGCAGGTTGGTGAGGACGCCCATGAACACCAGGCCGAGCAGGATCGCCAGGATGCCGAGCACGACGTCGAAGGTCCTGGCGTTGACGAAGAAGAACCGGCTAACGCTCCCGGACAGCACGCCCAGCCCGACGAAGACGACGGAGAAGCCGAGGACGAACAGCCCGGCCCCGGCCAGCATCCGCCCCCGGCGTACGTCGCCGGTGGCGAGGTCGGCGCCGGACAGGCCGGTGGCGTAGGAGAGGTAGCCGGGCAGCAGCGGCAGCACGCACGGCGAGAAGAAGGAGACCAGACCGGCGAGGACCGCGACCGGGATGGCCAGGGCGAGCGCGCCCGAGCCGGCGGTCTGCTGGAACCAGTCAGCCATCGCTCAGCCGTCCTCGGCCACGACGTCGTTGATGACGTCGCGCAAGGTGACCGGGCTGGTGATCTCGCCGCTCACCAGGGCCGCCAGTCGCCCTTCACGGTCGAGGACCGCGGTGCTGGGCAGCGCGCTGGGGCGGATCTCAGGGAACTCGAGCAGGACCTCGCCACCGGGGTCGTAGAACGAGGGGAACTCGACGCCCACTCCTCGCATGAACGCCAGCGCGTTGTCCGGGCTCATGTCGCGGGTGTTGATGCCGAGGAGGGCGGCGTCGTCCCCGATGTCGCCGACCACGTCCTCGAGCAGCGGCATCTCCCTGCGGCAGGGGCTGCAGCCGGACCACCAGAGGTTCACGACCAGCACCTGGCCGCGGTAGTCCTCGAGGGTCAGGTCAGCGCCGTCGAGGTCCGGCCCGCTCGCCTCGACCGGCGCCTCGCGGTCCTCCGGCTCGATGACGACGATCTGGCCCTCACCGCCGACGTAGTCCTTGCCGTCCGTCCCTTGGAGGTCGCTGCAGCCGGCCACGGCGAGCAACCCCACCGCGACCGCGACAGCGACCAGGGACCTCACGCGGGTGGCTGCTTCTCCTCGGGCGCCCCGCCGGCGGAGAACGGCGCCGCCTTGTCCTTGGTGGGGATGAGGTCGCCCGCGGGCTCGCTGTAGGACACCTGGGTGAGCCGGTCGCCGACGAAGTGGAACGACGTCAGCGAGCAGAGCGTGCACTGGCGCTTGCGCGGGTCGTGCAGGAACGACCGCTTCTCGGCGGCCAGCCGGGTCGTCCAGATCGGCAGCTGGTGGGAGACCACGACCGCCTCGTGGCCGGCGGCCTCGACCCGGGCGTCGTGCACCGCGGACATCATCCGGGCCACGATCTCCTTGTAGGGCTCACCCCAGGACGGCCGCCACGGGTTCCACAGGTGCCGCCAGGCCGACGGCTTGCGCAGCGCCCCGTCGCCCACCCCGAACCGCTCGCCCTCGAACACGTTGGTCGACTCGATGACCCGCTCGTCGGTGACGATCTCCAGGCCGCGGGCCGCGGCCAGGGGACGTGCCGTCTCCTGGGCGCGCTCGAGCGGCGAGGAGCGCAGGTGCACGATGTCGCGCTCGCCGATCACGTCGGCCACCCGCTCGGCCATCCGCACGCCGAGATCGGAGAGGTGGTAGCCGTCGCGGCGCCCGTAGAGCACCCCCTCGGGGTTGTGGACCTCGCCGTGGCGCAGCAGGTGGACGATCGTGTCGGGGGTCATCGGACTCCTTGTCAGGCCTGGGCGGCCGCGGCGGCCCGGGCCGCGCCGGGCAGCGCGTCGAGGACGGCCGAGACCGCCCTGTCGTCGTGGGCGGAGGAGAGGAACCACGCCTCGTAGGCCGACGGCGGCAGGTAGACGCCGGCGTCGAGCATCGCGTGGAAGAAGGCGGCGTACGCGCCCGTGTCGGTGCGCGAGGCGTCGGTGAAGTCACGGACCGGCCCGCCGGCGAAGAAGACCGAGAACATCGTCCCCGTGCTCTGGACGGCGTGCTCCACCCCGGCGACCGACAGGGCGTCGGACGTCGCCGCCTTGATCGTGTCGCCGGCCCGGAGGAGGTGGGCGTAGACGTCCTCGGTGGCCAGCCGCAGGGTGGCCAGCCCGGCCGTGGTCGCGACCGGGTTACCGGACAGCGTGCCCGCCTGGTAGACCGGCCCCTCGGGCGCGAGGTGGGCCATCACGTCCGCCCGTCCGCCGAACGCCGCCGCGGGGAAGCCGCCGCCCATCACCTTGCCGAAGGTCATCAGGTCCGGCGCCCAGCCCTCGAGGGCGCCGTCGAGGCCCCACTGCCCCTGCCGCGAGGCCCGGAAGCCGGTCATCACTTCGTCGCTGACGAACAGCGCTCCGTGGCGCCGGCAGGTCTCGGCCAGGAACGCGTTGAACCCGGGCTCGGGCGGGACGACGCCCATGTTGCCGGGGGCCGCCTCGGTGATCAGGCAGGCGATCCGCTCGCCGTGCTCGGCGAACACCGCCTCGACCGCCGTACGGTCGTTGTAGGGCAGCACCAGCGTCAGGGCGGTCGAGGACTCCGGTACGCCGGGGGTGCCGGGCACCGCGAACGTCGCCAGCCCGGAGCCGGCGGAGGCCAGCAGCGCGTCGACGTGGCCGTGGTAGCAGCCGGCGAACTTCACCACCACGTCCCGGCCGGTGAAGCCGCGGGCCAGTCGGATCGCGGACATGGTCGCCTCGGTGCCCGAGCTGACCAGCCGCACCTTCTCCACCGGCGCGCGGGCGACGATCTCCTCGACCAGCTCGACCTCCGGCTCGGTCGGCGTGCCGAAGGACGTGCCGCGCGCGACCGCGGCCAGCACCGCCTCCTGGACCTCGGGGTGCGCGTGCCCGAGCAGCATGGGTCCCCAGGAGCAGACCAGGTCGACGTACTCGTTGCCGTCGACGTCGGTGAGCCAGGCCCCGCTGCCGGAGCGGACGAACCGAGGCGTCCCACCTACCGCGCTGAACGCCCGCACCGGGGAGTTCACGCCACCCGGCGTGACCGCCCGGGCCCGGTCGAACAGGGCCTCGGACCCGGCCGCGACCCGCGAGGCCGGACCGGCGTGGGAGTCGACGGCGGGAGGCACTGGTTCATCATCCCCGAGAGGCTCAACCGTGGCCCAACCGGGCCATGGCCCCGCCCCGGGGCGGCAGCGTACGGTCGTGGTCTGGACCGGGGGAGGGAACGGTCGGTTTCGCCGTCACGTCGGACGGGTACGACCGTCTGCAGCGTGACGGGGACCACACCGTTCGCCCAGCTCGGCCCGGAAGCACGCCGTAACCTCGGGGCAACAAGGGTCGTTGGGACGCTGCGATGCTCTGGAGGGGGCATCAGGGAGCAACTGGGAGATCACTGCAATGACCGCACAGACCGCACGCCGCCCCGGCCGCCTGCGCCGGGCCACCGCGCTGGTGCCGCTCGCCCTGCTCTCGGCAGCCGTCACGGCCAGCGTCGCCGGAGCCAACGCGCCCGCGGTCGTGGCCGGCAAGGCACCCGCCACCGACACGACCCTCCCGGACGGCACCGCGGTGCCCACCCGGGCGATCGAGGTGCCCGCCAGCGTGTCCAACGGCGACAACCTCGGTCTCGGCAGCGCCGACGCGACGCAGATCATCTCCACGGCCTCCACCTCCGGCATCCCGTCAGCCGCCCTCACCGCCTACCAGCGCGCCGAGACGGTCATCAACGCCGCCGACAAGTCCTGCAACCTGACCTGGCAGCTCATCGCCGCCATCGGCCGGGTGGAGTCCAACCACGGCCGGGCCAACGGAAACGTCCTCGACAGCGCCGGCCTCGCCGTCCCCGGCATCTACGGCATCCCGCTCAACGGGTCCAACAAGACCAGCGAGATCCTCGACACCGACGCCGGCCAGTACGACAACGACACGACGTACGACCGCGCGGTCGGCCCGATGCAGTTCATCCCCTCGACCTGGACGGTCGTGGGCGTCGACGCCGACGGCGACGGCGTCCGCAACCCGCAGGACGTCGACGACGCCGCGCTGGGCACCGCCGTCTACCTGTGCTCCGGCGCGGACGACCTGGCGACCGACGCCGGCCGGCAGGCCGCGGTCTTCCGCTACAACCACTCCCAGTCCTACGTCGACCTGGTGCTCTCCATCATGGAGGCCTACACCCTGGGCGACTTCACCTCGGTGCCCAACAGCACCGTGGCCGCGGGCTACCTGGTGCGTGACCCCGACCCGGTCGTGGGTGCCGGCCAGCAGGACCAGGACATCAAGACGCCGCAGAACAACGGCGGGCAGGACGAGCCCACCGAGCCCACGGACGACCAGACCGAGGAGCCCCCGACCTCCACCGGCGGCGGTGGCGGCGGCGGCAACGGTGGCGGCGGCAACGGCGGTGGCGGCGGCAACACCAGCACGCCGACCCTGCCCCCGGTCGACGTCCCGGAGCTCCCGACCACCTCCATCGAGCCGGTCGACGAGGTCCTCAACCTGGCCGAGGCGACCGCGCAGTGCCTCGCCGACGGGATCAGCCAGCTCAACGTGGCGGCCTTCGCCGAGTGCCTCGAGGGCTACATGAACCCCAAGACCGCCGCCCAGAAGGAGTCCGCAGCCCTGGCCTCCAGGTCGTTCGCGCGGACCGGGCTGCCCCGCTCCTGACCTGTCGCCTGACGTTTGGTCGTCGCGGTCCGGCTGCGGGCGGGGTCACCGGATATCCGGTGAGTCCGACGCTTCTGCACCGAGATCTCGGTGCAGAAGTGGCAGGGTCACCGGATATCCGGGGACCCCGCCAACCCGCTCAGCGCCGCAGCAGCCGGGCGGCCTCGGCAGCCCAGTAGGTCAGTACGACGTCGGCACCGGCCCGCCGGATCGACGTGAGGGACTCCAGGATCGCCGCCTCGCGGTCGATCCAGCCCTGTGCCGCGGCGGCCTCGACCATGGCGTACTCGCCGGACACGTTGTACGCCGCCACGGGGACGTCGACCGCGGCCCGCACGGCCGCCACCACGTCGAGGTAGCCGAGGGCAGGCTTGACCATGACCACGTCGGCGCCCTCCTCGACGTCGAGCAGCGCCTCGCGGACACCCTCGCGGCCGTTGCGCGGGTCCTGCTGGTAGGTCTTCCGGTCGCCGACGAGCGAGCTGTCGACCGCCTCCCGGAACGGGCCGAAGAACGCCGAGGCGTACTTGGCGGAGTAGGCGATCACCGCGACCTCGGCGTGGCTGGCGGCGTCGAGCGCCTCGCGGACCACCCGCACCTGGCCGTCCATCATCCCGCTGGGGCCGACCGCGTCGACGCCGGCGTGCGCCTGCGCGCGGGCCATCTCGGCGTACAGCTCGAGCGTCGCGTCGTTGTCGACCCGGCCGTCGGGGGTGAGCACACCACAGTGGCCGTGGTCGGTGAACTCGTCGAGGCACAGGTCGCTCATCACCGTCAGCGCGTCCCCCACCTCGCCGACGACGTCGGTGATCGCGAGGTTGAGGATCCCCCCGGGGTCGATGGCTCCGGAGCCGGTCGGGTCCTTGGCCTCGGGGATGCCGAACAGCATCACGCCGCCGAGCCCGAGGTCCGCCGCCTCCGCGACCGCCTTGAGCAGGGTGTCGCGGCTGTGCTGGACGACGCCGGGCATCGACGAGATCGCGACCGGCTCGTCGATGCCCTCGCGGACGAACAGCGGCAGCACCAGCTGACGAGCCTCGAGGGAGGTCTCGGCCACCAGGTTGCGCAGGCCGGGCGTACGACGCAGGCGCCGCGGCCGCACCAGCGGCCGCGTCACCGGGACGTCGTCATCTGCCACGTCTGACCGGCTATTCGGCGCGACGCCGACGGGTCGAGGGCTTGCGGTCCGAGGGGCGGGTGACCGGCTGGCCGGCCTCGAGCATCTCGAGCCGGCGAGCGGCCCCGAAGTCCGCGAGCGCGTCGACCAGCACCTCGACGTCCGGCTTGGGCGCCAGCACGTCGACCCGGAGCCCGTGCTCCTCCGCGGTCTTGGCGGTCGCCGGGCCGATGACCGCGATCACCGTCGACGGGTGCGGCTTGCCGGCGATGCCGACCAGGTTGCGCACCGTCGAGGACGAGGTGAAGACCACCGCGTCGAAGCGTCCGGACTTGATCGCGTCGCGGGTCTCGGCCGGCGGTGGGGTGGCCCGGACCGTCCGGTACGCCGTGACGTCGTCGCACTCCCAGCCCAGGTCGATCAGGCCGGCGACCAGGTTCTCGGTCGCGATGTCGGCGCGCGGCAGGAAGACCCGGTTGATCGGGTCGAGCAGCTCGTCGTACTCGGGCCAGTCGGCCAGCAGCCCGGCGGCGGACTGCTCCCCGGAGGGCACCAGGTCGGCGCGCAGGCCCCAGGCCGCGATCGCCTCGGCGGTCTTGTCACCGACCGCGGCGATCTTCAGGCCGGAGAAGGCGCGGGCGTCGAGGCCGTACTCCTCGAACTTCTCGCGGACCGCGCGGACGGCGTTGACCGAGGTGAACGCGATCCACTCGTAGCGGCCCTCGACCAGGCCGCGGACCGCCTTGTCCATCTGGAGCGGGTTGCGCGGCGGCTCGACGGAGATGGTGGGCACCTCGTCCGGGACGGCGCCGTATCCGCGGAGCCGGGCGGCGAGCGGACCGGCCTGGTCCTTGGTGCGCGGCACCAGGACCCGCC
>NZ_JAEMSS010000020.1 GCF_016462705.1 Nocardioides sp. | reverse complement strand
ACCCCGGCCCACCCAGGAACATGTCCACGCCGATGCCCAGGTCCGTCTCGACCGACGAGGCCCCCGCGGTGGTGTCGACGGTGTCCGCGCCCGGTCCGGCGAAGACCTCGCGGGTCGCGCCCGTGACGCAGACGAGGTCGTTGCCGGCGCCGGCCTCCACCAGGCCCGCGCCGCCCGACACGATCACGTCGTCACCGTCGGTGCCGGTGGCGCCGGTGGACGGTGATCCCACGACCGTCGCCTCCTGCCCGTGGCACGTCGGGGCGGCGTACGCGGGTGCCGACAGGCCCACCGTGCACGAGGCGACGAGCGCCAGGATCGGGAGTCTCATGACCAGTCCGATGCGTCGAACGACGAATTGGTTCTCCTGATCCTAGGGTGGCTTCGGTGGGCGATCCGACGACGACGGTGCTGGCACTGCTCGTGCTCGCGGCCGTCGCGGCCGGGTTCGTCGACGCGGTGGTCGGTGGTGGGGGGCTGATCCAGCTGCCGGCGCTGCTCCTGGGGCTTCCGAACGCGTCGCCGGTGCAGATCCTGGCCACCAACAAGCTCGGCTCGATCTGCGGCACCACGGTCAGCTCGGTGACCTACTACCGCCGGGTCCGTCCGGACCCGCGCACGTTCGGGCCGCTGATGGCGCTGGCGTTCACCGGCGCCGTGCTCGGCGCGCTGGTCGCGTCGCAGATCCCACGCGAGGCGTTCGAACCCATCGTCCTGGTGGTGCTGGTCGGGGTCGGTGGCTACGTGCTGCTCAAGCCCGACCTCGGCTCCAAGACCGAGCTGCTGCACGGGAGGGGGCGACACCTGACCACGGCGATGCTGGTCGGCTTCGCGATCGGGTTCTACGACGGCGCGATGGGGCCGGGCACCGGGAGCTTCCTGGTGCTCTCCCTGGTGGCGCTGCTCGGCTACTCGTTCCTCGAGGCGTCGGCGAAGGCGCGGATGGCCAACTGGGCGACCAACCTCGGTGCCCTGGTGGTGTTCGTCCCTCAGGGTGCGGTCCTGTGGAAGGTCGGGCTGCTGATGGGGCTGGGCAACCTGCTGGGCGGGTACGTCGGAGCGCGGGTCGCGGTCTCGCGCGGCGCCCGGTTCGTCCGGGTGTTCTTCGTCGTGGTCGTCGCGGCGTTCGTCGTGCGGATCGGCGGCGACGTCGTCGGTGTGTGGTGACTAGATTCGCGGCATGAGCATCCCCGTGAAGGTCGGTGACCTCGGCAAGGCGCTGGAGGGCTTCGGCACCGGCTACCTGCTGACGTCCTCCGACGGCAGGGTCAAGGTGGTGACCGTCGAGCCGTCGGTCGTCGACGGCACGGTGCGGGTCCCGGCGCCGGGGTGCGGCACCCTGGCCAACCTCGCCGACAACCCGGTCGTCACGCTGGTCTTCCCTCCGCTCGAGCAGCGCGGCTACACACTGCTCGTCGACGGCACCGCCGAGACCGACGGCGACGACGTCCACATCTCCGCGACCGGCGCGGTGCTGCACCGGCCCGCGGCGCACGCGGACGGCCCGCCCGCGCCGGACGGCTGCGGTCACGACTGCCGGCCGGTCCCGTGACGACGCCGTTCTGGCTCACGGCCTACCTGGACCTGGCCGCGGACGAGCACGAGCGCGGGATCCTGCTCTGGCAGCGGCTCACGGGCTACCGGGCCTCGGCCGCGCGAGGTGCCCACGACGAGTACGTGTCGCTCCTGCCGCCCGACGGCGACGACTACCTGGACGTGCAGCGGCTCGGCTCCGGACCCAGCCGGGTCCACCTGGTCGTGCACGTGGACGACGTGCGCGCCGCAGCGGAGGCCGCGACCGGCATCGGGGCCGCGGTGACGGCCGACGAGGGGGACTACCTCACCCTCACCTCGCCGGGAGGGTTCACCTTCTGCTTCGTCTCGCATCCGGCGACGACCCTGCCCGCCGCCACGGCCTGGCCGGACGGCAGCCGCTCCCGCGTCGACCAGGTCTGCCTGGACATCCCACCCTCGGTCTTCGACGAGGAGTTCGCGTTCTGGGAGCGCGTGACCGGCTGGGAGCCGCGTCCCCCGCGACCCGACGTCGAGTTCGCGCGGCTGACCCCGCCTCCTGGCCAGCCGCTGCAGCTGCTCCTGCAGCGTCTCGACGAGGAGGAGCCCGCCGTCCGGGCCCACCTCGACTGGTGCGCCACGGAGCGCGACGCCGAGGTCGACCGGCACGTCGCGGCCGGGGCCACCCTCGTGAAGCGCTTCGACCGCGGCTGGACGGTGCTGACCGGCCCGGACGGCTTCACCTACTGCGTCACCGAGCGCTCGCCCCAGGAGGGCTGACCATGGTCATGAAGCGCTTCGACATCCCGCAGGTCGCCGACGAGCTGACCATGCTGACCGGTTTCCTCGAGTGGATGCGCGACACCCTGCGGGTCAAGGCGGGCGGTCTCGACGCCGAGCAGCTCGGCCGACGGCACCCGCCGTCGGCGATGACCCTCGGCGGGCTGGTCACGCACCTGGCGTGGGTGGAGAGCTGGTGGTTCACCGAGATCTTCCGGGGGGAGCCGCCCGCCGAGCCCTGGGCGTCGTTCGACTGGAAGGCGGACGCGGACGCCGAGTGGACGGTGGCGGCGTCGATGCAGCCCGACGAGATCTGGGCGCTCTACGACACCGAGGTCGCCCGCTCCCGCGAGATCCTGGACGGCTCCGGTGGCCTGGACGCGATCGCCGTCGGCCACCGCAAGCGGAAGCCGGGGGAACCGCTGAGCATGCGGTGGATCGTGGTGCACATGATCGAGGAGTACGCGCGGCACCTGGGGCACGCCGACCTGATCCGGGAGTCGATCGACGGGTCGGTGGGCCAGTAGCTCACCCGACGAGGGCCACGGTCTCCAGGTCGGCCACCGCGACCCCGGCGCGCTTCAGCCCGGCGTCGGCGATCTCGGCGTTCTGCAGGCCGCCGAGACCGGAGGTGAACACCGCCGCGACATAGGCGTACGCCGCCATCCGCCGGTGCCGTCGCCAGCACTCGTCGGCATCGAGGTCCGGCCCGCCGTGGGCGGCGAGCTCGCCGGCGTAGTGGGCCAGCAGGTCCCTCTCGTGGGCGCGGCGGTCGGGGACGGCCATGCCGAGCACGAGGTGGTAGGTCACGTCGCGCAGGGGGTTCCCGCGGCGCACGGCCTGCCAGTCGAGGAGGCCGGCGCCGTCCTCGCCGAGCAGGTAGACGTTGCCCGGGTGCGGGTCCCCGTGCAGCACCGAGTGGGGTCCCTCGTCGAGGGTGGAGGCCCAGCGCCGGTAGCCGCGCAGCAGGGGAGCGGCATCGGACGGCACCATCTCGGGGGCACGCTCGGCCACCTTCGCCGCGAGCCGGGGCAGCGTCCCGCTGATGAGCGGGAGCAGGGCGTCGCCGGAGTTGGTGCCCAGCCAGGGGACCCGGGGCAGGTTCGCGTGCGTGGCGCCGTGCAGCCGGGCCAGGGTGGACAGCACCGCGGCCGTCTGGTCGACGCTGAGCCGGGAGAGGGTGTCGCAGAACACCGCGCCCTCGGCGGCGAGGTCCTCGAGCACGATCACGAACCGGCCCGTGCCGCGGTCGAAGGTGGCGCCGAGCAGCCGGGGTGCTCGGAGGTCGAGGCCGGGGCGCACGTCGCGGTAGAAGCCGACCTCGACCTCGCCGAGCCGGGCGAGCCCGCCGAAGAGCCGGGTCCCGGCGTCGACGGCCGCGGTCTTGACGAACACCGTCGGCGGCAGGCCCGGGCCCTCGACGGCGAGCCGGGCCCGGTCGGTCGTCCCGGTCGTCCCGTCGAGCGGGCTCACGCCGGTGACGGGCCGTCCGAGCACCCGAGCCAGGTCGGCCGGTCCGAGGTCGGCGGCGCACCGCGGCAGGCCGGCGCGGCGGCGTACCCGATCGACGCCGGCGCGGCCCACCTCCACGGCCACCCGTCGTCCGGTCGCTGCGATGCTCACGGACGGCATCGTGGCAGACCGTGCGGTCAGGTGGGGTCTGCGAACCCCGGCAGGTACTCCTCGAGGATCGCCTTGAACGGCGCCTCGGCTCCCAGCTGGCTGAGGACGCCGATCGCGCCGAGCCAGGTGCGGTGGATCAGCATGTAGTTGGGTGGCAGGTTGAGCTTGAGGGCCACCGTGTAGGTGGGCTCCCGGGGGTTGTTGATCCGCTGGAACTGCTCGCGCATCCACTCCCGGGTGAACCGGAAGCTCTCGACCTTGGTCGGCTCGACGAACGGCGCCAGGTAGTCGAGCAGGAGGTCGGGGTCGACGCGGACCCGGTCCTTGATGAAGCCCTCCTCGCGCAGACCCTGCTCGAGCTGCTCGTGGTCCGCCTGCGCGGCGACCCGGATGAGCCGGCCCATCGCCTCGGGCAGCCCGCCGCCGTCCAGCCGCGCGACCGCGCCGAAGTCGAGCACGCCGAGTCGGCCCGGCCGGCCGTCCTCGGTGGGCAGGATGCGGAAGTTGCCGGGGTGCGGGTCGGCGTGCAGCATCCCGGTGCGGGCGGGACCGGCGAACAGGAAGCGGACGAACAGCTGCCCGTAGTGGTCGCGCTCCTCCTGGCTGCCCTCCCGGATCACCGTCGCCAGGGAGTGCGGGCTCTCCAGCCACTCGGTGACCAGGGTGGACTCCCCGACCTCCACCACGTCGGGCACCACGAAGTCGGGGTCGTCGCGGAACGCCGCGGCGAACGCGCGCTGTGCCTCGGCCTCCAGGGTGTAGTCCAGTTCGTCGGAGGCCCGGGCCTGGACCTCGGCGATGAGCGGCTTGATGTCGACCCCGGGCACCAGCGGGCCCACCGTCCGGGCCAGCCGGGCGAGCTGCCGCAGGTCCGAGAGCAGGGCGTCCCCGGCACCGGGGTACTGCACCTTGACGGCGACCTCCCGATCGTCGGCCCAACGGCCACGGTGGACCTGGCCGATCGACGCGGCCGCCGTGGGGCCGCCGTCCAGCCACACCAGCCGGTCCGCCCAGTCGGCGCCCAGGTCCTTGGTGAGCTGGTCGCGCACGGTCTGGGTGGGCATCGGCGGGGCATCGTCCTGGAGCCTGGTCAGCTGCTCGCGATAGGGGCCCGCGACCTCCTCGGGAAGCGCGGACTCGAGCACCGAGAGCACCTGGCCGAACTTCATCGCCCCGCCCTTGAGCTCGCCGAGCGTGCGGAAGAGCTGCTCGGCCGTGCGCTGCTGGATCTCGGACAGGACCGTCTCGGCGGGCGCGCCACCCATCCGCCTGCCGAACCCGACAGCCGTCCTCCCGGCGTACCCCAGCGGCAGCGCGGCGAGCCTCGCCGTGCGCGCTGCTGCCTTGCGGGGCAGGTCGGCCATGACACCCAGTGTCCCTGACGACGAAAGCCCGACCGTGAGCGGTGCCGGTGCGAACCAAGTGCGGCGTGGCAGCATCAGACTGAACATGACGCCTCGTGCAAGCCTCGTCCTCCTGAGTGCCCTGGTCAGCATCCCGATGGGGACGCCCGCGTCCGCCGCGGGGGCGGCGCCCACCTGTCAGGGCCGCGAGGCGACGATGGTGGGCAAGCCCGGCCAGGTGCTCCGCGGGTCCGACGGCGCCGACGTCGTGGTGACCGGTGGGGCGTTCCAGGTGGACACCCGAGCGGGGGACGACGTCGTCTGCGTCACCGACCCGACCGCGCACGGGAAGTCGGTGTGGCTCGACCTGGGTCCGGGGAACGACAGCGTGCGGGTGCGCGACACCAGCCCGGTCCGGGCGTTCCTCGGCGACGGCGACGACCGGTACGTCGGCAACGACGCGCGGGACGTCGTCTTCGCGGGCCGGCGCGAGGACGACGATTCCGGCCTGCCCGACACGGGGACCGACGCGATCAGCACGGGCGGCGGACCTGACAGGGTCACGTCCGGAGGCCAAGGCGACGGCGACTCACTGTCCCTGGGTGCCGGGGACGACGACCTCCGCCTGGAGGGTGACTCGGGCCAGGCCGACGGAGGAGCCGGACGCAACTCTGTGCTGCTCGATGGCCTCTCGCGCGAGGAGGACGGGCCGGGCACCTGGCTGCTCGACAACCGAGTGGGGCAGCTCAGCCGTGACGGCGAGGTGCGCTTCTCGTGGACGGGCTTCTCCCGGTTCGCGCTCTCGAAGGGTGAGCCCCTGACGGTGCGAGGCAGCAAGCGGGACGAGAGCTTCGACGTGGTGGGCGGCCCCCTGACCCTGGACGCCGGCGCGGGTGACGACGTGGTGCGGCTCGTGGTGTTCGGTATGCGGAACTCCGACGTGGCCTCGGTCGACGGGGGTGTCGGCCGCGACCGCTTGACCCTCAGCAACTTCGGTGGCGGCGTCAGGGACATGTTCGTCGATCTCGACCTCGCCCGCGACCGTCTTCGGTACGGCCTCGGCGAGGTGCCGCGCCGCGCGGCTCTGGCCGGGTTCGAGGACGCGGCCGTCGACGGCTTCCCCGAGGTGCGCCTGCATGGCAGTGCCGCTGCCAACCGGTTGGAGGCGGAGATCCCCCAGGCCGGGCGACGTCGGCGCGAGAGCTGCCAGGTCACGCTGATCGGCGGGGGAGGTGGGGACGAGCTCCGGATCCGGTCGCCGAAGCTCGACTGGACGACCAAGGGTTGTCCGGCACCGCTGCTGGTCGGCGGAGTCGGCAACGACGAGCTGATCGGTTCGCGGGAGGACGAACGCCTGATGGGCGGTCCGGGTCGTGACGTCGCTCGTGGTGGTCCTGGTGTCGACGTCTGCGTGGCGGAGGTCAGAGTCGCCTGCGAGCGGCGCTGACGGGAGGTCCAACGACCTGAGGACGAGGGTCTCCCTGCCGTGGCGTCGCCCGCGCCATCGCGCGACCGTGGAGGGTGACCCGTGACCCGACCCTCGGAGGCGACCATGTCCGCCCGCACCGTCGTCCTGACCCTTCTCGCCGCCGGGGCACTGGCGGTCTCGGGGGTCACGGTCCCGGCGGACGGCAACTCGGCCGGCGTCGGGTCGCCGGCGCGGTGGGGGCCCGTCCGGACGCTCGCACCCAACCCGCCGAGCGCCTCGGTCGCCGTCGACGGCGAGGGAGTCACCACAGCTGCCTGGCAAAGCACGGACTACCCGCCGTCGGTCGTCGTGCGGCAGCGGTTCGCTGACGGGACCTGGGGCAGGCGGACCGTGGTGGGCCAGGGCACCGTCCCCGAGGTCGTCGCGGACCGGCGCGGCATCGTCACCGTCGTCTGGGTCACCCAGCGCGAGGGTCAGAGCGACGGCGTGGCGGCCGCCCGGCTCAGCGCCTCCGGCAGCTGGTCCGCGCCCGTGAGCCTGTCCGACGACGCGAGCCTGCCCGGCGACGTCCCCGGCGTGATCCGTCGCGCGTCGGGTCTCGACGTCGCCGTCAACCCTGCGGGAGCCGTGGTGGCGGTGTGGACGTGGGGCAGTGAGGAGGACGGGCTACCGACCCGGATCCGGTCGGCGTACCGCCCGAAGGCGGGGCCGTGGCGCCAGGCGGTGGACGTGACCCCTGCGAACGGCGCCGACGAGCCCGCGGTCGGCATCGCCGCCGACGGAACGGCGACCGTGGTCTACGGCGTGCAGGCGTTCGGTGAGCCGCAGGCGCTGGCCGCGCGGGTGCGCGGGGTCGGTGGGCGGTGGAGCACGTCCGCCCCGATCACCGCCGAGGGCTACGACCACGACCTGGCGGTCGCCGGTGACGGGCGGGCCGTGGTGGTCTTCAGCCCCGACCTCTCCGGGGTGCGGGTCGTCACCCGGTCCGTCACCGGACGGTGGGGAGCGCCCCGCAGTCTGGCGAAGGGTGGCGAGCTCAACGACGTGGACGTCGTGGTGAACCCGCGCGGCCACTTCGTCGTCGCGATGGCCCGGGACGAGGGACGCATCGACGTCGCCGAGCGTGGCTCCGGCGGTGCCTGGACCACGCCGCAGCGCCTGGCCGAGGGCGGCACCGTCGCCAGCGAGGTCATGGTTGCCGTCGACCGGGCGGGCGACACCTTCGTCGGCTGGGGCGAGTACGGCGTCTACGCGCGCTACCGGCCGCACGGATCGGCCTGGAGCCGGCGCTACACAGCCTGGCCGGACGCCGGCGTCGACGTCCTCGAGGCGGCGTTCGCGGTCATGGCCCCGAACGGTGACGTCGCCGTCATGTGGGACCAGGAAGCCGAGCCGCTGCGGATGCGGGTGCTGAAGACGCCGTAGTCAACGTCAGACGTGCGCCTTGTCCTTCCCCGAGAGGCTCTCCGCGGCACCGATCAGCAGCACCGCGGCGATGACCGCGACGACGAACCCGATCACGTTGAGCTCCATGATGTCGCCGGTGCCGATCGCACTGGCGATGACCCCGCCGATGACCGAACCGACGACGCCCAGCAGCAGCGTCATGAGGATGCTGAGGTTCTGTCGACCCGGCTTGAAGAGGCGCGCCAGGGCTCCGATGATGAGACCTGCGACCAGAAATCCGATGATGCCCATGCGGTGTCCTCTCGTTGAAGCAGAATTCCTTCGGTAACCCGCGAGGCCCCCACGCATGCGCTCAGCCGCGGGCGCTGCCCGGCTTCACCTTGCGGACCTCCTGGGGCCACCGGCAGCCCACCGCGATGCGCGACGCCCAGTAGCGCGCCCGGTCGTCGTCCGGCACGTCCACGATCGTGAGACCCCCGAGCCACTCCTTGGTCTCGACGTAGGGCCCGTCGGTGACGATCGACTCGCCGTTGTCGTAGTCGGCGTGCGCCAGCGCGGCGGTCTCCTCGAGACCACCGGCGTACACCAGCTCGCCGGCCTCCTGGATCTCCGCGACCACGGCGCGAGACGTCTTGCCGATCTCGGGCCAGTCCCCTTCCGGGTAGTCGGGCACCCACTGCTGGTTGAAGAAGATCAGGTACTCGGGCATGTGTCCTCCTGTGTCAGGGCAGCACTGACGGCCACCCTTCACGGTCGCCACGAACGGCGGCCACCGGATACGACAGCCGGAGCGTGCCGAACTCAGCGGCGCTCGCAGCCCATCCTGACTTCGGCACGGCACACGTCCCGGCCCGGGCCCCCGCGGGCGACGTCACGGCCGGGGCCTCCGACCAGCGTCTCGTCCCCCTGGGACCCCACCAGCAGGTCGCTTCCGCGCTCGCCTCGGAGCACGGGTCCGGGACAGCTCGTCGAGCGCGAGCGCGGCCCCTCGAGCACACGGAGGAGGTCGTCGCCGCCACGACCGGAGAGCAGGACCCGGCACCGCTCGAAGGCCTGCCAACCGGTCGGCAGCGTCACGGCCAGCCGGTTGCCGGACGACGAACCACGCATGGTCAGGAACGGGATGCCAGTGACCTGGGCGTGCTCGATGCCGGCGACGGGGACCTTGGTGGTGGTCCCGCGGTTCCCGTACCGGTAGGCACCAGCAGCCAGATCGAGGCGGAAGACGCTCGGCCCCTCGTACTGGGAGACGACGAGCCGGTCGCGCCCCGGCCCGCCGTCGATCGACCGGACCAGCACGTCGTCGAGGTCGTACCCGGCCCGTCCGACGTAGATCTCGTCGTTTCCCCCGCCCGCACTGATCGAAAGCGTTGTCTCGACGAGTCCGTCCTGCCCGTACGCCTCGAACGACTCGTGCCGCCGGCTCCCTCGGACGCGCAGCTCCTCGTCGGCCTTCGCGAACCTGACCTGGAAGCCGGTGAAATCGGTCAACGACAGGTGGGTCTCGCCGTTGCGGGAGAACGTCCCCGCGTGGGTGTCCAGCACCCAGCTCCCGGCGTCCTTCCCCGCGTCCCCGGAGACGTTCAGCCCGAGGAAGTTCCTGCCGGGGCCGCCGTCCACGTCTCCGGCGTACGGGGCGCCGGCGAGCACCTCCCGGTTCATCCCGTCATCACCCCGGCCGAGCGAGACGGTGTCGTCGTTCGACGCCGCCACCCCGTCGTCACCGCCGCCGGTGCTGATCGTGTCGCGGTCGCGGTCGACGTACTGCTCGCCGGTGTCGCCGCCGATCTCGACCGACTCGAGCTCGCCGCCCCGCACGAGGTCCCGCTCGTCACCACCCACGAAGGTGTCCTCCCCGTGGCCGAGGTGACCCGTCACGGCCTCCGTGCTCGTCACCACGACCGAGTCGTGGCCGGCACCCGATGCGAACCGGACGCGGTGGCCGTCGTCGCTCGAGCCGGTGAGGCACACGACGTCGTCGCCGGCTCCGGTGACGACCCACCGGGCCCCGTCGCTGACCACCACGTCGGGCCCGTCGGTGCCCCGGACCGACCCACCGGGCTCGCCGACGATGGTCGCCGGCTGGCCTTGGCAGGTCGGTTCGGAGGCGGCGGCAGCGGGTGCGGCCCACACCAATGGTGCGAGGGCGAGGGCGAGGGCAGTGCCGGCCGGTCTTCTCACGTCAGGTGTGATGCGCCCGTGACGGAATCGGTTCGCTGGTCAGGCCGGGAACTTCACACCCGTGTTGGCGTGGCAGCGGTAGCCGAACGGGTTCTTGGCGAGGTACTGCTGGTGAGCGTCCTCCGCGTAGTAGTACGGCGTCTCGCTGGCCGGCCGGATCTCGGTCGTGACCGAGCCCAGCCGGCGGCGCTCGAGCTCGGCGCCGTAGACCGCGGTCAGCTCACGGGCGGTCTGCTCCTGCTCGGGGGTCGTGTAGTAGATCGCGGAGCGGTACTGGGTGCCGACGTCGTTGCCCTGGCGGAAGCCCTGGGTCGGGTCGTGCACCTCGAAGAACGTCTTCACCAGGTCTGCGTAGGACACGACGCTGGGGTCGAAGACGACCCGCACGGCCTCGGTGTGGTTGGTGCGGCCGCTGCAGACCTCGTCGTACGTCGGGTTGGGGGTCGTGCCGCCCGCGTAGCCGACCGACGTCGACCAGACGCCGGGGACCTGCCAGTAGATCTCCTCGGCCCCCCAGAAGCAGCCCAGGCCGAAGATCGCGACCTCCAGGCCGGCGGGCGCCTCGTCGGTGATGACGGGCGCGTCCAGGATCTTGTGCCTGTCGGCGACGGCGAAGGGGCGCTCGGTGCGGCCGGGCAGGGTCTGCTCGGGCTCGACGAGGGCGGCGTTGCGGCGGGAGAACATGCTCATTCGCGCTCCTAGGGTCTTGTCTGCCCACGTGCTGGGCACAGTCTGCAACAGCGCGGCTGTCTCGGTCGTTCCCGTCCTCAGCAGACTCACAGGCTCAGCCCTGGGACCGGCCCAGGATCAGCCGACCGAGCGGCTGACCCCGTCGCTGATCAGCCACTGGGCGGCGGTGTAGGTCGCCATCACCGCCGACTCCAGGGCGGGGTGCGGCTCGTCGCGCAGGAACAGCTGGACGCCGAGCAGCGAGTCGGACGTCAGGAACAGGGCGGCGCCGGCCCGGACCCGGGTCCGCTCCGGCGACTCCGGCAGGGCCGCGGCGCTGGCCGCCATCGCCGCCAGCACCAGGCCGTAGGCCCCGACCGGCACCCCGAAGCGTGCGTCCCGCCGTCCCGCGAGCACGGCGTTGGCCGGCACCGCGACCGAGGCCAGGGCCAGCACCCCACGCCCGGCAGCGCTCGCGGTGGGCGAGCCGGAGCCCAGGGCGCGGAACGCGGCGACGTACGCCACGTGCGCCCCGAGGAACGACGCGACCCCGGCCAGGAACCGCGACTCGCTCCTCCCCATCAGGGCGACGTCCCCGCCCCAGGACAGCCCCTGGGCCGCGAGCACCCGGCGGACGACCGGTCCGGGTGGGGTGTCGCCCGCGAGGCCGGCGGCCAGGACGGGCATCAGCAACGGCTTGACGACGTGGTGGAGACGGCGCCCGCGCGGACCGACCCCGACGAGTGCGGTGTCCGCGACGGAGAGCGCGGCGTACGCCGCCGTCAGCCAGCGGCGCCGCGGGGTCATGCGCTGGATACTCTCACCGGGTGAGCCAAGAGCACCGAAGCAAGGCCGGCTTCGAGACCCGCGCCATCCATGCGGGCTACGAGCCGGACGCCATGACAGGGGCGGTCATCCCGCCGATCTACGCGACCTCCACCTACAAGCAGGACGGCGTCGGCGGCCTGCGCGGCGGCTACGAGTACAGCCGCTCGGGCAACCCCACCCGCACCGCGCTCGAGGGCAACATCGCGGCCCTGGAGGAGGGCGAGCGCGGCTTCGCGTTCGCGTCGGGCCTCGCCGCCGAGGACACGGTCGTCCGCGGGCTCCTCGACCCCGGCGACCACGTGGTGCTTCCGAACGACGCGTACGGCGGCACGCACCGGCTCTTCGACAAGGTCGAGCAGCGCTGGGGCCTGGCCAACACCCCGGCCGCGCTCAGCGACCTCGACGCGGTCCGCGCCGCGATCCGCCCGGAGACGAGGATGGTCTGGGTCGAGACCCCCACCAACCCGCTGCTCGGCATCGCCGACATCGAGGCGCTCGCCAGCGTCGCCCACGAGGCCGGCGCCCTGCTCGTCGTCGACAACACCTTCGCCACGCCCTACCTGCAGCGGCCGCTGACGCTCGGCGCGGACGTCGTCATCCACTCGACCACCAAGTACGCCGGTGGCCACAGCGACGTCGTCGGCGGCGCGGTCGTCGTGCGCGACCTCGACCTCGCCGACAAGGTCGGCTACCACCAGAACGCGATGGGGGCCGTCGCCGGCCCGTTCGACGCCTGGCTGACCCTGCGGGGTCTCAAGACCCTCGCGGTCCGGATGGACCGCCACTGCGACAACGCCGAGAGGATCGTCGCGTTCCTCGACGCCGACGACCGGGTCGAGCACGTCTACTACCCCGGCCTCGCGGGCCACCCCGGTCACGAGGTCGCGGCGAAGCAGATGGCGCGGTTCGGCGGGATGGTCAGCTTCCGCGTGCGGGGCGGCGAGGAGCACGCCCTCGAGGTGTGCGACCGCGCCGAGGTCTTCACGCTCGCGGAGTCGCTGGGCGGTATCGAGTCGCTGATCGAGCACCCCGGGCGGATGACGCACGCCAGCGTGGCCGGCACCGAGCTCGAGGTCCCCGCGGACCTGGTCCGGCTCAGCGTGGGCATCGAGACGGTCGAGGACCTGATCACGGACCTGGACCGTGCCCTCGGCTGAGGGTCCGGTCGAGCCGGACTACCGCTTCACCCTCGCCAACGAGCGCACCTTCCTGGCCTACGAGCGGACGGCCGTGGGCCTGGTCGCGGCCGGGCTCGCGGTCGCACACCTCCTGGAGGGTGACTGGGGATCCCGGCTCCTCGCCGCCCTGCTCGTCGGCACCGGTGGCGTCGCCGCGATCGGCGGATACCTCCGGTTCCGCGATGCCGAGGCCGCCATCCGGTCCGGCGAACCGCTGCCGGCGAACCCGGCGTTGCACGTGCTCGCCGCGGCCGTGATCGTGTGCCTCGTCGCGGCCGCCGCGTCCGTGGTGGCGACCTTCGGGTGAGCGCGGTCGTCTGCGTCGACTTCGGCTCGACCTTCACCAAGGCCTCGCTGGTCGACCTGGCCGCGGGCCGCATCGTAGCGGCCGCCGAGCATCGCACCACGATCGAGACCGACGTCCTCGACGGGTACGACGCCTGCCTGGCCGTCCTCGCCGAGCGGGACCCTCGCGCGACCGCGGCCGAGGTGCTGGCGTGCTCGAGCGCCGGGGGCGGGCTGCGGATCGCCGTCGTCGGCGCCGAGGCGCTCGTCACCGCCGAGGCCGGCCGGCGGGTGGCCCTGTCCAGTGGCGGCAAGGTGGTCGACGTGGTCGCCTTCGGCGGTCGGGCGACCGAGGTCTCGAGGCTGGCTGCGCTCGCACCTCGACCGGCGTCCGGCGCGGGCGCGGATGTGATCCTGCTGACCGGTGGCACCGACGGCGGCAACACCGAGGTGATCGTCGACGCGGCCCGGGGCCTGGCCGCCAGCGGGTGGCGCGGACCGGTCGTGGTGGCCGGCAACGTGGACGCCCGCGCGGACGTCGAGCGCGCGCTCGCCGGCATCCCCCACGTGGTCGCCGACAACGTGGTGCCCCGGATCGGGGTCCTCGCGCCCGGCTCCGCGCGCCGGGCGGTCCGCGAGGTCTTCCTGTCCCACGTCATCGGGGGCAAGCACCTCAGCGCCCGAGCCGACTTCACCGCGATGGTGAGGGGCGCGACGCCCGACGTCGTCCTGACCGGGGTCGAGCTGCTCGCCCGGGGGCTCGACGAGTCGAGACCTGGCATCGGCGACGTCGTGGTCGTCGACGTCGGAGGCGCCACCACGGACGTCCACTCCGTGGTGGAGATCGACCCCGAGGACGGGTCCGTCGACGCCGAGGGACTGGCTCGGGAGGTGGTCGCCGGCAGCCCGGTGACGCGAACCGTCGAGGGCGACCTCGGCATGCGCTGGTCAGCGGTCTCGACCGTCGAGGCGGCGGAGCTCAGCGGCCTCGCCGACGCCGCGGCCGCACGCCGGGCCGACCCCGGCTTCCTGCCGGTCACCGAGACCGAGCAGGACATCGACGAGGCGATCGCCCGAGCCGCGGTGGGGCTGGCGCTGCGTCGGCACGCGGGCCGGTCCCGCGTCGTCGTAAGCCCCGAGGGCCGGGTCGTGGAGCGCACCGGCACCGACCTGCGCCGGGTCGGGCTGGTCGTCGGGTCGGGCGGCGTCCTCCGGCACGGTCGTCCGGGGGTCACCGAGCGGGTGCTCGGACCCAGTGTCGGCCCGGGGCGTGCGGACGCCGGCGAGGGCTGGCAGCTCCCCGAGCGCGCTCGGCTGGCGGTCGACCACGACTACGTCCTGGCGGCCGCCGGGCTGCTCGCCGCCGAGCACCCCGACGCGGGGTACCGGCTGGCCATGTCATTGGTGGATAGATTGCCCGCGTGGTGAAGTCGGGACAGGAGCGCGACGGGGTTTCCGGCGAGGTCTCCGGCGAGGTGCCCGACGAGCCCCCTCACCTGGGCGTCGCCTCCCGGCTGGCGCAGCAGTGGAACGCGATGCGCTCCGCCGAGCGGCACCCGCCGCCACCGCCGGCCCCGCCACCGCACCCGCAGGGCAACGTGCCCCACGGGGTGGAGCTCGCGGCCTCGTGGTCGTGGCGGCTCCTGGTGATCGCCGCGGCCGTGGCGGTGCTGGGCTGGCTGATCGCCTTCCTGGCGGTCATCGTGATCCCGGTGGTGGTGGCGCTGCTCGTCACTGCGCTGGTCGTGCCGCTCGTGGAGTGGCTGACCAGGATCGGCGTACGCCGGAGCGTGGCGTCGATCCTCGTCGTGCTGACCACCATCGCCGGCGTCGCGTCCCTGCTGACCTTCGCCGGCCAGCAGGTCGCCGAAGGTGCCACCGACCTCGCCGACCAGACCGTGGCCGGGCTGCAGGAGATCAAGGACTGGCTCAAGGACGGCCCGCTCAACGCCAGCGACTCGCAGATCAACGACTACATCAAGAGCGTGCAGGACGCGATCAGCGAGCAGTCGCAGGAGGGCGGCGTCCTCACCCGGGTCACCGAGGTCGGTACGGCCGTCACCCATGTCCTGGCCGGCTTCTTCATCGTGCTGTTCTCGACCTACTTCTTCCTCGCCGACGGCGACCGCATCTGGGCGTGGGTGGTCCGGCTGTCGCCCCGCGCGGCCCGGGAGCGGGTCGACAGCTCCGGCCGGGTCGCCTGGATCTCGCTCACCCAGTTCGTCCGGGCCACCGTCATCGTGGCCGCGGTGGACGGCATCCTGATCGGTGCAGGGGCGGCGATCATCGGGGTGCCGTTCTCGCTGGCGATCGGCGTGCTGGTGTTCCTCGGCGCGTTCGTGCCGATCATCGGAGCCACCATCGCGGGGTCCGTGGCCATCCTGGTGGCCCTCGTGGACCAGGGGCCGGTCAAGGCGCTGATCATGCTGGCCATCGTGATCGGGGTCCAGCAGCTCGAGGGCCACATCCTGCAGCCGTTCCTCATGGGCCGCTGGGTCTCCGTGCACCCGCTCGCGGTGATCCTCGCCATCGGCGCGGGCGTCCTGACCGCGGGCGTGGCGGGCGCCCTGGTCGCGGTGCCGCTCGCGGCCGCGGCCAACGCCGTCGTCCAGCACCTCGCCGGCTACACCGATCCCGGGGACGACCCGGTCGAGGAGCTGGCGGAGGACTACGTCGAGACGGGGGACACATCCGCCCTGGAAGACGTCCCGGTCAAGCCCGCCGGTCCCGACGACGGAGCGGTAGGTGGCTGACACCTCGCCCGCGGGCTGCCCGGTCACCCTGGCGGACATCGAGGCCGCCCGCGAGCTGATCCGGGGCGTCGCCATCGAGACGCCGATGGAGCAGTCCCGGTGGCTGTCGGCCCTGGTCGGCGGACCGGTCTCGCTCAAGGCGGAGAACCTGCAGCGCACCGGCTCGTTCAAGTCCCGCGGCGCCTACACCCGGATCGCGCGCCTCTCGCCGGAGGAGCGGGCCCGGGGCGTGGTCGCGGCGTCCGCGGGCAACCACGCCCAGGGGGTCGCGCTCGCCGCCCAGCTGCTGGGCATCAAGTCGACGGTGTTCATGCCCGAGGGGGCGCCCATCCCCAAGGAGCGGGCGACCCGCGCGTACGGCGCCGACCTCGTCTTCGAGGGCAAGGTGCTCGAGGAGTCGCTGGTCGCGGCGCGCCGCTTCGCGGACGAGACCGGGGCGGTGCTGATCCACCCGTTCGACCACGTCGACATCATCAGCGGCCAGGGCACCCTCGGGCTCGAGGTGCTGGAGCAGGCCCCCGACGTCGCGACAGTGATCGTGCCGTGCGGAGGTGGCGGCCTGCTCTCGGGTGTCGCGATCGCGGTCAAGGCGCTACGGCCCGAGGTCCGGGTCGTGGGGGTACAGGCCACGGGCGCGGCGGCGTACCCGGCCTCGCTGGCGGCCGGGCACCCGGAGCCGCTGTCGTCGATGAAGACGATGGCCGACGGCATCGCGGTGGGGCTGCCGGGCGACCTGACCTTCGCCGCCGTCCGCGACCACGTCGACGAGATGCTCACCGTCTCCGAGGACTCGCTGGCGAGGGCCGTCCTGGCGCTGGCGGAGCGCGCCAAGCTCGTCGTCGAGCCGGCCGGCGCGGCCGCGGTCGCGGCGATCCTGGACCAGCCGCAGCACTTCGGCACGCCGACCGTCGCGGTGCTGTCCGGCGGCAACATCGACCCGCTGCTGCTCGGCAAGGTGATCCGGCACGGCATGGCCGCCGCTGGGCGCTACCTCAACCTGCGGGTCAACATCCCCGACACCCCGGGCGGCCTGGCCACGCTGCTCACTGAGATCAGCGCCGTGGGCGCCAACGTGCTCGAGGTCGTGCACGAACGGATCTCGCCGCGGCTGCACCTCGACGAGGTCGAGGTGCACCTCCAGCTCGAGACCAGGGGCGCCCAGCACTCGGAGCAGCTGATGGGCCGGCTGCGGGAGCGCGGTTACCGGGTGCTGGAGTGACTATCCGGTGAACGGCACCGCGTCGACGATCTCGACCTTGACGTCCTTGCCGTTGGGAGCGGTGTAGCTCACCGTCTCGCCGCGCTTCTTGCCGTTGATGGCCGAGCCGAGGGCGGACTGCGGGGAGTAGACGGTCAGGCCCTCCTCCTCCATCTCGCGGGCACCGAAGAGGAAGGTCTCCTCGTCGTCGAAGTCCACGAACCGGATGGTGACCTTCATGCCCTGCTCGACCACGCCGTCGTCGGGCGGGGTCTCGCCGACCTCGGCGCGCCGGAGCATCTCCTCGAGCTGCCGGATGCGGGCCTCCTGCTTGCCCTGCTCGTCCTTGGCCGCGTGGTAGCCGCCGTTCTCCTTGAGGTCGCCCTCGTCGCGCGCCGCGCTGATGCGCTCGATGATCTCCTGCCGCCGCGGTCCCTTGAGGTCCTCCAGCTCGGCGGTCAGCTTGTCGTGCGCCTCCTGGGTGAGCCAGATCGTGCCCTGGTCGGTGGACTGAGTCATGGGGGTACTCCTGAGATGTCACTCGATGATGGTCGACTGCGTCGTTGTCGGGTCGTGGTCGGTCGGACTCGACGCCGGTCGGCGCTGCGGGCCGGTCAGATGACGGCCGGCAGGACGTCAGAACGGCAACTGTAACAAGGACGCCGAGAATCGGCCCGTTATCGAGGCTGCTTCTGGCCGTCGGTGGTGCAGCCCAGGGACTCCACGGCGGTCGCACGACGGTCGGTGCGGATCTCGACCACGTTGCGCCGGCCGGCGCCCGGGTCCGGTGCGAAGGCGAGCTCCCCGACCGTGGTGTGGTCCTCCGCGAACGCGCGCAGCCGGCAGCTCGCGCCCTCCGCCTCCTCGTCGAGGCTGACGACCAGCACCACCGAGACCGTGGAGTCGTCGATGACCGAGAACCCCTCCATCTCCGAGGTCACCTCGGTCTGGGTGTGACCAGCCACGGTCCACGCCAGCCACCCGAGGAACACCAGGGCGATCCCGACGGTTGCGATGACGAGCGCGCGTCGCCGAGCGGGCGACGGTGCGCCGTAGCGCTCCGCCATCGCGTCCTGCGTGCTCACCCGTCCACTCTCACACCTAGGGTTATGACATGCCGAATCCCCCTGTCCCGACCGATGGGCCGACTCCGGGGCCGACTCACGAGAAGCCCCGCGCGGGACTCCGGCTGATGCACGTTCACGCCCACCCTGACGACGAGTCGAGCAAGGGCGCCGCCTCGACCGCGATGTACGTCTCGCAGGGCGTCGACGTCCACGTCGTCACCTGCACGGGCGGGGAGCGCGGGTCGATCCTCAACCCCAAGATGGACCGCCCCGACGTGCTGGCCAACATCACCGAGATCCGCCGGCAGGAGATGGAGCGGGCCCGCGACATCCTGGGCGTGCGGCAGGACTGGCTGGGCTTCGTCGACTCCGGCTGGCCCGAGGGCGACCCCAAGCCGCCGCTGCCCGAGGGCTGCTTCGCCCTGGTCCCGCTCGAGGAGGCGGCCGCGCCGCTCGTGAAGCTGATCCGGCAGTTCAGGCCGCACGTGATGACGACGTACGACGAGCGCGGTGGCTACCCGCACCCCGACCACGTCAAGTGCCACGAGGTCTCGGTGGCCGCGTTCGAGGCGGCCGCCGATCCCGAGCGCTACCCCGAGCTGGGCGAGCCCTGGCAGGTCCTGAAGCTCTACTACCACCACTCGTTCAACCGGCCGCGGATGCTGGCCCTGCACGAGGCGATGCTGGCCCACGGTCTCGAGTCGCCGTGGGAGGAGCGCCTCAAGGAGTGGGAGCCCGAGCCCGAGTGGGACGCCCGGATCACGACCAAGGTCCCGTGCGGTGAGTTCTTCGGGGTGCGCGACCAGGCCCTGCTCGCGCATGCCACCCAGATCGACCCGGACGGCTTCTGGTTCGCGATCCCGCGGGAGATCCAGCTCGAGGTCGCGCCCACCGAGGACTTCGAGCTCGTGACGTCGTTCGTCGACAGCCCCGTGCCCGAGGACGACCTGTTCACCGGGATAACGGTCGGGGACGACCCGGCTGCGACAATGGCCCCATGACCTCCGCGCTGCTGCTGGACCTGGTGCTGGGCCTCGTCAGCCTCGCCGACGAGTCGCCCGAGCCCGAGGACGTCAAGGCGGGCTGGACGGCGTTCGCGGTCTTCCTGCTCCTGATCGGCGCCGTCGCCTTCCTCGGGTTCAGCCTCACCAAGCACCTGCGCCGGGCGGAGGACGCCGAGAAGGCAGGTCTCTACGGCTCGGAGCCCGCCAAGCCCGACGAGACGTGATCGACCCGGACGACCTCGCCACCACGCTGCGGGTGCTCCGGCAGCTGCACGAGTTGCCCCACGACGATCCGGCCCGGGTCGAGGTCAAGCACGCGACCTCCCACATGTACAAGGCGTTCAAGCGCGACCGCAAGCTGGCCAAGCGGGCCGCCGACCTCGCTCACGACCGTCGCGTGACCGAGGCGACGGCGACCGGTTCGGCGCTGCGGATCGACGACGAGACGCTCGGCATCCCGCTGGTCTCGCAGGCCGAGGGCCCGTTCGCCGGCGAGCTGGTCAACCCGCGCGGCTGCTACATCTGCAAGCACGACTACACGCTGGTCGACGCGTTCTACCACTGGCTGTGCCCGGCCTGCGCCGCGATGTCGCACGCCAAGCGCGACCAGCGCACGGACCTGAGCGGCAAGCGCGCCCTGCTGACCGGTGGGCGGGCCAAGATCGGCATGTACATCGCGCTCCGGCTGCTGCGCGACGGGGCGCACACCACGATCACCACCCGGTTCCCGCACGACGCGGTGCGCAGGTTCGCCGCGCTCGAGGACAGTGCCGACTGGATCGGCCGGCTGAAGATCGTCGGCATCGACCTGCGCGACCCGACCCAGGTGGTCGCGCTCGCCGACGACGTCGCCGCCGAGGGGCCGCTCGACGTCCTGGTCAACAACGCGTGCCAGACAGTACGCCGCTCCCCGGGCGCCTACTCCCAGCTGGTCGAGGCCGAGTCCGCGCCGCTGCCGCTGGGCGTGACGCTGCCCGAGATGGTCACCTTCGACCGGGTCTCCGAGGCGCACCCCGCCGCGATCGCCGGGGCCCTGGCCGCCGACCCGGTGGCTCACCACGACGGTGAGTCGACCGCCGAGGCGGTCGCCGCCCACACGGCCGCCTCCCTGACCGCGCTCGCGCTGCGGGCCGGCAACGCTTCCCTCGACGCGCACCTGGCCGGCACCGCGGTGGACGCCGGCGGGCTGCTGCCCGACGTCGCGACCAGCAACTCGTGGACCCAGACCGTCGACCAGGTGGACCCGCTCGAGCTCCTCGAGGTGCAGCTGTGCAACTCCGTGGCGCCGTTCCTCCTGGTGTCGCGGCTCCGTCCGGCCCTCGCCGAGGCGGCGCGCCGAGCCCCCTCCGGACGTGCGCACGTGGTCAACGTGTCGGCCATGGAAGGTCAGTTCTCGCGCCGCTACAAGGGCGCCGGCCACCCGCACACCAACATGGCCAAGGCCGCTCTCAACATGATGACGAGGACCAGCTCGGCGGAGATGTTCGAGACCGACCGGATCCTGATGAACGCGGTCGACACCGGGTGGATCACCGACGAGCGGCCGCACCAGGACAAGCTCCGGATCGCCGCGGAGGGCTGGCACGCCCCGCTGGACCTGGTCGACGGCGCGGCCCGCGTCTACGACCCGGTGGTCCAGGGTGAGACCGGCACCGACCTGCACGGCCACTTCCTCAAGGACTACGCGCCGAGTCCCTGGTGACGAGGCCGGTCCCTCACCAGGCACCCTGAACACTGTCGGGGTGGAATCCTCTCCCCGGCTCATCCAGGTCGCCCGTCCACGCTCGCCCGTCGGCGCCGTCCTCGTGCTGCACGGAGGTGCCTCGCGGGGCGACCGGATGATGGTCAGCCCGACCCAGCTGTCGGTCGTCCGGATGATCCCGACCGCCAAGGCGGCCGCTCGGGCCGGCAACGGGCGGCTCGCGGTCTACCGCCTGCTCAACTCGTGGCGCGGGTGGGACGGCCAGCACACGCCGGTGGCGGACGCCAGGTGGGCGATGGCGCAGGTCCGCGGCGAGCTCGGCGACCTCCCGCTGGGCCTGATCGGCCACTCGCTCGGCGGCCGCGCCGCCCTTCTGGCGGGTGCGGAGCCGGACGTCGTCTCCGTGGTCGCGCTCAACCCGTGGGTCTACCCCACGGACGACGCCGACCTGACCGGTCGCCGGGTGCTGGTGCTGCACGGCACCCAGGACCGGGTCGCGAGCATGGCCCGCGCCCGCACGGTGGCCGCCAACCTGGCGCGCACCGCGGACGTCGAGTTCGTGGAGATCGAGGGCGGCAAGCACGCGATGCTCCGGCACGGCCGCGAGTTCGACCGGCGGGCCGCGGACTTCACCGCGCAGACGTTGCTCAGCCGGGTCTGAGGCGGTTACCGCTCCGTCATGGCCGACGAGAGCTTCCGCAAGGGCGACAAGGTGGAGTGGGACAGCCACGGCGGTACCGCCGTGGGAAAGGTGCTGAGGAAGATCACCTCGGAGACCGAGGCCGGCGGCCGCAAGGTCAAGGCGTCGAAGGACGAGCCTCAGTACCTCGTCGAGAGCGAGAGCGGCAGCGGCACCGCCGTGCACAAGCCCGGGGCGCTGCGCAGGAGGACGTAGGGGCGGTCCGCCCGAGCGGACCGCCCGGCCGGGTCAGAGGACCAGGAAGAGCAGGACGACGACGGCGATGACCAGGGCGAGAACGGCGATGGTCCGGGTGTCCATGGAGAACCTCCTGTGTGGTGGGTGGCGTGACGCAGGAGAGGCGGTGCCCGACCGGGTCCTGCGGCAAACCGTCCGCCGTCACCCGACCGCGGGCACGCCGTTCGCACAGAGCCGCTGCAGGTTCCCCAGGAACCGCCGGAACATCAGGTTCGTGATCGGTGTCGAGACGGGTGCGAAGAGCTGGGAGGCCCCGCCGGTGTCCATGCCGAGCTCCCAGGTCAGCCGGGTCCCGCCCGCGATCGGCTCCAGGCGGTAGTTCTCCAGGAACGCCCTGAGGGTCTTGGTGGCGCTGGTGTTGAACCGGAACGCCATCTGCCGGCCCGGCTCCCAGGCGAGGAACACCTCGTCGCCGACCATCCCCCCGCGCATCGTGACGACGCGGGTGGTGCCGACGCCGTGCGGCTCGGGGCTCGTGTACTCCACGTGGGTGATGACCTTGGCCCAGCGCGGCCAGGTGTCCGCGCGGGCCAGGACCCCGAAGAGCTCGTCGGGGGACAGCGCGACGTCGACGTCGTTGCTGAAGCGCTGAGGGGCACGGGCCAGCCAGTCGAGGTCGACGTGCTGGCACGGGTGGAGCGTCTTGGGCACGGTGTTCCTATCGGTAGAAGATCCTCGGAGTGAGTCGGACCGGGAGGTGCCGGACGCCGGAGTGCTTGTTGCTGCGCGAGTGCTCGACCGGACCGGCTCGGTGCGGCGCAGGGTGGGCCTGGGCGCCGCGACACACGAGCAGCGCGGGTGCACCGGGTTCGATCTCCTTCCAGTGCGGGTTCGCGCGCGCGAAGTGGGCGATCACCCGGTCGTCCTCCCACGCCACGGGCAGGAGCGTCGAGACCGGGTAGCCCTCGCGACCGGTCGTCACCAGGTCAGCGGCGCCGGAGTCGGTCACGAAGGCGCGGATCGTCGCCTCGTCCTCGACGGCGTTGAAGCGGGGCACGTACATGTCGCGAGCCTAGGACTGCCTGCTTGGCTGGTCGTGTGCCCAACCGACTGAAGGACGCGACGTCGCCGTACCTCCTCCAGCACGCCGACAACCCGGTCGACTGGTGGGAGTGGGAGCCCGCCGCGTTCGAGGAGGCCCGGCGCCGCGACGTCCCCGTCCTGCTGAGCGTCGGGTACGCCGCCTGCCACTGGTGCCACGTGATGGCGCACGAGTCGTTCGAGGACGAGGCCACGGCGGCGTACCTGAACGAGCACTACGTCAACATCAAGGTCGACCGCGAGGAGCGGCCGGACGTCGACGCCGTCTACATGAACGCGACCACCGCGATGACCGGGCACGGCGGCTGGCCGATGACCTGCGTGCTCGACCACGACGGGAACCCGTGGTTCGCCGGCACCTACTTCCCGGACCAGCCCCGGCACGGGCAGCCGGCGTTCACCCAGGTGCTGCAGGCGCTCTCGGAGGCGTGGCGGGACAAGCCGGACGACGTACGCCGCGTGGCCGGCAACCTGCGCGAGCACCTCAACCAGGTCCTACCGAGCGGCTCCGCGCCCATCGACGCCGAGGCACTGGGTCGCGCGGTCGCACTCCTGGCCTCGGAGTTCGACGCCGAGCGTGGCGGTTTCGGCGGCGCCCCCAAGTTCCCGCCGTCGATGGTGCTGGAGTTCCTGCTGCGGAACGGCTCCGAGCAGGCGCTGACCATGGCCTCCGCGACGCTGCGGGCGATGGCCCGCGGCGGCCTCCACGACCAGCTCGGCGGCGGGTTCGCCCGCTACAGCGTCGACGCCGACTGGGTGGTGCCGCACTTCGAGAAGATGCTCTACGACAACGCCCTGCTGCTGCGGGTCTACGCCGAGTGGGCCAGCGTCGGGCAGAGCCCGGAGGGGGTGTGGGCCGCCGAGGGCATCGCCGAGTTCCTGCTCGGCGAGCTGCGCACGGCGGAGGGCGGCTTCGCCTCGGCCCTCGACGCGGACTCCGAGGGCGAGGAGGGCACCTACTACGTCTGGACGCCGGCGCAGCTGGTGGAGGTCCTCGGCGAGCACGACGGACGCTGGGCGGCTCGCTTGCTGTCGGTCACCGATGCCGGCACCTTCGAGCGGGGCGCCTCCACGCTCCAGCTCCGGGAGGACCCTGCGGACGATACGGGCCTCGAACGCTGGTTCGGCGTGCAGCGGCGGCTCCGGGAGGCCCGCGACCTCCGGGAGCGGCCGGCCCGCGACGACAAGGTGGTGGCGGCCTGGAACGGCCTGGCCATCAGTGGCCTGTGCCGGGCCGGGACGCTCATCGGGGTGCCGGCCTACCTCGACGCCGCGGTCGCCGCGGGCGAGCTGCTGTGGCGGGTGCACGTGGTCGACGGTCGGCTCCGGCGGGTGTCCAAGGGCGGCGTCGTGGGCACGCCGGCCGGGGTGCTGGAGGACCACGGCTGCGTGGCCGCCGGCTTCCTCGACCTGGTGCAGGCGACCGGCGACGCGGTGTGGCTGGAGCGGGCCCTGAGGCTCCTGGACCTGGCGCTCGAGCACTTCCGAGCCGACGACGGCGGGTTCTACGACACCGCCGACGACGCCGAGGCGCTGGTCGCCCGTCCGCGGGACCCCGGCGACAACGCCTCTCCCTCCGGCCTGTCGGCGACGGTGCACGCGCTGGTCACCGCGCACGCGCTGACCGGTGCGGGCCGCTACCGGGACGCGGCCGAGGCCGCGCTCGCGACCGTCTCGACCCTCGCCGAGCGGGCACCCCGGTTCGCCGGCTGGTCGCTCGCGGCCGCCGAGACGATGCAGGACGGTCCGCTCGAGATCGCCGTGGTCGGGCCTGCCGGACCGGACCGGGACGCCCTGGCGCTCGCCGCCCGGCAGCGTCTCGGCGCGGTGGTGGTCGTCGCCGACGGTCCGCGCGACGACATCCCGCTGCTGGTCGGCAGGGCTGCGGTCGACGGCCGCGCGACGGCGTACGTGTGTCGCGGGTTCGTCTGCGAGCGGCCGGTGACCGACGTCGACGCGCTGACCGAGGCGCTCGGGCGGTGACCCACGTGCTCGAGACCGAGCGCCTGCTGCTCAGGCCGTGGCGGGTGTCCGAGGCGGCGATCCAGCGTGCGCTGTGGTCCGAGCGTGACCCGAGGGTGCCACCTCATCGGAGGATCGACGACGAAGGCCGTCCGACCGTCGAGGACTTCGAGGAGGGGATCCGGGCCCTCCACCCCTCGACGACCGGCTTGCTCGCCGTCGAGCGCAAGACCGAGGGCGACGTGATCGGCTACTGCGGGCTGGTCGCCGCCGGAGGGCCGGACGGGGAGCCGGAGCTGGCCTTCGAGCTGCTCCGCCGGGTCTGGGGCCAGGGCTATGCGACCGAGGCCGCGACGGCGGTCCTGGACTGGGCGAGAGCGTCCGGACACGTCCGGCTGTCCGCCACGGTGTGGGACTGGAACGACGCGTCGCGACGGGTGCTGGCGAAGCTCGGGTTCACCGAGACGAGCCGCGAGGAGACCACGCACGGCACGAACCTGTTGACCACGCGGGATCTCTGACGCGCGGGGTCATCGCTGAGCGGCGCGCTGCTCACCCGCCGCGATCTCCTGGTGCAGGTCGACGCAGTAGCGCCCGAAGTCGATCTGGATGGTGTGCCTCGGGGCGGCGTAGTACTGCTCGAGGTGGAAGGCCTCGTCGGCGCGCATGATCCGCTCCTGCTCCTCGACCGACGGCAGCGCGTAGGTGCCATCGAGGAGCTTGGCCAGGAGCTTGGACTGCTGCTCGGCGAGGTTGACGATCGTCGGCGAGGACTGCGCCAGCCCCATGAAGAACAGGTGGTCGACGCCGGGCTTGATCATCCGCTTGAAGAGCGGGTAGCGGTGCTCGTCGTCGGGGTGCAGGGCGGTCTCGGCCGAGTCGAAGAACGGGAACTCCATCTCGTACCCGGTCGCGCAGATGATGACGTCCGCCTCGACCGACGAGCCGTCGGCCAGGTGCACGCTGGACCCCTCGAGCCGCTCGATGGCGGGCAGCATGTGGATGTCGCCCGAGCCGGCCTTGGTGAGGAAGTCCGCGGACACCGACGGGTGGGCGGCGAGCGGCTCGTGGTCCGGCTCCGGCAGGCCGTACGACGACATCTCGCCGACCAGGTTGCGGATCAGCTCCCGCGACGCGGCCAGGGCCACGTCCTTGGGGATGTCCGGAGGCGCCATCACCTTGTCGGCGGGCTGGCCGTTGCGGTACTTCGGCAGCACCCAGACACCGCGCCGCGCGGAGACGTAGAGCGTGTCCGCCATCCACGGCGACGACAGCTCGCTGGCGATGTCCATCGCCGAGTTGCCCATCCCGACGACGACGACGCGCTTGCCGCGGACCTCCACCGGCTCGAACGGCGAGACGTAGTCGTGGCTGTGCATGAGGACCCCGTCGAACTCGCCCGGGTGCTCTGTCGCCCACCGGGGCAGCCGCGGCTTCCAGTGGTGGCCGTTGGCGACGACCAGGTCGGTGTACGACCGGGTCTCGCCGGTCGACAGCTCGACGTCCCAGCCGCCATCGGCGTTGCGGGTGCACCGCTCCACGGCGACCCCGAACTCGATCCCGCCCCGCAGCCCGAAGTGGTCGACGTAGTCGCGGAAGTACTGGTGCATCAGCCGGTGGCTGGGGAAGTCCGGCCAGTCCTCCGGGACCGGGAAGTCCTCGAACTGGAGGCGGGTCTTCGAGGTGTCGATGTGCAGCGACTCGTAGACCGCGGAGCGCCCGTTGGGGTTGCGGAAGTACCAGTTGCCGCCCACGTCGTCGGACATCTCGAGCTGGTCGTAGGCGATGCCGTGGTCCTGGAGGCGCTTGGCCGTGGTGATGCCGGAGCAGCCGGCGCCGATGATGCAGACCTTCACGTCGCTCGTGCTCACATCGCCTCCAGGCAGTCGAACGCGGTCGAGAGGTAGCGGTCGGTTCTCGCCGACGAGATGAAGTGGGCGCCGACCATCTTGTTCATCGCGTAGGCGACGGTGACCCGCCGGTCGAGGTCGTTGACGACGATCGAGCCGCCCCAGCCGGTCCACCAGCACGCCCGTCCGTCGGGGATCGCCGGCGTGGTGGGCGAGGGCAGCCCGTAGCCGATGCCCCAGCGCAGCGGCGCCATCAGCACCTTGTCCGGCCCCTCGGCCTGGACCTCGAAGATCCGCTCCACCGTGCGCTCGGACAGCAGCCGTACGCCGCCGACCTCGCCGCCGTGGGACACGACCGACTGGGCCCGCGCGATCGAGCGGGCGTTGCCGTGGCCGTTGATCCCGGCGACCGACACCGCACGGAACGCCGCGCTGTTGCAGCCGTTGTCGGGGTTGTCGATGTCGAGCAGCGGGTTGACCACCGTCGGCACCAGCAGGTTGCCCTCCGGCAGCGTCGAGTAGTCGATGCCCGAGTCCGTGGGCGCGACCAGGTCGGCGCACCGCGCGAGGACGTCGTCGGGCACCCCGAGATGGAAGTCGGCGCCCAGCGGCTCGGCGACGAGCGTGCGGAAGTGGTCGGCCAGAGGCGTTCCGGTCGCGGCGCGGACCAGGCCGTCGAGCAGGTGGCCGTAGGCGATCATGTGGTAGCCGGAGGCCGTGCCCGGCTCCCACCACGGGTCCTGCTCGGCGAGCATCCGCTCGGAACGCTCCAGGTCGAGCAGTCCCGCCACGTCGAGCGGCTCGGTCCACCCGGCGTACCCGGACGTGTGGGCGAGGAGGTGGCGGACCAGCACGTCGTCGCGCCGGAAGTCGGTCCAGTACGACGACACGGGGGCGTCGAGGTCGACCTCGCCCCGGTCGGCGAGCACCAGGACGGTCAGCGCCGCCATCGGCTTGGTCACCGACCAGACCTGGACCAGGGTGTCCTCCTGCCACGGCACGCCGGGACTCGCCTCACCTCCCCACAGGTCGGCGACCAGTTCCCCGTCGTGCAGCACCGCCACGGAGGCACCGAGGTCGGACCCGTCGGCGAGGTTGGTGGCGAGCAGGTCGCGGAGCGGCTCGAAGGCCGGCAGGCAGGTCCCGGAGGCAGTCACGAGAGACGACAATAGGAACACGTTCTAGTTCCGGCTAGCCCTCTGGACGACCCGAGTAGGTTCGGCTGCATGCCGGAACGGTCGTACGACTACGTCATCGTCGGAGCGGGTAGCGCCGGCGCCGTGCTCGCGGCCCGGCTGTCCGAGGACCCGAGGGTCACCGTCCTGCTCCTCGAGGCGGGCGGCGAGACCGAGGGCGCCGACGAGGTCGCCGTCCCCGCCGCGTTCTCCTCGCTGTTCAAGACCAAGTGGGACTGGAACTACACGACGACCGAGCAGAAGCAGCTGCACGGCCGTCGTGCCTACTGGCCGCGGATGAAGGCGCTCGGCGGCTGCTCGTCGATGAACGCGATGATCTACATCCGCGGCAACCGTGCCGACTACGACTCGTGGCGCGACCAGTACGGCGCCACCGGGTGGGGCTTCGACGACGTGCTGCCCTACTTCGTCAGGTCCGAGGGCAACACCCGGCTCGGCGCGCCGCTGCACGGGCGGTCGGGCCCGCTGCTCGTCGAGGACCGCACGTACACCCACGAGCTGAGCCACGCGTTCGTCGACAGCGCCGTGAGCGCCGGACTCAAGCCGACCGACGACTTCAACGGCGCTCATCAGGAGGGGGCCGGGCTCTACCAGGTCACCTGCAAGAGGGGGCGGCGCTGGTCGACGTACGACGCCTTCCTCAAGCCGGCCCGGTCGCGGCCCAACCTCACCGTCACCACTCGTGCCCTGGCCGCCCGCGTCGACGTCGAGGGCGAGCGGGCGACGGGGGTGACCTTCCGTGAGCGCGGCCGCGAGCACAGCGTGGTCGCCCGCCGCGAGGTCGTCCTCTGCGGCGGCGCCATCAACAGCCCGCAGCTGCTCCTGCTCTCCGGCATCGGCCCGGCCTCCCACCTGGCCGAGGTCGGCATCGAGGTCACGGTGGACCTCGCCGGGGTCGGCGCCAACCTCCAGGACCACCCGGTCGTGCCGTTGTTGTGGGACACGCACGGCACCACCGACCTGGCGCAGCTCAACAACCTCGCCAACTTCGCCCGGTGGAAGGCGCGCGGCACCGGGCCACTGGCCTCCAACATCGGCGAGGCGGGGGCGTTCTTCTCCAGCCGAGAGGGGTTGCCCGCCCCTGACCTCCAGATCCACCTGGCGCCGTCCGGCTTCTACGACAACGGTCTGCACGAGCCCGAGCGGCGGATGGTGACCGCCGCCGCCACGCTGGTCAACGTGCGGAGCCGCGGGCACGTCCGGCTGCGTTCGGCCGACCCGGGATGGTACCCGGAGATCGAGGCGGCCTACTTCGAGGACCAGGTCGACCTCGACGCGATGCTGGCCGGGCTGCGGCGTACCTGGGAGATCTGCACCCAAGGCGCCCTCGGCGGCTTCGTCACCCGGCCCTGGAACCTGCCCGACGCGCCCACCGACGAGGACCTCGTCGAGCACGCCCGACGGTGGGCGCAGACGCTCTACCACCCGACCTCGACCTGCGCGATGGGCACGGGGGAGGACGCCGTCGTCGACCCGCAGCTGCGGGTCCGCGGCGTCAGCGGGCTGCGCGTGGCCGACGCGTCGGTGATGCCCGCCGTCGTCCGCGGCAACACCAACGCGCCCACGATCATGATCGGCGAGAAGGCCGCCGACCTCATCAAGGAGGACCAGTGACCACGACCGAGGCACGCGCGACGACGTTCGAGTCGCTCAACCCGCGCAGCGGCGACGTCGTCGGGACCCACCCGGTCCACACCGCCGACGACGTCCGGGCCGTCGTCGAGCGCGCCAGGGACGAGGCCGCGTGGTGGGGCGGGCTGTCCTTCGACGAACGCGAGCGGCACCTCCAGACCTGGAAGGGCGCCATGACCAGGCGGGTCGCCCAGCTCGCCGACCTGATGCACGCCGAGACCGGGAAGCCGCACGGTGACGCGATGCTCGAGTGCGCCCTGGCGATCGACCACCTGTCCTGGGCCGCGTCGCACGCGGAGAACGTCCTCAAGCGCCGCAAGGTGCCGAGCGGGCTGGTGATGGCCAACCAGGCGGCGTACGTCGAGTACCGGCCGCTCGGTGTGGTCGGGGTGATCGGGCCCTGGAACTACCCGGTCTTCACGCCGATGGGGTCGATCGCCTACGCGCTGGCGGCCGGCAACGCCGTGGTGTTCAAGCCGTCGGAGTACACCCCCGGTGTCGCGGAGTGGCTGGCCCGGACGTTCCTGGAGTCGGTCGGCCGTCCCGTCCTGCAGGTGGTCACCGGCTACGGCGAGACGGGCGCCGCGCTCTGCGCCGCCGGCGTCGGCAAGGTCGCGTTCACCGGCTCGACAGCGACCGGAAAGAAGGTGATGGCGGCCTGCGCCGAGACCCTCACCCCGGTGATCATCGAGGCCGGCGGCAAGGATGCGCTGCTGGTCGACCACGACGCCGACCTCGAGGCCGCCGCGGACGCAGCGCTCTGGGGCGCCTGCGCCAACGCCGGCCAGACCTGTACCGGCGTGGAGCGCATCTACGTGCACGAGCGGGTCTACGACGACTTCCTGGCCGAGCTGGTCGACAAGGCCAAGGACCTGCGCGCCTACGACGGGCCGGACTCGCCGATCGGCCCGATCACCATGCCCGGCCAGCTGGACGTGATCCGGCGGCACATCCAGGACGCCCTCGACCGCGGGGGCCGCGCCCTCATCGGTGGCGCGGACGCCGTGGGGGAGCGCTTCGTGCAGCCGACGATCCTCGTCGACGTCCCCGAGGACTCGCTCGCGGTGCAGGAGGAGACCTTCGGGCCGACCATGACCGTCGCCAGGGTCCGCGACATGGACGAGGCGGTCGAGCGGACCAACGCGACCCGCTACGGCCTCGCCTCGACGGTCTTCTCCAAGGAGCGCGGCATGGAGCTGGCCTCCCGGATCCGCTCGGGCATGACCGCCGTCAACGGCGTGATCACCTTCGCCGGCGTCCCGTCGCTGCCCTTCGGTGGCGTCGGCGACTCAGGCTTCGGCCGCATCCACGGCCCGGACGGCCTCAAGGAGTTCACCTACGCCAAGGCGATCGCCCGGCAGCGGTTCAAGCCGCTGCTCGCACTGACGTCGTTCTCGCGCACGGAGAAGGCGGAGTCCCAGCTGGCGCAGCTGATCACGGTGCTGCACGGGCGCGGGACGACGATCCCGAAGCCCTGACCCAGCTACCGCAGGCTGTACGTCGCCATCGACACGCCGACGTAGTGCGCGGCGAAGGCCAGCACCGTGAAGGTGTGGAAGACCTCGTGGAAGCCGAAGTAGCGCGGTGACGGGTTGGGGAACTTGAAGCCGTAGACGGCACCACCGAGCGTGTAGAGGCCGCCGCCGACCACGATCATGATGAACGCGGCGACGCCGAGCCCGCCGGCGAGCGACTTGGCGCCCTCGAAGAACCCGGGGATGAAGAAGACCGCGGCCCAGCCCAGGGCCACGTAGATCGGGGTGTAGAGCCACCGGGGAGCATCGGTCCAGAACACCCGGAACAGGACGCCGAGGATGGCGCCTCCCCAGACGGCGGTGAGCAGGACCGTGCGCTGGGTCCCCTCGAGGAACAGCAGCGCGAACGGCGTGTAGGAGCCGGCGATGAGGACGAAGACGTTGGAGTGGTCGAACCGGCGCAGGAACGCCCAGGTCCGGGGGGACCACGTGCCGGTGTGGTAGATCGCCGAGACGGTGAACAGCAGCAGCGCCGAGAGCGTGAAGACGACCGAGCCGATCCGGGTGGTGGTCGTCGGCGAGAGGGCGATCAGGACGATGCCGCCGGCGAGCGCCAGGGGCACGGTTCCGAGGTGCAGCCAGCCCCGGAGCTTGGGCTTGATGTCCGCCAGCGTGTCGTGGAGCGACTCCTGGAGGTGGTCGATCCCGGCGCGCAGGGCATCAGGCACCGGGTTGCTCATGCCCTGAACGTACCCGTACGGGCTGAACCCCAGACGACAAAGCGACGACAATCACCCGGTCGCACCGGAGTCCGTCAGTACGATCAGCCTGTGGCGGACTGGAAGCACGGCCTGCGACGGGTCCTCTACCCGGCGTACGAGGCGCGGATGCTCCGCAAGATGCCGGACAACATCCCGCAGCACGTCGGCGTGATGCTCGACGGCAACCGCCGCTGGGCCAAGTCGGTGGGCGCGGACACCGCGCACGGCCACCAGGCGGGGGCCGACAACATCCAGCCCCTCCTCGGCTGGTGCGACGAGGTCGGCATCCAGGTGGTCACGCTGTGGCTGCTGTCGACCGACAACCTCAACCGGCCGGCCCGCGAGCTGACCCCGCTGCTGGAGATCATCGAGACCTCGGTCGACTCGCTGGCCGAGCAGCGGCGCTGGCGGTTGCACCCGGTCGGCGCGCTCGACCTGCTGCCGTCCACGACCGCCGAGAAGCTCAAGGCCGCCGAGGAGGCGACCCGCGACGTCGACGGGATGCTCGTCAACATCGCCGTCGGCTACGGCGGTCGCCGAGAGATCGCGGACGCGGTGCGGTCGCTGCTCCAGGAGCACGCCGGCCGCGGGACGTCCCTGGAGGAGCTCGCCCAGATCATCGACGTCGAGCACATCGCCGACCACCTCTACACCAAGGGCCAGCCCGACCCCGACCTGGTGATCCGCACGTCGGGGGAGCAGCGCCTGGGCGGGTTCCTGCTCTGGCAGAGCGCGAAGTCGGAGTTCTACTTCTGCGAGGCCTACTGGCCCGACTTCCGGCGCGTCGACTTCCTCCGCGCGATCCGTGCCTACGCCCAGCGCGAGCGCCGGTTCGGGGCCTGAGCGTTCCCCTGCCGTTCACCCCGGGGTCGGGCGTGTCCTCCCCTGGTGGGACGGGCGCGCGGCGTACTTTCGGCATATCGGTGAGTGGGGAAGCTCACTGAATCGGGAGGCCCGGGCGTGACCCATCACGACTGCAGTACGACCAGGTGGTCCACCAGGACCTGCCCGGCGTACGAGGGGGCCGGCACTCCGGTCTCCGGGCTCCTACCCGGTCCGCGCAGCTGAACGAGGGCCGGGGCGTGGAGTGCGCTGCGCCGGCCGACGAAGGTGGCACCGTGCCCGACTCCGTCCGCACCTATGTCCTCGACACCAGCGTGCTGCTCGCCGACCCGGGCGCACTGCGCCGCTTCGAGGAGCACGAGGTCGTGCTCCCGGTCGTCGTCATCACCGAGCTGGAGGGCAAGCGGCACCACCCCGAGCTCGGCTACTTCGCGCGCGCGGCGCTGCGGATGCTGGACGAGATGCGGGTGACCCACGGCCGCCTGGACGAGCCGGTCCCGGTCGGCGAGCTCGGCGGCACGCTCCGCGTCGAGCTCAACCACACCGACGCCGAGTCGCTGCCGTCGGGCTTCCGGCTCGGGGACAACGACACCCGGATCCTGGCGGTCGCGCGCAACCTGGCCAACGACGGCGCCGACGTCACCCTGGTGAGCAAGGACCTCCCGCTGCGGATCAAGGCGTCGGCCGTGGGCCTCGACGCCCAGGAGTACCGCGGCGAGACGATCAACGACTCCGACACCGGCTACTCGGGAATGGCCGAGCTGGAGGTCGAGAGCGCGGACCTCGACGAGCTCTACGACGACGGCACGCTCGACCTGCCCGCCGCTCGCGAGCTGCCGTGCCACCAGGGCCTCGTGCTGCTGTCCGAGCGGGGCACCGCCCTGGGCCGGGTCGGCCCCGACAAGCAGGTCCACCTGGTGCGCGGCGACCGGGAGGCGTTCGGCATCCACGGCCGGTCCGCCGAGCAGCGGATCGCGCTGGAGATGCTGCTCGACCCCGAGGTCGGCATCGTGTCTCTCGGCGGCCGCGCCGGCACCGGCAAGTCGGCCCTGGCGCTCTGCGCCGGGCTCGAGGCCACCATGGAGCGCGGGCAGCACAAGAAGGTCGTCGTGTTCCGGCCGCTGTTCGCGGTGGGCGGCCAGGAGCTCGGCTACCTCCCCGGGTCCGAGTCGGAGAAGATGGGGCCCTGGGCCCAGGCGGTCTTCGACACGCTGGGCGCCATCACCTCGCGCGACGTCATCGAGCACGTCCTCGACCGCGGGATGCTCGAGGTCCTCCCGCTGACCCACATCCGGGGCCGGTCCCTGCACGACGCCTACGTCATCGTCGACGAGGCGCAGTCGCTGGAGCGCAACGTGCTGCTCACCGTCCTCTCCCGGATCGGGGCCAATTCCAAGGTCGTGCTCACCCACGACGTGGCCCAACGGGACAACCTGCGGGTCGGCCGCCACGACGGGGTGGTGGCCGTGGTCGAGAAGCTCAAGGGGCACCCGCTGTTCGCCCACGTCACGCTGACCAGGTCGGAGCGCTCCCCGATCGCGGCCCTGGTCACCGAGATGCTGGAGAACGTCACGCTCTGACGTGGCTGCTGTGACCTCTGTTGCCCGTGTGACGAGGCCCTCCCCAGTCGTCGTCGCGGTCGGTTTGCAGCCCTCCCCGTCGTCGGGCATGGTGGGCCAGGCGCCGAGCCCGTGACCTGTCCGTAACCGAGTCCCCGACAGTGAGTTGTCCTGCCTGTGTCGACCCGCCCTGACAAGGTGCTGAAGCACGAGCCGAAGCACCGCGCCCCGTCGTCGAGGCGCGCCCCGAGGGCGGCTCTGCGCTCGTCGTTGACGCTGTCCGCGATGGCGGTCGTCGGCACCGGCCTGGCCGTGAGCGGCGGCGCCCTGGTGGGGCTGGGGGACTCGGCCGACGGCCCGGAGGAGCTGGCCCCGGCCGCCGGTGACCTGGCGGCGGCGACGGGCGACGACTCCGCCGCCGGCGGCGCGACCGACACCACCGGCGCGACCGACGCCACGTCCGGGGGGATCGACACCGCGGCCCTCGAGGCCTCGCGCGACGACCTGGTGACCCGCTCGGACCGCCGGGACGCGGCCGACCCGGCCAAGGCGGACCTGCTCGAGGTCGGCGGCGCGACCGTCAACGCGATGACCCGCACCGAGGACCTCTCCGACGAGGACCCGCGCACGATCGCGCGGGCGCTCCTGGCCGAGTTCGGGTTCAGCGAGGACCAGTTCGGCTGCCTCGACTCGCTGTGGACCCGCGAGTCCAACTGGAGCGTCACCGCGGACAACCCCAGCTCGTCGGCCTACGGGATCCCGCAGGCCCTGCCCGGATCCAAGATGTCCTCGGCCGGTGCCGACTGGGCGACCAACCCGGTCACCCAGATCCGGTGGGGTCTCGGCTACATCGAGGACCGCTACGGCTCGCCGTGCTCCGCCTGGGGGCACAGCCAGAGCCGCGGCTGGTACTGAGCCGGCTGCCGGACGTCGCTACGTCGCCGTGAAGACGGTGACCTGGCCGGCGTACTCGCGCGGCCATCCGCCATCGGGCGGCGACCAGGCCAGATCCTCTCCCGACGACTCGAGGTAGGCCAGGGCCGCGTCCCGGTCGGGGAAGACCGCCCGGGTCTCGACGTCCTGCCGGGTCACCCGGTCGAAGTGCCGGCGGAGCGCGCCCTCGCCGTTCTCCCGGCTGAACGTCGTCCGTACGGCGTCGCCACCGGCGTCGCGCCGCAGGTCGGCGACGTGCTCGTCGCCGTTGGTCACCGCGATGAACGTGCCTCCTGGACGGAGCACCCTGCGAACCTCCGCGAGGCCGCGGTCGAGGTCGCGGACGTGGTAGAGCATCCACAGCGCCAGCACCACGTCGTAGGACGCGTCGGGAGCGAGCAGGTGCTGGACGTCCTGGAGCTGGGCCGGGACGCCGCGCTCGCGCGTGAGCTCGACGAACCGGGGTGACTGGTCGACCGCCAGCAGCGCGATCCCCGGCAGCTCGGCCTGGAGCCGCGCTGCGAAGTAGCCGGTGCCGCACCCGACCTCGAGGACGTCCGGCATGCCGCCGCCGGTGGGCAGTGCCGCCCGCACCTCGGCGACGACCAGATCCTGCGGCTCGACCCCCGACGGACCGGGCCGCCAGACGCTCGTACGCGTCTGGAGGCTGCCCTCGGTGGCGTACTGGTCACGGACGTGGTCGGGGTCGTTCACGGTCGGGTCATCGACTCCACGTCGAGGGCCTCGTCGAGCTGCTCCTCGGTGAGCTCCCCCCGCTCCACGAACCCGAGCCGGAGCACGGTCTCACGGATGGTGGCGCCGTCGGCGAGCGCCTGCTTGGCGACCTTGGCGGCGGCCTCGTAGCCGATGTACTTGTTGAGCGGCGTCACGACCGACGGCGAGGACTCGGCGTAGGTGCGCATCCGCTCGGCATCGGCGGTGATGCCGTCGACGCACCTGGTGGCCAGCAGGCGGGAGGCGGCGGCGAGCAGCCGGGTCGACTCGAGGACGTTGCGGGCGATGACGGGCATCGCGACGTTGAGCTCGAAGCTCCCGCTCGCCCCGGCCGCGGCCACGGCGGCGTCGTTGCCCATGACCTGGAAGCAGACCATCAGCGTCGCCTCGGGCAGGACCGGGTTGACCTTGCCGGGCATGATGCTCGAGCCGGGCTGGA
>NZ_JAEMSS010000156.1 GCF_016462705.1 Nocardioides sp. | reverse complement strand
GCCGGGCCCGCGGTTCGCCCCGCTGCCGCAGCTGGTGCCGAGCACACCGGCGTACGTCCAGGAGACGCTGTTCTGAGAGGCTTCCCGGCGTGACCGACGACCAGGGCCGACGCATCGTGGCCGTGGTCGTGACCTACAACCGGCTGTCGCTGCTGCAGCGGCTGCTGGATCGCCTGAGCACCGTGACGGAGCTCGAGGAGGTGCTCGTCGTCGACAACGCCTCGACCGACGGCACGACGCAGTGGCTCGGTGGTTCCGAGGCTCGATCCTCGACCAGCGTGCTCGCGAGGACACTGCCGACCAACTCCGGTGGCGCGGGCGGGTTCGCCGACGGCCTGGCGTGGGCGCTCGAGCGGGGCGCGGACCTGGTCTGGCTGATGGACGACGACGGGCTGCCCGAGGCCGACTGCCTGCGCCGCCTGCTCGACCACCGCGACCTCGACTTCTGGGGGCCGGTCGTGCTCGACGAGGGCGACCCGGACCGGCTGGTGTTCCCGATCCGGCTGCCGGGCGGCACCCGGGCGGTGGGCCGGCTGGACGAGGTCCGGGCGGCGGCCACCGACGGGCTGGTCCGCGACGTGGTCATCCCGTTCAACGGAGTGCTCGTCACCCGGGAGCTCGTGGAGCGGATCGGGCTGCCGCGGGCGGAGTTCTTCATCTGGGGCGACGACGTCGAGTACCTGTGGCGGGCCAACCAGGCCGGCGCCCGCACCGCCACGGTCGTGGCCGCGGAGGTGCGGCACCCGAGCGTCGGCGACCTCGGCACCCGGATGATGTTCGGCCGCACGACCTACAACCACAGCCCCAGCGACCTCAAGCACTACTGCATGGCCCGCAACAACACCGTCAACCTGCGCACCTACCGCGGCTGGCCGCACGTGCTGATGTTCTGGACCAAGACCGTGTGGTTCTACCTGTTCACCCGGCCGCGACCGGGTCGTCTGCCGATGAGCGCCCGGGCGGCGTACGCCGGACTGCGTGGCGACTTCACCGGCCACCGGAGGTACGTCGGGTGAGCGAGCAGGAGACCGTCGCGGTCGTCGTCGTCACCTACAACCGAGCCGGTCTGCTCCTGCGGATGCTCGGGGCGCTGGCCGGCTCCGAACGGCGTCCGGACGCCGTGATCGTCGTCGACAACGCCAGCACCGACCACACCAGGACCGTGCTCGACGGCACCAAGGAGGCCCACCCCGACCTGCCGCTCCAGGTGATCCGGCCGGAGCGCAACCTGGGCGGGTCCGGGGGCTTCCACCTCGGGGTCGAGGCGGCCTACGAGCAGGGCTTCGACCGGATCTGGCTGATGGACGACGACGTCCTCCCGGCGCCGGACTGCCTCGGCACGTTGATGTCGGTCGACGAGGACTGCCTGATGGCGGTCCGCGAGGACACCTCGGGGCGCCTGGTCGAGAAGGCGGCGGTGACCTTCGACCTGCGCAACCCGCTGCGGATCAAGCCCAAGACGGCCATGGTCGAGACGACGTACGTCGAGCGCTCGGCGATGCCCGACCTGGTCGAGATCGAGAACGTCGCCTTCGAGGGGTTCATGGTGCGGCGCCGGGTCGTGGAGCAGATCGGCCTGCCGGACCCGGACTTCTTCATCTTCTACGACGACGTCGACTACGCCCTGCGAGCCCGCCGCGCCGGCTTCCACATCTGGGCGGTCCGCGACGCCGTCCTGGTCCGCCAGCTCGAGTTCGACCAGCAGCACGACCTGGGCGGCTGGAAGGGCTACTACATGTACCGCAACCTCTTCACCGTGCACCGCCGCTACGGCGAGAACCGGCTGGTGCGGGCCAAGCCGTGGCTGATCGCCGCGGGCGTCGTCGTGCTCTCGCCGATCCGGGGCGGGCAGGACGAGGTGCGCAACGTCAGCCGGGCGCTGAAGGACTCTCGGCGCCGGCCGTGACGCCGGAACCGATCACCCGGCATCCCCCGCCGCTGCGCGGCCGGGTGATCTCGACGCAGGACTGGCGCGACCTGACGTTCGTCCACTGGGAGGTCGACCCGGCCCTCGTCGAGCGGTTCATGCCTGCCGGGGTCCGGCCCGACGTCCACGAGGACCGGACCTACGTCGGCCTGGTGCCCTTCCGGATGGTCGGCGTGAGCGTCGGCCGGGGTCCCGGGATCCCCTACTTCGGCACGTTCCTCGAGACGAACGTCCGGCTCTACTCCGTCGACCGGACGGGGCGGCGCGGCGTGGTCTTCCTCAGCCTCGACACCGACCGGGCCGCGGCGGTCCCGACGATCCGGGCGGTGATCGGGGCGCCCTACCGGTGGGCGCGGATGCGGTTCACCCGCGACGTCCGGCCTGACGGCGACGTCCTGACCTACGACGCCACGCTGCGCCGCCTCGGCGACCGGCCGGCCGGCCGGGTGGTCGTCCGGGTGGGCGAGGTGCGCGAGCCGACGCCGGTGGACGACTTCCTGACCGCGAGGTGGGGAGCCCACGTGGCCAGACGCCGCGGCACGACCTTCGTGCCCAACACCCACGAGCCGTGGACACTCCGGGACGCCGAGCTGCTGGAGCTGGAGGACGGGCTGCTGGCCTCGGTCGGGCTGACCGGTCTCGCCGAGCGCCCGCCCGACCTCGTGGCCTTCAGCGACGGCGTGCACGCAGAGTTCGGTCCGCCTGCCAGAGTGGGCGGGTGACCGAACGCGACGCCGCGCTCCCGCTGGCGCTCAACCACGCCCAACGCTGGCTCGCGTCCCTCGACGACCGGCCGGTGCCGCCGCAGGCGCAGGTCGAGGAGCTCGTGGAGCGGCTCGGCAGCGAGCTCCCGGAGGGGCCGCGCGAGGCCGCCGCCGTGGTGGAGCACCTCGCGACCGCCCTGGAACCCGGGCTGACCGCGATGCCCTCCGGGCGGTTCTACGGGATGGTCATCGGTGGCGCCCACCCCGCCGCCCTCGCCGCGGACTGGCTGACCAGCGCCTGGGACCAGAACGCCGGTCTGGCCCGGCTCACGCCCGCGGCGACCGCGACGGAGCAGGTGGCGAGCGCCTGGCTGCTCGACCTGCTGGGCCTGCCGGAGGGGAGCGCGGTCGGCTTCGTCACCGGCGGCACGATGGCCAACTTCACCTGCCTGGCGGCCGGCCGGGACGCCGTGCTGCGCGACGCCGGCTGGGACGTCGGAGCCCGAGGGCTGGTCGGCTCGCCCGGCGTACGGGTGCTCGTGGGGGAGGAGCGGCACGACACGGTGGACCTGGCGCTGCGCTACCTCGGGCTCGGCGCCCCCGAGCCGGTCGCGGCCGACGACCAGGGGCGGCTGCTCGCCGACGACCTCGAACGGGCGCTGGGGGAGCGGGACGTCCCGACGGTCGTGTGCCTCCAGGCGGGGAACGTGCACTCGGGCGGCTACGACCCGTTCGCCGCGGCGGTCGACGCGGCGCACCGGCACGGCGCGTGGGTGCACGTCGACGGCGCCTTCGGGCTGTTCGCCGCGGCTGCCCCGGCGTACCGCCACCTGGCCGAGGGCGTGGCCGGCGCGGACTCGTGGGCCACCGACGCCCACAAGACGCTCAACGTGCCCTACGACTGCGGGATCGCGATCGTCCGGGACCCGGCCGCGGTCAGGGCCGCGATGGGGATGCACGGCGACTACCTCATCCACGACGCGGCGGGCGACCCCTTCGAGAAGGTGCCGGAGCTGTCCCGGCGGGCCCGGTCCATCCCGGTCTGGGCGGTGCTGGCCGCGCTGGGCCGCCGCGGCGTGGCCGACCTGGTCGAGCGGATGGCCGGGCACGCGGCGGCGTTCGCCCGGGGGATCGCCGAGATCCCCGGTGCCGAGCTGCTCAACGACGTCGTCTTCACGCAGGTGTGCGTCTCCTTCGGCGACGACGAGCGCACCCGGGAGGTCGTGGCCCGGCTGCTCGAGGACGGCGAGGCATGGATGAGCGGCTCGGTCTGGCGCGGCCGGGCCGTCCTGCGCATCTCGGTGAGCAACTGGTCGACGACGGAGGGTGACGTTGATCGCAGCCTCCGCGCACTCCGCCGGGCGGCAGGCACTCCGTAGGCGCGCCGAATCGGGTCGGCGATGAGCCGTCCGTAGACTGACCTGTCGTGTCGTCGGAGAACTCCCCAGCAACAGAGCTGCCTGATCTGGTGGTCGTCGGCTCCGGGTTCTTCGGGCTGACGATCGCCGAGCGCTGCGCGACCGAGCTCGACCTCAAGGTCCTGGTCCTCGAGCGCCGCGACCACCTCGGCGGCAACGCCTACAGCGAGCGCGACCCGGAGACCAACGTCGAGGTGCACAAGTACGGCGCGCACCTCTTCCACACCTCCAACGAGCGGGTCTGGGAGTACGTCAACCGGTTCACGACGTTCACCGACTACAAGCACCGGGTGTTCGGCAAGTACCAGGGCCAGGTCTACTCGCTGCCGATGAACCTCGGGCTCATCAACCAGTTCTTCGGCAAGAGCCACACGCCCCAGGAGGCGCGCGAGCTCATCGCGAGCCAGGCGTCCGAGATCGCCACCGAGGACGCCACCAACCTCGAGGAGAAGGCGATCAGCCTGGTCGGCCGGCCGCTCTACGAGGCGTTCATCAAGGGCTACACCGCCAAGCAGTGGCAGACCGACCCGACCGAGCTCAGCGCGGACATCATCACCCGCCTCCCGGTCCGCTACACCTTCGAGAACGGCTGGTTCAACGACACCTACGAGGGCCTGCCGACCGACGGCTACACCGCCTGGCTGACCAGGATGGCCGACCACCCCAACATCACGATCCGGCTCAACACCGACTTCCTGGATCCGACTACTGGCGTGGCCGACGACTACAAGGGCAAGGTCCCGATCGTCTACACAGGCCCCGTCGACGAGTACTTCGGCAACTCCGAGGGCCGGCTGTCGTGGCGCACCGTCGACCTGGAACGCTCCGTCGAGGACGTCGACGACTTCCAGGGCACCGGCGTCGTCAACTACAACGACCAGGAAGTGCCGTTCACCCGGATCATCGAGTTCAAGCACTTCCACCCCGAGCGGGTGAAGACCCACCTGCCGGGCAAGACCGTGATCGTGCACGAGTACTCGCGCTTCGCCGAGGAGGGCGACGAGCCCTACTACCCGGTCAACACCGCCGAGGACCGCGCCACGCTGCTCCGTTACCGCGAGCTGGCCAAGGCGGAGCCGATGGTGCTGTTCGGTGGGCGACTCGGCACCTACAAGTACCTCGACATGCACATGGCGATCGGTTCGGCGCTGTCCATGTTCGACAACAAGCTCAGGCCGCACTTCGCCGACGGCGTGGCCCTGACCAGTGGGGGAGTCGACGAGTGACCAGCACGACGTCCAGCAGCCCGGTGAAGACCGTACGACGGGTGCTGCAGCGCCAGATCATGCCGATCGACCGCGACTTCGACGTGTTCGCGCTCTACGTCGACCCGGAGGACGTGGCGCTCGACGCCGACAAGTACGAGGTCGGCGGGAGCCGGGCGGCCAAGGACCTCAACAACGCCGCCATCCGCCAGTCGACCACCACCGGACGGTCGATCCACCCCGACCAGATCGAGTCGCGCACGGCGCTGCGGGTCAAGTCGGGTGAGCGGCTGTCGTTCGGCACCTACTTCAACGCGTTCCCGGCGAGCTACTGGCGCCGCTGGACGGTCGTGTCCGACGTCCGGCTCACCGTCGACGTCTCGGGCCGCGGCGCCACGGTGGTCGTCTACCGCTCGATGGCCAACGGTCGCTCGCAGCGGGTGACCTCGGCGACCACCGGCGGCGAGGCCAAGGGCAGCTTCTCCTTCGAGCTGCCGCTCAAGCCGTTCATCGACGGGGGCTGGTACTGGTACAACGTCGTCGCCGGCGACGACGACGCCGTGGTCGAGTCGGCCGAGTGGTCGGCGGAGGTGCCGGCGGACCGCGCCGAGCACGGCACGACCGACATCGCGATCACCACGATGAACCGTCCCGACTTCTGCGCCAAGCTCCTCACCCAGATGGCGACCGACGAGCTGCTGCGTCCCTACCTCGACACCGTCATGGTGATGGAGCAGGGGACGGACAAGGTCGCCGACTCCGACTTCTACCCCGCCGCCAAGGACGCCCTGGGAGACAAGCTGCGGATCATCGAGCAGGGCAACCTGGGCGGATCCGGGGGCTATGCCCGCGGCCAGCTCGAGTCGGTCCGCAAGGGCACGGCGACCTACGCGCTGATGATGGACGACGACGTCGTCTGCGAGCCCGAGGGCATCATCCGGGCCGTCACGTTCGGCGACCTCGCCCGCCGGCCGACGATCGTCGGTGGCCACATGTTCAGCCTCTACAACAAGTCCGAGCTGCACAGCTTCGGCGAGATCGTCCAGCCCTGGCGCTTCTGGTGGATGACCCCGCTGGACGGGTTCAGCCGCTGGGACCTCCAGGCCCGCAACATCCGCTCCGCGCGGTGGCTGCACAAGCGGGTGGACGTGGACTTCAACGGCTGGTTCATGTGCCTGATCCCGCGGCAGGTGCTGGAGGAGATCGGGCTCTCCCTGCCGCTGTTCATCAAGTGGGACGACGCGGAGTACGGCCTGCGCGCCAAGGAGGCCGGCTTCCCCACGGTGACCTTCCCGGGCGCCGCGGTCTGGCACGTCCCCTGGACCGACAAGAACGACGCCGTCGACTGGCAGGCCTACTTCCACGTGCGCAACCGGTTCGTCACCGCGCTGCTGCACTCGCCCTACCCGCGCGGCGGCCGGCTGATCCGTGAGGACCTCAACCACACCATCGCCCACCTGGTCTCGATGCAGTACTCCACCGTCGAGATCCGGCACATGGCGCTCAAGGACGTCCTGGCCGGGCCGCACGGGCTCCACGAGCTGCTGCCCGACCGGCTCGCCGAGGTGAACGCGCACCGCAAGCAGTTCACCGACGCCCAGCTCCAGTCCGACCGCGAGGCGTTCCCCGAGGTGCGCCGGGAGAAGCCGCCCCGCAAGGGCCGCGACGTGGTCGAGGTCCCGGGCCGCCTGTCCCAGCTGATGACGGCCGGGCTGTCGCCGATCCGGCACCTGCGCCCGGCCCGCAAGCTGTCGAAGGAGTTCCCGGAGGTCGAGATCCGCGCCGTCGACGCGCGCTGGTACCGCCTGGCGTCCTACGACTCCGCGGTGGTCTCGATGAACGACGGCACCTCGGCCGCCCTCTACAAGCGCGACCCGGTCAAGTTCCGCGAGCTGATGAAGGAGACGGCCCAGCTCCACGAGCAGCTCGTGCGCGACTGGCCCCGGCTGGCGCAGGACTACCGCGAGGCCCTCGGGGACATCACCTCGCCGGCCCGGTGGGAGGAGACCTTCCGACCCTGGACGGACGGCGCGAGCGACACCGATGGCTGAGCTGGCCGAGCGCCACGACCTGGCGCACCTGCCGATGGTGGACCCCGCGGCCAAGGGCGGCCTGGTCGGCGTCTTCCGCCGCCGCTACCTGCTGCGGCTCATGGTCAGGCGCGAGCTCAGGGCCCGCTACATCGGCTCCAAGATGGGGCTGCTCTGGTCCTACATCAACCCGTTGAGCCGGTTCCTGACGTTCTACTTCGTCTTCGGGATCATCATCGGCCGCGGCCAGGTGCCGCACTTCGCGATCCACCTGTTCGCGGGCATGGTCCTGGTCAACCTCTTCGTGGAGTCCTTCAACGCCGGCACCAGGTCGATCATCCAGAACAAGGTGGTGGTCCAGAAGATGCCCTTGCCCCGGGAGATCTTCCCGATCGCCTCCACGCTCGTGACGCTGTACCACACCGGGCCGCAGCTGGTGATCCTGCTGGGCGCCTGCTTCATCACCGGGTCCTTCCAGCCGGACCTGGTGGGGATGCTCGCCGCGCTCCTGGGCTTCGGGATCGTGATCCTGTTCGGCACCGGGATGGGGCTGATGTTCTCCGCGGTCAACGTGATGTACCGCGACCTGACCCGGGTGGTGCGGATCTTCACCGGGATGGTGCCCTTCAGCGTCCCGATGATGTACCCGTACACGCTCGTGCAGGAGCGGTTCCAGGACTTCCCCATCATCGAGCGTCTCTACCTCGCCAACCCGATCGCCGAGGCGGTGCTGCTCATCCAGCGCGGTTTCTGGATCACCACGGTCAGCGACGCGGACGCGGCGGAGGCCAAGAGCGAGTGGGGCTTCCAGCCGGGTCTGCACGCCAACTTCCCCGACGACCTCTACGCCCGTGGGCTGATCATGCTCGGGATCGCGGCGGTCTTCCTCGTCCTCGCGCAGTGGGTGTTCACCCGGCTCGACGACAAGATCCCGGACCGGCTGGTCGCATGAGCACCCCACGACGTTCTTCGCCTCCCCCGCTGCGCTCCTCCGACGAACAACGCCGAGGGGACCCCGCATGACGGTCTCGATCGAGGTCTCCGGCGTCTCCAAGGAGTTCGCCCGGCACTACCAGCGCACCCTCAAGCAGGTCGCGGTGGCCAAGATGCGCCGCCAGCAGACCAAGAAGACCTTCTGGGCCCTGCGCGACGTGACCTTCACGGTCGAGCAGGGCGAGGCGATCGGGCTCATGGGCCTCAACGGGTCCGGCAAGAGCACCCTGCTCAAGCACATCATGGGGGTGATGCGCCCGACGGAGGGCCAGGTCCGCACCCGGGGCCGGGTCTCCGGGCTGATCGCCACCGGTGCCGGCTTCCACCCGCAGATGACCGGGCGCGAGAACATCTACATGAACGCCGCGATCCTCGGCATGACCCAGGCGGAGACGGACGCGAAGTACGACGACATCGCCGCGTTCGCTGATGTCGGCGAGGCCATGGACACGCCCGTCGGCAACTACTCCTCAGGCATGTTCGCCCGGCTCGGGTTCGCGGTCGCCGTGCACGTGGACTGCGACGTGTTCATCGCCGACGAGGTGCTCGCCGTCGGCGACCAGCCCTTCAAGAAGAAGTGCCTGAAGAAGATGGAGGCGGTCCGCGACAGCGGCGTCACGCTCTTCTACGTCAGCCACGCCGCCGCGTCGGTGCGGCGGATGTGCTCGCGGGTCATCGTCCTCGACAAGGGCGTGGTCGGCTTCGACGGCGACGTCGACGCGGGCATCAAGTACCTGCACTACGACGACAGCGAAGAGCCCGACCAGGTCGAGGACGAGGACACCACCGACGGGGAGCTCGGCTCCGACGTCTGAGCCGGCTCCGCGGCAGGCGCCCGGCCGGCCGGGTCATCGGTCCGTGTCGGTCGGGACGCGCGCGCCGCGATAATGCCGGGCGTGTCCACAGCGCCGAGCGACCACCGACCCGTGACCGGGAGCGTCGCTGCGGGGCTGCGCGGCATCGTGGCACCCACGGGCAGCGTGACCGTGTGGGGCATCGTGGGCGTCAGTGTCTGTGCGGTCGCCTGGTCCCTCGCCGCGGCGGCCCTCGTGATCTACGCCGGGCACGGCAACGAGCCGGCCGGAGTCTCGCAGTGGCTCATGGACGTGCTGTCCGCCGTCGTCTACGGGGCGGCCACGGCGTTGATGCTGCCACGCACCCGGCACCCGGTGGTCTGGATCATCCTGATGGTGGCGCTGGGCTGCGGGATCTCCGGGCTGGTCACCCAGCTCCTGCTCATCGACCCGCAGCCGCCGACGGTCGACACGATGCGGCTCTCCCTCTTCGGCTACGTCGCCTGGATCCCGGGCACGTACGGCAGCCTGGCGGTCCTTCCCTGGCTGGTCCTGCGCGGCCAGGGACTGGCCTCGGAGGTCTGGCTGCGGGTCGCCACCGTCCTCGGTGTGGCGGCGACCGCGACGGCGAGCCTGGTCAGGCTCACCCACGAGTACAAGAACGCACCGCCCAACCCCTTCGCCCCGCCCTGGGAGCCCTGGCGGCGGG
>NZ_JAEMSS010000155.1 GCF_016462705.1 Nocardioides sp. | reverse complement strand
TCAAGCGCAAGCTCTACCCCAACGTCGACTTCTACTCCGGCCTGATCTACGAGGCCTTCCAGTTCCCGCCGGAGATGTTCACGGTCCTGTTCGCCATCGGCCGGACGCCCGGCTGGCTCGCGCAGTGGCTCGAGCTGGTGCAGGACAAGGAGCAGAAGATCGCCCGGCCCAAGCAGATCTACACCGGCGACCGGACGCTGGACTTCGTGCCCGCGGCCGAGCGCTGGGCCTGAGCGGTCCGCGGGGGCGCCGCAGCCTCCTGCACACGCCGGGCATGGCGGCGCTGGTCGCCGTCTCGCTCAGTGGGTTCAGCGGGTACGCCGCCCTGCTCGCCGTCGCGCCCGCCTGGGCGGTCGAGGGCGGGGCCAACGAGGCGGGCGCGGGCCTGGTCAACGGGGTGCTGCTCGCGGCGACGGTCGCCACGCAGCTGTTCGTGCCGCGGCTGCTGCGCCGGTACGGCACCACCCCGGTCCTGGTCGCCGGCCTCGTGCTGATGGGGGTCGCCGCGCCGGCGTACGCCGTGTCGGATGCGCTGGGACCGGTGCTCGCCTGGTCCGCCGTGCGAGGCATGGGCTTCGGCATCGTCACGGTGCTGGGCAGCACGATCGTCACCCACCTGGTGCCGCGCGAGCGTCGCGGTGAGGCCATCGGCGTCTACGGGCTGGCCGTGGCGGCGCCCATGGTCCTGCTGATGCCCGCCAGCGTCGCCGTCGCGGACCGCTTCGGCTACGGGTGGGTGTTCGCGGTCGCGGCGCTGCCCCTCGTGGGGGTGCCCGCGGCACTGGCGCTCGGGCGGCGGGTCGACCGCACCGCCTCCGCGTCGGTGACCGACGAGGATGAGGCGCACCTGACCGACGTTGGCACGGTCCGCGCCGTCCTGCGCCCCACGGTGCTGCTGTTCGTGGTGACGATGGCCGGCGGTGCGGTGATGACGTTCGCACCGCAGCTCGGCTTCGGCGGCCTGTGGGCGGCCGCGGCCCTGCTGGTGCTGGGGTCGAGCACGGCACTGGCCCGGTGGCTCGTCGGCAGCGTCGCCGACCGGCGCGGGGCCGAGGGCTTCGTGGTCCCGCTGCTGCTGCTCTGCGCCGTCGGTGTCGGCCTGTGCGTGCTCGCGGTGCGGACCGACCAGGCGTGGCTGCTGGTGGCAGGCGGGTTGGCACTCGGTGTCCCCTACGGCGCGCTGCAGAACCTCACGCTGCTGATCGCGTTCGCCCGCGTTCCCGCCTCGGGCATCCCGACCGCGAGCGCCGTCTGGAACATCGGGTTCGACGCCGGCACGGCAACGGGCGCCGTGGTGGTCGGCTCGGTCGCCGCCGCCTCGTCGTTCGGCACGGCGTTCGGCCTCGTGCTGCTCCTCCTGCTCGTGATGCCCGCCGTCGCACCCCGTCGTCCGGCGGCGGCGCTGTGAGCACCCCCAGCGGCGTGGTCTGGGACCTCGGCAACGTCCTCGTCGACTGGCAGCCGCTCGCCGCGATCGCCGTCGGCGTCGGCGAGGACGAGGCGCGGCGGTTCCTGGCCGCCGACGACTTCGACTTCATGGCCTGGAACCACGTCCAGGACGCCGGCGGCACCTGGGCCGACGGCGAGGACGCCGTGCGCCGCAGCCACCCGCACTGGGAGCGGCACGCGCTGGCCTACCGGGAGAACTTCGCGGCCGCGCTGGTCGGCGAGATCCCCGGCACGGCCGACCTGGTCCGCGAGCTCCACGGCGCCGGCGTCCGGCAGCTGGGGCTGACCAACTGGTCGCACGAGCTCTACCCCCATGCACCGGAGCGGTTCGAGGTCCTCGCGCTGCTGGACGACGTCGTCGTCTCGGGCACCGAGGGCGTGGCCAAGCCCGACCCCCGGATCTACGAGATCGCGGTGGAGCGCTCCGGCCTGCCTGCGTCCGCGCTGGTCTTCGTCGACGACAAGCAGGAGAACGTGGACGCCGCCGTCGCCGCGGGCATGGACGGCATCGTGTTCGCCGGCGCGGTCGACCTGCGGGCGGCGCTCCGGCGGCGCGGGCTCCCCGTGTGACCCTGCGCGAGCGGCGACCAGCACCTTGCCACCGCGACCGGCGGCGCGTGGGGCTGTCTCCACAGGCGCTACGGCCGCCAGAATGAGCCGGTGACCACGACCCGTTCCGCCCGGCCGGTCGAGCGCGACGACCTCGACGAGGCCGGCGTCTCGCCACTGGAGCTGTTCTTCGATCTGGTGTTCGTCTTCGCGCTGACCCAGGTCACGGCCTACATGGCGCACGAGATCGACGCCGGCCACGGCCTGGAGGGTCTGGTCCGCGGCGTCCTGGTGATGATGCTGCTGTGGTGGGCCTGGGTCGGCTGGTCCTGGCTGTGCAACGTCACCGACGTCGAGGCGCCGGCGCTGAAGATGACGATGCTGGCGGGGATGTCGGCGCTGTTCGTGCTCGCCCTGTGCATCCCCGAGGCGTTCGAGGACGGTGACGGCGGGCTGGACGGGCCCCTCGTGCTCGCGCTGGCCTACCTTGCGGTCCGGGCGCTGCACTTCCTGATGTTCTGGCTGGTCGCCCAGGAGGACCCGACGCTGCGCGGTCAGCTCACCCGGTTCGCTCCCACGGTGGCGGGCAGCAGCGTCGTCCTGATCTTCGCCTCGCAGGCCGAGGGCGACACCCAGACGGCGCTGTGGGCGTTCGCCCTGGTCGCGGACTACGTCGGCACCTGGCTCGGCGGGGCGTCGGGCTGGCGGCTGCCCTCCCCGGGGCACTTCTCCGAGCGGCACGGGCTGATCATCATCGTCGCGCTCGGCGAGTCCATCGTGGCGATCGGCGTCGGAGTGGCCGACCTGCCGGTCACCTGGCCGATCCTGGTCGCCGGTGCGCTCGGCCTGCTGCTCGCCTCGGCGATGTGGTGGGCCTACTTCGACGTGAGCGCGCTGATCGGTGAACGGGCCCTGGCCGCGGAGCCGACCGAGACGCGGGCCCGGCTGGCCCGCACGGCCTACACGTTCGCGCACATGCCGATGGTGGTGGCGATCGTGATCACCGCCCTGGGCCTGAAGAAGGTCATGGAGTACGTCGCCGACACCGACGACCACGACCTGAGCGACCCGATCAAGGGCGTCGCGCTGGGCGCGCTGGTCGGCGGTGTCGTGGTCTACCTGCTGGCGCACGTGGTGTTCAAGTGGCTGGTCGCGCGCGAGCTCAACCCCGTCCGACTCGGGGCGGCCGCGCTGCTGCTCGCCGTCTGGGCTCCGTTCTCGGGGGTACCCGCACTCGGGCAGCTCGCGGTCGTCACGGGAGTCGTGGTCGCCGCCCTCGTGGTCGAGACCGTCGTGTTCGCCGAGCACCGGCGCGAGATCCGCACCCAGCATGCCCACCACTAGCGGATGACCTCGCCGCGCCCGGTCGCGCTGGCCGCGGCCACCGCCGTCGTCTCGCTCACGACCCTCGTGCTCGCGGTCCGGTTCGGCTGGCTGGGCGCCGACGTCGACCGCGGCGCGGAGTTCTGCGAGGCCGCCGCCGGCCGGGTCCGCCAGCCGGTCAACACGCTGAGCAACCTCGGGTTCGTGGTGGCCGGCCTGGCCATCGCCCGCGAGGCGTGGCGGCTGCCGGCCGTCGGGACGGCGTACGCCTGCCTGGTCGTCCTGCTCGGCCCGGCCAGCATGGCGATGCACGCCACCGAGTCGGCGCTGGGCGGGCACCTCGACCTGCTGAGCATGTACCTCGTCGCGAGCTTCGCCGTCTCCTACGCCGCGATGCGGGTGTGGCGGCGCGGCCGGGGCTTCATGGCGGCGGTGTTCGCCGCGGCGGTGGCCGCATGCCTGCTCGTCGAGGTGGCCGGCGGCGAGGTGCCGGTCGTGATGCACGCCGGCAACCTGGCCTTCGGCGCGCTGCTGCTGGCCGCGCTGGTCCTCGAGCGGCGGCTGCTGCGCCGTGGGGACTCCACGCTCGACCGGCGGTGGATCCTGGCCGCGGTCGGCGCGCTCGCCCTCGCCTTCGCGGTCTGGAACACCGCCAAGGACGGCTCCCCCCTGTGCTGGCCCGGCTCGGTCTACCAGGGCCACGGCATCTGGCATCTCCTGTGCGCCGTGTCGGCGTACTGCCTGTTCCGGTTCTACGCCAGTGAGCGGCTCCCCCGTGTCGGCCCCGCCCCAGGGCGGCCGCGGACGACCACGCGCGCCGCGAGGCGTGGGCCGAGCGGCGGGCTGACCCGGCTCTAGGGTGAAGCGGTGCATGAGCTGCAGCCCGGCGCACCGGTGCCCGACGCGTTGGCGCCCTACCTGGCCGTCGACAGGTCGACGCCACCCCACGAGTGCTGGGTGACCGCGCACATGGTCGCCGGGCTGGACGGCACCGCGGCCGTCGGCGGTCGGGTCGGTGCCCTGTCGACCGCGCCGGACCAGTCCCTGTTCCGCCGGATGCGACAGATCGCGGACGTGGTGATGGTGGGGGCGGAGACCGTGCGTCGCGAGGGCTACGGGCCGGTACGCCTCGACGAGGCGGCCGAGGCGCAGCGCGTCGAGCAGGGCCGTCCGCCCACGCCGCCCCTCGCGGTGGTCTCTCGTTCGCTGGACCTCGACTGGACCGCGCGGGCGTTCACCGACGCCCGCGAGGACGCCCGCACCTGCGTGATCACCTGCGCGTCGGCCGACCCGCGGCTGCGGGCGCGGGCCGAGGACGCGGCGACGGTGCTGGTCGCCGGCGACGAACGCGTCGAACCGGCAGCGGCGCTGGAGGCGTTGGCGAGCCTGGGCAGACGGGTGGTCCTCTGCGAGGGCGGGCCGACGTGGCTGGGCCAGCTGGTGGCGGCGGACCGGGTCGACGAGCTGTGTCTCTCCATCTCCCCCCTGATGGGCGGCGACCCGCTGCCCGTCTCGGTCACCCCGCCTGGTGCACCGCCGGCGACCTTCGAGCTCAAGAGCGCCATGGCCGAGGAGGACACCCTGTTCCTGAGGTACGAGCGAGCCGGGACCCGAGGAGGGAGAGGCTGATGAGCGACGACGCGTTCGGCACGCTGGTGGCCTCGGCCGACCCACCTCTCATCGTGGTGACCACCTCCGCGGAGGGTGAGCAGGCCGGTTGCCTGATCGGCTTCCACGCCCAGTCGAGCATCAGCCCGCAGCACTACTGCGTGTGGCTGTCCAAGGCCAACCACACCTACCGGGTGAGCCTGCGCGCCGCGCACTTCGCGGTCCACTTCCTGACCACCCAGGACCTCGACCTCGCGGAGCGGTTCGGCACCGTCTCGGGCGAGGAGACCGACAAGTTCGCGGGCCTGGACGTCGACGTGGACGAGCACGGCGTACCCCTGCTCCGGGCCGCCCCGAACCGGATGAGGCTCGAACGCATCGCCGTGCTGGACGACGGCAGCGACCACGTCTGCCTGACGACCCGCGTGGTCTCGGCGGAGACCGCGGGAGACTTCGTGCCGCTGCGGGTCTCCGCCGCCACCCACCTCGACCCCGGTCATGACAGCGAGGAGCGCGCCATCGACCCTGGCAGCTAGGGCACCGGGGCGAGAGCCCACAATGGGGCCGGTGGTGAGCTTCCTCCTGTCCGTCACCTTCGCCTGCGGGCTGCTGATCGCGGTCGCCCACGTCGTCAACCGGCCGTTCGTCGCCCCCGTCTACGACGTGCTGGCCAACCTCACCGCCTTCGGGTGCGCGACCGCCGCGTCACTGCTGCTGGAGCACTGGACCCCGGCACTGCTGTCGGCGTTCGCGGTGCTCTGCTGGCTGGTCCTCGGTCGCCGGACCTACCTCGCGCGCCGGAAGGTGCTCAGTTCACCGCCCGGTCGCGGCCTTCCCAGTAGGGCTTCCGCAGGTCCTTCTTGAGGATCTTGCCGGTCGGGTTCCGGGGCAGGGCGTCGAGGATGTCGACCGACGTGGGGCACTTGAAGTGCGCGAGGTGCTCGCGGCAGTAGTCGATGATCTCGGCCTCGGTCGCGGACGTGTCGGGCTTGAGGGCGACGACCGCCTTCACCGTCTCGCCCCAGGTGTCGTCGGGGACGCCGATGACCGCGCACTCCATGACCGCCGGGTGCTCGGCGAGGACCCGCTCGACCTCCGGCGAGTAGATGTTCTCGCCGCCGCTGATGATCATGTCCTTGAGCCGGTCCTGCACGAACACGAAGCCGTCCTCGTCGACCTTGCCCATGTCCCCGGTGCGGAACCAGCCGTCGTCGGTGATGACCTTGGCGGTCTCCTCGGGCTTGCCGAGGAACCCCTTCATCAGCTGCTCGGTCTTGAGCCAGATCTCGCCGTGTTCGCCCGTCGGCAGGTCCTCCAGGGACTCCGGGTCGACGATCCGCACCTCGACGCCCGGGATGGGCCGGCCGGCCGACACGAGCCGCTCCGGGTGACCGTCGGCGACCGCGGTGCGGTGCTCCTCGGGCATCAGGTGCGTGGCGACCCCGGCGACCTCGGTCAGGCCGTAGACCTGGATGAAGTCCGTGTCGGGCCACGCCTCCATCGCGGCGCGCAGCAGCGGCGGGGGCATCGGCGCTGCGCCGTAGGTGTAGGTCTTGAGCGCCCCGAACAGCTTGACCGCGTCGGGCCCGGCCTGCAGCACCTGGGCGAGGACCGCCGGCACCAGGAAGGTGCGGTTGGCGCCGGCCAGGATCGCGCCCGCCAGGGAGGCCCCGTCGGGATCGCGGGTCATGACCGAGGGGACGCCGTCGTGGATGCCGAAGAGGACGTACGACGACCCGCCGACGTGGAAGAGCGGCATCGCGACCATCGACTTGTCGCCGGGGGCGAACTCCCAGCCGTCGTGGGCGTTGATCGTGTGCGTGACCATGTTGTGGTGGCTGAGCATGACGCCCTTGGGACGGCCGGTCGTGCCGGAGGAGTACATGACCAGGCAGACGTCGTCCGGGGTCACGTCCTCCGGCCGTGAGGTGGGCGTCGACGAGGCGAGCCACGCCTCGTAGGCGTCGCCGTCGGCGCCGTCGGGGGTGACCTCGATGACGGTCTCGACGCTGGTGAGCTGCTCGCGGATCTTGTTCACCGTCGGCATCAGCTCGGTGCCGACGAACAGCACCTTGGCGCCGCAGTCGTTGACCGCGTAGTCGACCTCGTCGCCGGACGAGCGCCAGTTGACGATCGCGTTGGCGGCCCCGAGGGACCCGGCGGCCATCGAGATCTCGACACAGGCCGGGTGGTTCTTGTCGAGGAACGAGACGATGTCCCCGCGGCCGATGCCCAGCGCCTGCAGGCCGCCCGCGGCGCGGCGTACCCGCTCGTCCCACTGCGCCCAGGTGAACGTCCGCGGCCCGTAGGTGATCGCCTCCCCGTCCGGGTTCTCGGCGGCCCAGTGGGCCAGGCGGTCGTCCATGAACTGGGGCGTGGGTGCGGTCATGGCGGCCATCGTGACGGAGGCCACAGCGCGGGACAAGGGTGGGTCAGCCGGAGCGGACGAGCGCGCGGACGTCTCGGGAGAGCAGGGCGAGCAGCGAGGACCCGCCCATCACCGCCGCGACGAGCAGCAGCCAGCGGTCGAAGCCCACCGCCTGGGCGACCGGGCCGGTGACCGCGAGCCCCAGCGGCCGGGCCACGAACGAGCCGACCAGGTCGAACGAGTAGACGCGGGCGAGCTTGTCCTCGGCGACGTTCTGCTGGATCGACAGGTCCCAGTTGACGGAGAAGATCTCGAGCCCGAACCCGTGCAGGAACGCGCCGAGCAGGACCAGCCAGAGCTGGTCGGACAACGCCATCGCGACCGGGAACGCGGCCGTGAGCGACAGGAACGCCGTGCCCACGAACAGCCCGTGTCGCGGCTGCCAGCGCAGGCAGGTCAACCCACCGACCAGGAACCCGGCCATCAGTGCGGCGAGCGCGAAGCCCCAGGCGCTGCGGCCGAGGGAGTCCTCGACCACGATCGGCCCGAGCACGCCCTGCGCCCCGCCGTAGAACAGGTGGTAAAGCAGCGCCTGGCCGATGAGCAGCCACAGCCAGGTGTGCCGCAGCACCTCGCGCAGGCCGTCGCCCAGGTCGGCGAGCAGGGTCTGCCGGGCGCCCTCGGGACGGACGTGCGGCACCCGGAGCAGGGCGAAGCAGGCCGCCGCCACCACGAACGTCGCCGCGTCGACGGCGATCGCCCAGCCGGACCCGACCCCGGCGACGAGCAGCCCGCCCGTCGCGAAGCCGAGGATCTGTGCGCCGTTCTGCAGCACCCGTCGCAACGCGACCGCGGTGCCGAGCTCGTCGGGCGGCACCGTCAGCCGGGTCATGGCCGAGGACGACGGACCGCTGAGCGCGAGCAGGCAGCCGATCAGCACGCCACCGCCGGCCAGGATCGGGATGGTGGCGTTGCCGGTGACGAGCAGCGTCGCCACCGCCGCCTGCACGACGGCGCAGGCGGCCGCGGAGCCCTGCATCATCAGCCGGCGGGCGACCCGGTCGCCCAGCACGCCGCCGAACAGCACGGTGACGACCTCGGCGGTCGCGAACGCTGCGACGACCAGGCCCAGGTCGGAGGCCGAGCCGCCGAGGTCGAGCACGGCGAACGCCAGGGCCACCGGGGTGACGGCCCCACCGAAGGAGCTCGTCGTCGTGCCGGCGACGAGCAGCCGGAACTCCCGGTGCCGGAGCGGGCCCAGACGACCTCGCGTCTCCACCTCGGTCATGGACCCGAGATTACTTCGCTGGCGAACTATTCGTCAACGAACTATCGACTATGCTCCGGCACATGCCGGACGACTGGGCGGACCGCCACGTGGCGCGCTGGCGGGACCACTGGCTCGGCATCGAGTTCGACGACGACATCGAGGCGGTCGTCGTGCGGATGGGCCGGTTGATGAAGCACTTCCGGGCGATGACGGCGGTGGCCCTCGCCGAGGTCGGCCTCCAGGACCACGAGTACGAGACCCTGCACCTGCTGATGATCCGGGACACGCCCGGGCACGCCACGCCGTCCGCCCTGGCCGCCGACCTCGGGATCAGCAACGCCGGCATGTCGGGGCGCCTGGAGTCGATGGAGCAGGCCGGCTGGGTGCGGCGCCGGGCCTCGCTCGAGGACCGCCGGCGGGTGGACATCGAGGTGACCGAGGCCGGTGTCGCGATCTGGCGGGCGGCCATCGAGCTGCGCGGCAGCGAGGAGCAGCGGGTGGTCGGGGTGCTGACGCCCGCGGAGCGCGCCGAGCTCGCCGCCCTGCTCAAGAAGCTGACGCTGAGCGTCGAGGACGTCTCCTCGCGGGCTAGCCCGCGGACACCACCTCGACGGTCTCGCAGTCGATGAAGTAGGCCTCGTCGGACGGCGCCTCGTTGAGCACGACCTGGTCCTCGCCGCTCCCGCAGTCGACGTAGAGGTCGTCGGCCGGGTAGGCGACGACGATCTTGTCGTTGCCCTCCACCGCGAAGACCTCGTCGCCGCCGCGCAGGAAGACCACGTCGTCGCCGGGGCCGGCGCTGACGATGTCGTCGACGTTGTCGAACCCGGTCGAGATGCGGTCGTTGCCCGACTGACCGACCAGGTCGTCGGCACCGGGGCCGCCCTTGACCTTGTCGTTGCCCACGCCGCCGATGAGGTTGTCGTTGCCGGCGTACCCGAACAGGCGGTCGTCGCCCTGCTTGCCGCGCAGGATGTCGCGCTGCGCCGTGCCGTCGATCCGGTCGTCGCCGGGACCGCCGTTCCGGATGACGGCGTGGGCCGGTGCGAGACCGGTGAGGAGGAGCACGGTCAGCGTCGTCGCTGCGGTCACGAGGGTCCGGGTCATCTGCGAACCTTAGCGATCCCCCAGCGGTGTCTCAGGAACATCACAGTCGGGGCGACCACGATCGACAACGTGAACGACACCCAGACCATGCCGACACCGCCGCCCCCGCCGGCTGAA
>NZ_JAEMSS010000154.1 GCF_016462705.1 Nocardioides sp. | reverse complement strand
GCGCTACTCGAACCTGGGGGCGGGGCTGCTCGGCCACGCCCTGGCGCACCATCGCGGGACGTCGTACGGGCGGCTGGTCGCCACCGAAGTGACCGCGCCGCTCGGCCTGGGCGACACCGTCGTGGACCGCTCCGCGGACCAGGTCGCCCGCTCGGCCACCGGCCACACCCGGCGAGGCAAGGCCCACCGGACCGCGTGGCGGTTCGACGCGATGGCTGGCGCGGGCGCGCTGTGGTCGACCCTGGACGACATGCAGGTCTTCGTCCGGGCCCACCTCTCCCCACCGGAGGACGAGCTGGGCGCGGCGATCAGGCTGGCCATGTCACCGCACCTCGCGGCGAGCGGAGGGCCCCACGGCCTGGGCTGGATCCGCACGCCGGGGCGAGGTGGACCGGAGGGCTGGTTCCACAACGGGGGGGACCGCCGGCTTCCGCTCGATGGTGATGGTCTGTCCCGAGGCGCGCCGGGGCTCGGTGGCCCTGGGCGGCTGCGACCGCTCCGTGGACGGCCTGGGGATGGTTCTGACCCTCGGGTGAACCGGCAGCTTCAGGCCGCGACGGTCTCCACGACGGGCCGGCTGACGGCCTTGCCGGTGAGCATCGTCTGGTCGGCGCCGCACCAGCAGGTGAACGCGACGATGATGCCGTGCTCGGTGTTCACGAGCGAGGTGACCTGGCTCGGGAAGATCAGCTGCCGGCGCTCGCACGCGGTGCAGGTGTGGTCGAACATGGGTCCTCCTCGTCGGGATGTCGGGGCCGGACGTGGTTCCGGCTCGGGGCGACCACTCCAGTCTGACGCGCACACAGACATAGGGGTAGCCTCGCTTTCCGATGCGATCTCAAGGCTGAGCCTATAGATTCGGGAGCATGCTCTCTCTGCACCAGCTGACCGTCTTCCTGGCCGTCTACGAGCAGGGGTCGCTCACCCGGGCCGCCGAGGAGCTCGGCTACGCGCAGCCGTCGGTGTCCGAGCAGATCCGCGGTCTCGAGCGGACGCTGGGCGTCACGCTCTTCCGGCGCGTGGGGCGCGGGGTCGTCCCCACCACGGTCGCCGACACCCTCCGGCCGCACGCCGAGCGCACGCTGGCCGCCGCCGAGGAGACGCGCCTGGCAGCCCAGCGGGTCAAGCGGTTCGAGACCGGCACCATCCGGTTCGGCATGTTCGGCGTCGCGCGGCTGTACGCCGGTGCCGGGCTGGTCGCGGACGTGCTCGCCCGGCACCCCGGCGTACGCGTGGAGCTGGTGGGGCAGAACTCCAGCGAGGTGGCGGAGGACCTGCGCCGGGGACGGCTCGAGGCGGCGATGATCGCGATGCCCTCGGTGGAGAGCGAGGGCATGCAGGTCACGCCGGTGGCCCGGGACGAGATCGTCTACATCAGCGCCGACCCCGAGACCCTGTCCTCGCCCATCACGGCCAAGAAGCTGGCCCAGGCCTCCCTGGTGATGCCGGAGACCACCTGGCGGTCGACCGACTCGGTACGCACCCTGCTGCGCCAGATGCTGCACGAGACCGGAGTCAACCCGGCCACCCGGATCGAGGTCGAGGACGTCGAGATCGCCGTCGAGCTGGTCGGTCTCGGCCTGGCCGACTCGGTGATCCCGCGCGGCGCCGCCGTCCAGCTGCTGCCCCGGCTGGCGCCCAACGCCGGCTGGGTGTCGATGAAGCCCAAGCTCTACGACATGTTCGCGGTCGTCCACCGCGCCGGAGCGACGCTCTCCCCGGCCGCGCAGCTGATGATCGAGCTCGCCACCAAGCGGATCCAGTCCATCGCCACGCCGATGTGAGGACTAGCGTCGGGCCGCGTGAGCGACGCCGAGATCCTGGTCCGGGACTTCCTCAACCTGCTGGCCGTGCCCGACACGGCGGCCGCGGTCGAGCTGCTCCATCCCGACGTCGAGTGGCGCAACACCGGGCTGCCGACGCTGCGCGGGCGCAAGGTCGGCGGCGCCCTGCTCGACCTCGAACGACGCGGTGTCGGGGTGGTCATCGAGGTCCACCACGCCGCCGCGACCGGCGACGTGGTGCTCACCGACCGGACCGACACCATCACGTTCAAGCGCTACCGGACGTCGTTCTGGGTGCGCGGCACGTTCCGGGTCGAGGACAGCCGGATCATCCTCTGGGACGACGCGTTCGGATGGGGCAACGTGCTGCGCGGATCGGTCGCCGGGCTAGGGCGTCTGGCTCTCGGGCGCTAGCACTCCAAGCCGTCCTCGGGAACCGTCCCGTCGACGAGGTAGTCCTCGAGCGCCGCGTCCACGCAGTCGTTGCCGGAGTTGTAGCCCGTGTGACCATCCCCGTCGCGGCTGACCAGCACGCCCGACTCGAGCTGGTCGGCCAGCGCGACCGCCCACTCGTAGGGCGTCGCGGGGTCGCGGGTCGTGCCGACCACCACGATGGGAGCGGCGCCGGCCGCCTTGATCTCCCGGTCCGGCTCGGAGGACTCCACCCGGATGCCGTCGCAGCCGATCAGGCCCCAGGCGAACACCTCGCCCAGGGTCGGTGAGGCCTCCAGGAACTGCGGGACGTAGTCAGGGACCTCGTCGGGGGTGACCGCGAACGGGTCGTCGAGGCAGTTGATCGCGTAGATCGCCTCGGTCGAGTTGTCGGCGTAGGAGCCGTCCCGGTTGCGCGAGGCGTAGGCGTCCGCGAGGAGCTGCAGCGTCGTGCCGTCACCCTCCAGCGCGGTCTCGAGTCCCTGGTCCAGCAGGTACCAGTAGTCGCGGTTGTACAGCGGGGTGATGACACCGAGGAAGCCGGTCCCGACGGTGAGCTCGCGCTCGTCCAGCGTGGGGATGGGGTTCTCGTCGAGGTCGGCCAGGACACCGGCGATCGTGTCCAGCCCCTCCTGGGTGCTGTCGCCGAGGAAGCAGTCGCCCTCCTCCACGCAGTTGTCGACGTACGCCGTCAGCGCCCGCTCGAAGCCCGCGGCCTGGCCGAGGCTGAGCGAGACCGAGTCGAGGGAGACGTCGACCGCGCCGTCGAGGACGAGCCGCCCGACCTTGTCCGGGAACAGGTCGGCGTAGGTGGCGCCGAGCTTGGTGCCGTAGGAGGCGCCGAAGTAGCTGAGGGTGTCCTCGCCCAGGGCGGCCCGCAGCACGTCCATGTCGCGCGCGGCCTCGACGGTGGTGACGTGGGCGACGATGCCGTCGGCGCCGCCGTCGGTGTTGGCGACGCACCCGGCCCAGAACTCGTCGAGCCCCTCGACCACGTCGCCGATCTCCTCGGCGTCGTCCGGGACCGGGTCGGCCCTGAGGAACTCGTCCATCCCCTCGTCGGAGAGACAGTCCACCGGTGCGGACGCGCCGGTGCCGCGCGGGTCGAACCCGACGACGTCGAAGCTGTCGGTGAGCGCCGAGCGGAAGACCTGGCTCGCCTGCTCGGCGTACGACGTCCCGGGTGCGCCCGGTCCGCCGGGGTTGACGACGAGCGAGCCGACCCGCGAGGAGGGGTCGTCGGCGGAGTCGCGGAGGACCTCGAGCTGGATGGTCGCCCCACCGGGCGCCGCGTAGTCGACGGGCACGGTCAGCCGGCTGCACTCGAAGCCGTCACGGCACTCCTCCCAGTCCAGCTGCTGGGAGTAGAACGGCGCCAGGTCGGGCGCCGGCGGGTCCGACGATCCCGGGTCCGGGGTCGGCTCGACCGTCGGCCCGGCGGGCGTGGTCGGCGCCGACCCGGGGTCGGTGCCGTCGGTCGAGTCGTCCGACAGGGCCGAGATCGCCAGGCCGGCCCCGGCGAGCAGCAGCGCGATCACGATCAGGATGGCCACCGCGCGCGTCGTCGAGTCCTTCACCCGCACATCATGGCGGGTCGATCCATCTCACCCCGGCACCTTGAGCGCGACCATCATCGACTCGAGGGCGAGCGGGACCGGGACGTTGAACTCGAGCATCTGCTCGCGCGCGTCGAAGATCCACCCGATCCGGCGCAGGTTGAGCTCAGGGGTGGACGTGCGGGCGACCTGCTCGACGTCGCCGCGGATCTCCTCGTTGACCAGCGTGCCCGGGACGCCCATGCCGATCGCGATCGCGTCGCGGTAGACCGAGACGAGGTCCATCAGGCCGCGGTCGACGACGTCGAGCACCCGGCGCTTGGCCCGGGTCTTCTGGCCCTTCTCGAGCTCGGAGAGGGCCGGACCGTACTCCCGGGGTCGGCGCCCGCGCTCGACCACGCCGTAGGCCGTGTCGAGGTCCGCCTTCTCCCGGGCGTCGAGCTCACCGGTCATCAGCTCCGCCTCCTCCTTGGCCACGTCGGCCAGGTTGGCGGCGGCGGTCATGCAGGCACCGAGGCTGGTCAGCCTGGCGGGGTAGCCGACGATCTCGCGACGGCGGTTGCGCGTGCCCTCGTCGCGGGCCAGCGCCCGGGCCCGCCCGATGTGTCCCTGGCTCGCCCGGGCGGCGTACGCCGCGAGCCCGGGATCGACGCCGTCGGCGCGCACCAGGAACGCCGCGACGTCCTGGGTCGTCGGCGTGGTCAGCGTGACCAGCCGGCAGCGCGAGCGGATCGTGGGGAGGACGTCCTCGATCGTGGGCGTGCACAGCATCCACACGGTGTGCGGTGTCGGCTCCTCGATGGCCTTGAGCAGGGCGTTGCAGGCCTGCTCGGTGAGCCGGTCGGCGTCCTCGACGATGATGATCTGCCAGCCGAGGCCGACAGGTCGCATCGCTGCCCGCCGCACCAGGTCGCGGACCTCGGCCACGCCCAGCGACAGCTTCGCGGTGCGGACCAGGGTGACGTCGGCGTGCGAGCCGGCCAGCACGGTGTGGCACTGGGGGCAGGTGCCACACCCCTTGGCGTCCGGGTCCTCCTGCTCGCACTCGAGCGCGGCCGCGAACGCGATGGCCGCGTTGGAGCGACCCGATCCGGGCGGCCCGGTGAACAGCCAGGCATGGGTCATCCCGTGCCCGCCCGCGGCGGTGCGCAGCGTCTCGACGGTGCGGTGCTGACCGACGAGGTCCTCCCAGACGGTCATCCGCGGGCCTCCGCGGCGGCCGTGGCCCGGGCGAGCAACGGGGTCACCCGCTCGAGGATCCGGGCCGCGAGCTCGTCGCGGTCCGCCCGGGCGTCGAGCACCAGGTAGTGGTCGGGGTCGGCCGCCGCGAGGTCGAGGAACGACTGCCGGGCCCGTTGGTGGAAGTCCAGCGACTCGGCCTCGATCCGGTCCCGACCCTCGAACCGGCCCAGTCCGTCGCGGGGGTCGACGTCGAGGACGACCGTGAGGTGCGGCCGGAGGTCGCCGGTCGCCCACCGGGCGACCTCCTCCACCTCACCGATGGCGAGACCACGTCCGGCCCCCTGGTAGGCCAGCGTCGTGTCGACGTAGCGGTCGGTGATGACGACCTCGCCCCGCTCCAGGGCTGGGACGACGACGGTGTCGACGTGCTCGGCCTTGTCGGCGGCGTAGAGCAGCACCTCGGTGCGGTCGGACAGCTGCCCGGTCTCGGGGGACAGCACGATCCTGCGCAGCTCCGCCCCGACTCGGGTGTCTCCCGGCTCGAAGGTCAGCCGCACCACGTGGCCCAGCGACTCAAGCCGCTCGGCGAGGAGGCGGGACTGGGTGGACTTGCCGGAGCCCTCGCCGCCCTCGAAGCAGACGAAGAGCCCCTGTGGCAGGTAGGTCCCGGTGAAGTCCATCTCGGTGAACATATAGCGGACCACCCCACGAGAAAGGTCCCCCAGGCCCTTGGCCCGTTGCCGGGCCCCGATCGATGTGCCGCTCTCGTGGAGTGGTCGCTGCGGCGACCGTAGGCAACCAGATGTCGAAACATGTCGACCCGGTCACGTCCGGTCGACTCTTCGGTGACACTGGGTGGATGACGGGGGTCGAGGCGGGGCGTGCCCTGTGTCGTCTCCTGGCCGACCCGGCCCGGCCCTACCGGGCGATGTGGGAGCGCCGCGGTGTCGCCTACCGGGGCCGGGACCTCAACCAGGCGGCCGTCGCCAAGGTGGTCGCGGCCTACCTGGTCGACCGGGGCGTGCTCAGCGAGTTCGAGGAGGGCGACTGGCCGCGGGCCCGGCGCGACTGGGTGCGCAGCCGCCTCAGCGGAGCGCTCCTCACGCACCTCGACCTCGAGGTGTTCATGGACGCCTTCGCGTTCGACGTCGGCGAGCGCGACCGGCTACGGCACATCCTCGAGAGCGACTCCACCCCCATGTTCGTCCCGGGCGAGATCCGGCTGGAGGGGCTGCCCGACCGCAGCACGTACGCCGTGGACCGGACCCGTGACGAGCACGTGCTGGGCGCCGACGGCCTGCCGGCGTACCACCGGACGACCCAGACCGTGCGGGCGCTCGCCGACGACGTGACCGCCTGCCTCTACCTCTTCGACGCCGACGCGGTCACCGTGGAGGTGTCCTCGGGAGGCACCGCCGACGCGCCGAGACAGGTGTCGGAGGGCATCTGGGCGGTGGTCCTCACCCTCGACACGCCACTCCGTGCCGGCGAGTCGTGCGACCTCACCTACGTGACGACCTTCGACTATCGCGAGGCGCCCGCGCCCGTGCTGCGCCGCGCGGCCCTGCCGCACGAGGTCGAGCTCGAGATGGCGGTCTCCTTCGAGCCCACCCGGCTCCCCGCCGCCGTGCACCTCAGCACCTGGGCGACGGTCACCGACCCGCAGCCCGTGTCCTCCGTGCTGGTCGACCTGGACGAGCGGCACCGGGTCTCGGCCAGGTGGACGGCGGTCCGGGCGGGCCTGGTCGGGTTCAGCTGGACCTGGTGACGCGACCGTCGGTCACCGCTCGGACGAGTCCTGGTCCTGGTTGTGGCACTGCCACCGCGACAGCTCCCGGCGCTGCTCGACCGAGCAGTCGTCGGGCGGCGCACTGAGGGCGATCGAGACGCCCAGCCCCGTCCCCACAGGGACAGGAAGGCAGTGAGTACCGCCAGCGAGGCGTCCGCGCTCCTCCACACCCACCAGGTGACGGACGGGGGGACGACGAAGCCGAGCAGGCCGACGACCCAGGGCAGTGCCGCCCAGACGCCCCCTCGGTCGCCGCACGCACCGCCTTGCGGAGAGGCCGAGGCCGGTGGAGGCCCGAGCAGGCCGCACTCCTCGGCAAGGGTCAGGAAGCCCACCACGTAGGTGACCGCGCACGCCGCCAGCGTCACGACGAGCAGTGCCACGACTCGCGCCGCGCGGGCTGCCGTGCTCGGGGGAGGAGGGTCGGCGTCCACGTCCCCAGGGTGGGTGGGCCCAGGACCCGCGTCGATGGAGCCGACTACTCAGCTCACGACTTCTTGGCCGTCTTCTTCGCAGCCTTCTTGGTGGTCTTCTTGGCCGTCTTCTTGGCGGCCTTCTTCGCCGTCTTCTTCGCGGTCTTCTTGGCCGGCCCGCGCTCGCGGCGGTCGGCCAGCAGCTCGGCCGCGCGCTCGATCGTGATCGACTCGACGGTGTCGTCCTTGCGCAGGGTCGCGTTGTACTCGCCGTCGGTGACGTACTCGCCGAACCGGCCCGACTTCACCACCACGGGCTGGCCGGAGACCGGGTCGGGGCCGAGCTCCTTGAGCGGCGGGGCGGCGGCGGCCCGGCCGCGCTGCTTGGGCTGGGCGTAGATCCGCAGCGCCTCGTCGAGACCGATCGTGAGCAGCTGGTCCTCGGAGGTGAGCGACCGGGAGTCGGTGCCCTTCTTGAGGTAGGGCCCGTACCGCCCGTTCTGCGCGGTGATCTCCTCACCGGACTCCGGGTCGGTGCCGACCACGCGTGGCAGCGAGAGGAGCTTGACGGCGTCGTCGAGGGTGATCGTGTCGAGGCTCATCGACTTGAACAGCGACCCGGTGCGCGGCTTGTCGTTCTTCTTCGCGTCCTCCGGCAGCACCTCGGTGACGTAGGGCCCGTAGCGGCCGTTCTTGGCCACCACCTCCAGGCCGGTCTCGGGGTGGACGCCGAGCTGGATCTCCTCGCCGGCGGGGTTGGCGAACAGCTCCTTCGCCTTCTCCATCGTCAGCTCGTCCGGCGGCAGGTCGTCGGGGACGTTGGCGCGCCTGCCGGTCGGGTTGCCCTCCGGGTCGTCGGGGTCCGGGCCCTCCAGGTAGGGCCCGTAGCGACCGACCCGGAGGTTGATGCCCAGCGCGGGGTCGCCGATCGGGAACGTCGCCAGCTCGCGCGCGTCGATCTCGCCGAGGTTGGTGATCAGGTCGTGGAGCCCCTGGACCCGCTCGGAGCCGTAGTAGAACTCGGCGAGCTCGGTGACCCGGTCCTTGCGGCCGGCGGCGATCTCGTCGAGGACGTCCTCCATGCCGGCGGTGAACTCGTAGGAGATCTGGCGCGGGAAGTGCTCCTCGAGCAGCCGGATCGTCGAGAACGCGATCCAGGCCGGGACCAGCGCCGTGCCCTTCTTGTAGACGTAGCCCCGGTTGATGATCGTGCCGATGATCGACGCGTACGTCGACGGGCGGCCGATCTCGCGGTCCTCGAGCTCCTTGATCAGGGTGGCCTCGGTGTAGCGGGCCGGCGGCTTCGTCTCGTGGCCGTTGGCGGTCAGCGTCGCCGCGGAGACGGCGTCGCCCTCGGCGAGCTCGGGCAGCGGGACCTGGTCGTCGTCGCTGCGCTTGCCGCCTTCGGTGCCCTCGACGTACGCCTTGAGGAACCCGTGGAAGGTGATCACGCGCCCGGAGGCCGAGAACACCACGTCGCGGCCGTCGGCGGCGGCCCCGCCGATCCGGACCGAGACCGACTGGCCGACGGCGTCCTTCATCTGCGACGCGACCGTCCGCATCCAGATGAGCTCGTAGAGGCGGAACTGCTCGCCGGTCAGGCCGGTCTGCGCGGGGGTCTGGAACGTCTCGCCGGAGGGCCGGATCGCCTCGTGGGCCTCCTGGGCGTTCTTGACCTTGCTGGCGTAGGTGCGCGGTGCGTCCGGCAGGTACTCGGCGCCGTAGAGGTCGCGGACCTGCGACCGGGCGGACTGGACGGCGCCGTCCGACAGCGTGGTCGAGTCGGTGCGCATGTAGGTGATGAAGCCGTTCTCGTAGAGACGCTGCGCCACCGACATGGTCACCGAGGCGGACATGCCGAGCTTGCGGCTGGCCTCCTGCTGGAGCGTGGTGGTGCGGAACGGCGCGTAGGGCTGGCGCCGGTAGGGCTTCGCCTCGACGGAGCGGACCTCGAACGTCGTGTCGCTGAGCGCCTGGACCAGGGCCTCGGCCGCGGTGCGGTCGAGGTGGACCCGGCCGCCCTTCTTGTCCTTGAGCACGCCGTCGTCGCCGAAGTCGGACCCGCTGGCGACCCGGACGTCGTCGATGGCGTGCAGCTTGCCCGGGAACATCCGGGGCTCCTTGGTGGCGCCCGCGTCGAAGGTGCCCTCGAGGTCCCAGTAGGACGCGACCCGGAAGGCCATCCGGTCGCGCTCGCGGTCGACCACGAGGCGGGTGGCGACGGACTGGACCCGGCCCGCGGACAGGCCGGACATGACCTTCTTCCACAGGACCGGGCTGACCTCGTAGCCGTAGAGCCGGTCGAGGATGCGCCGGGCCTCCTGGGCCTCGACGAGGTCCATGTCCAGGTCACGCGGGTGCTCGGCGGCGTCGAGGATGGCCTGCTTGGTGATCTCGTGGAAGACCATCCGCTTGACCGGGACGCCGTCCTTGGGCTTCAGCTCGTCCAGCAGGTGCCAGGCGATCGCCTCCCCCTCGCGGTCCTCGTCGGTGGCGAGGTAGAGCTCGTCGGCGTCCTTGAGCAGCGTCTTGAGCTTGGCGATGTGCTGCTTCTTGTCCCGCGGCACCACGTAGTAGGGCTCGAAGTCGTGGTCGACGTCGACCGCGAGCCGTCCCCAGGGCTTGTCCTTGATCTTGGCCGGTGTCTCGGCGGCGCTCTGCGGGAGGTCGCGGATGTGGCCGATGGAGGACTCGACGA
>NZ_JAEMSS010000301.1 GCF_016462705.1 Nocardioides sp. | reverse complement strand
CGGGCGGCGACGTTGACGCGGCCGACCTCGACGCCGTCCATCATCTGGTAGAAGCCCTTGCCGGGCTCGCCGCCGAGGATCTTGTCGGCCCCGATCCGGTGACCTTCGAAGATCATCTCGGTGGTGTCGACGCCCTTGTAGCCCATCTTGTCGATCTTGCCGGGGATGGTGACGCCCTGAGCGGTCTCGCCGAACCCGGCCTCCTTGTCGACCAGGAACGTCGTCATGTTCTTGTAGACGGAGTCGGAGCCCTCGTCGGTCTTCACCAGCACCGCCACCAGGTTGGCCGAGCCGCCGTTGGTCAGCCACATCTTCTGGCCGTCGATCACGTAGTCGTCACCGTCGCGCACGGCCTTGGTCTTGATCGCCGCCACGTCCGAGCCGCACCCCGGCTCGGACATCGAGAAGGCGCCGCGGATCTCGCCCTCGGCCATCTTGGGCAGGTAGTGCTGCTTCTGCTCGTCGGTCCCGTGCTGCAGCAGCATCCACGCCACGATGAAGTGCGTGTTGATGATGCCCGAGACGCTCATCCAGCCCCGGGCGATCTCCTCGACCACCAGGGCGTAGGTCAGCAGCGACTCCCCCAGCCCGCCGTACTCCTCGGGGATCATCAGGCCGAAGAGGCCGAGCTCCTTGAGGCCCTCGACGATCTCGGTCGGGTACTCGTCGGCGTGCTCGAGCTCCTGGGCGACGGGGATGATCTTCTCGTTCACGAAGGTGCGGACCGCCTTGAGGATCTCGGTCTGGTCTTCGGTGAGCCCGTCGGTCTCGCAGAGGCGACCCATGCTGTCGTGCTCCAGTCGTGTGGTCGGAGGGCGTGCGGCGTACCCAGCGATGTTACCGGCGGGTCACTACGCGTCACCATGACCCAGGACACGTCGCCCTCGGCCCGACGGCGAGCCTACGTGCGTCGTTATGCTGCGCGAATGCCGCCAGGCCCCCGCACTCCGCAGCCCAGAGTGCTCGTCATCATCCCGGCCTGGAACGAGCAGGACTCCGTCGCCGCGACGGTCGCCGAGGTCCGGCGCACCACCCCGGACGCCGACCTGCTCGTCGTGGACGACGGCTCCTCGGACCGGACCGCCTCCGTGGCGGCCGCCGCCGGCGCCCTGGTCTGCCGTCTCCCCTACAACCTGGGCGTGGGTGGCGCGATGCGCGCCGGCTACCGCTACGCGATCCGCGGCGACTACGACGTCGCCGTGCAGATCGACGCGGACGGACAGCACGACCCGGCCTACCTCCCGACCCTGCTGGCCCAGCTCCGGGTGGACGGCACCGGGGGCGCCGACCTGGTCATCGGCGCCCGGTTCGCCGGCGAGGGCGACCCCTACAAGGTCTCGCTGCTGCGCCGCCTCGCGATGAAGATGCTCGCCGGCACCCTGAGCCGGATGGCCCGGACCCGGCTCACGGACGTGACCAGCGGGTTCCGGGTCGCCAACCGACGGGCGATCGGCGTGTTCGCGGCGCACTACCCGGCGGAGTACCTCGGCGACACGGTCGAGTCCATGGTCATCGCCATCCGCGCGGGGTGCACGGTCACCCAGGCGCCCGTCCAGATGCGCGTGCGTCAGGGCGGCCAGGCCAGCCAGACGCCGTTCCGCGCGGCGCTCTACCTGTCCCGGGCCGTCGTCGCCCTGGCCCTGGCCCTCGTCCGCCGCTGGCCCGACGTGCCCACCATCCCCGAGGAGCGAGCATGAGCTCGACCGTCACCCTGGGCGTCATCGGCTCGGCCGTCGTCCTCGTCGCACTCTTCGAGCTGCTCCGTCGGCAACGGCTCCGCGAGAAGTACGCCGTCCTCTGGTTCTCCGTCGCCCTCGGCGTCCTGGCCATCACGATCTTCCCCGGCCTCCTGACCGGCCTGGCCGACCTCGTCGGCGTCGAGCTGCCGGTCAACCTGCTGTTCTTCCTCGCGTCGCTCTTCCTCCTCGTGCTCACGCTGCAGCACAGCTACGAGCTCGGCCGGCTCGAGGAGAAGACCCGGGTGCTCGCGGAGGAGGTCGGGCTACTGCGGCTCGAGCTCGACCTGGTCCGCCGGCCCCACGACGAAGGCGAGTCCTCGGGCTGAGGAGCACCTGGGGACCTCACCACCCGATGCGCCTGACGCGTTCGTGGGACGGGCGTGGCGGCCGCGCGCGTACCAGCCCGACGCTCGCCGTCAAGGACGTCGCTCCGCTCCGCCGCTGCGCGGTCGACTTCGTCGATCCTTGACCGCGAGCCTCTGTCGGGCTGGTAGGCGGCGCGCTCAACGACGCGGGCTCCGCCCGCGCCGCCGCATGCGCGGCCGCCACCCGGGTTCGCGACACAGTTCGTCCGACGCGCCACGGCTCGACGCTCAGCCCCGACGCGGTCGACGCGAACCGTGTCGCGAGCCGATCCCGGCCACCCCTGCGAGTCCCACTAGCGTGCGATCTGCACCCACCAGGTGCATGGGATCCGCACGCCAAGCGCCGACCGGCCCACCACACGCATTCGGTGGTGGTGCCCGCGCATGCGGGCGGCGGGGCGGAGCCCTGCCGCCAAGCGCGCCGCCAGCCGATCGAGACAGGCTCGCAGTCAAGGATCGGCGAAGCCGACCGCGCAGCGGCGCGAAGCGTCCTTGACGGCGAGACTCGATCGGCTACGCGCGCGGGCACCACGCCCAGCC
>NZ_JAEMSS010000153.1 GCF_016462705.1 Nocardioides sp. | reverse complement strand
CCCCCCCCACGACCACGATGTCGGGCTGCTCGTCGCGGAGCAGGTTGAGCGACTGGAAGATCGCGTCCGCGCTGCCCATGTACCAGTGCTTGCCCACCCGCTGCTGGGCCGGCACCGAGGACACGTAGTTGCCCAGCATCGACGACATCCGCCAGGTCTGGCTGACGTGCCGGTCGAGGCTGTGCGACTTGTACTGCGTCAGCACCACGACCTGCAGGTAGCCGCTGTTGACGACGTTGGAGAGCGCGAAGTCGATCAGCCGGTAGATCCCCGCGAACGGGACTCCCGGCTTCGCCCGGTCCGCGGTCAGCGGCATCAGCCGTTTGCCCTCACCGCCGGCGAGCACGATGGCCAGGACCTTCGGACGGTGCGTGCGCTGCATGCTCGTCAACCTAGCCACCTGTGACGGGTACCCGGAACCGCCGCGAACTGGCCCTGGACAGCCGTCTCATGCTTTGGTGGCGGGCATGCCTCACGCGTTCCGCCGTCCTGTGGTCCTCCTCGCCGCCGTGTCCCTGGTCGCCTCGGCCCTGTTCGCGGCCTCCGCCGGTGGCTCGTCCAACGCGGCCCCCGCGGCGGGCGCCGGCGTACGCCTGGATCACATCCCCGCGCCCAACCAGACCGTCGTCTACCCCACCAACGCCGGCACCGTGTTCAGGTGGGGCGTCCCGAAGTGGGGCGACGAGTTCGAGATCGGTGGCCTGCGCAAGGACTGGGTCCAGAGCAAGGAGGGTCGGGTCAAGACGCAGAGCGGAATGCTCACGGTCATCGCGACCGGCAAGAACGACCGGGTCACCGCGTCGGCGAACAGCGTCAAGGCGCGCTACGGCCGCTGGGAGGCCCGGGTCCGGATCCGGGAGACCAACCACAACGGCCGCCGCTACCGCGCCTACTGGGAGCTCATCCCGACCAAGGACTTCCAGTGCGGTGCCAAGAACATCGTGCTGGCGTCCTACCGGAGCCAGGACCGCCGGGTGACCGGTGCGGTCCGGGTCCCGAAGAAGACGCAGTACAGCTACAGCAAGCGGATGGCGTTGCACCAGGGCTGGTTCCACACCTATGCCATCGAGATCACCAAGGACCACATCACGTGGTTCGTCGACACCAAGGTGATCCACACCGAGCGTCGCGACGACGCGCTGCGCGGGTTCGAGTACCGGCCCCGCTTCCGCCTCCAGGGCGCCAAGGGCGAGAAGCACCGCACCACCTGGATGCAGATGGACTGGGTGCGCCACTACGACCTGTCCCGGCCCAACGCCAAGTCGATCAAGGCGCCGCCGATGAAGAAGGGCGTCTACAAGGACCCGTGCTGACGGAGCGCCGAGAGGCCCGTTAACAAGCACGCCCCCGCCCTGTCCCGGGATTGGCGGAACTGGTCCGGGATCGGTTCGGCGTACCTACCGTCGAACCATGTCCTCGCACGTCCGCCGCTCGGTCGTGGCGCTCGTCCTGCTCGGCCTCCTCGGCCTGGCGGGCGCGTCGTCCTCCACGAACGCCGCCCCGGCACCGGCCCAGGCCGACACCTACCCGCCGACGCCCGTCTACACCTACCCGACCAACGCCGCCAAGGTCTTCCGGTGGGGCGTCGAGGCCTGGAAGGACGAGTTCGAGGTCAACCCGCTCCGTGGCGACTGGGCGACCAGCGCCGGCGGTGACGTGGTCACCCGCAACGGCATGCTCACCCTGATGGCCTACCCGGGCTCCGGCACGGTCACCGCCACGCCGACCTCCCAGAAGGCGAAGCTCGGTCGCTGGGAGGCGCGGGTCCGGGTCTGGGAGAAGGACCGCAGCGCCGGCACGCCCTACCGGGTCTTCTGGGAGCTGGTGCCGAACAAGAAGTACCGCTGCGGGTCGAAGAGCATCGAGATCGCGTCCTACTCCCAGGACGAGCTGCAGGTCACGGGTGCGGTGCGCACGAGGCCCGCCAACGAGTTCACGTTCTCCCGCGTCCTGCCCCTGACCCAGGGCTGGTTCCACACCTTCGCCGTCGAGGTCACCGACGACCACATCTCGTGGTTCGTCGACAAGGTCGTCGTGCACACCGAGCGCCGCACCGAGGCGCTGTCCAACACGACGTTCCGGCCGCAGTTCCGGATGCAGGCGGTCGACGGCGCGTCGATGCGGCCCACCTGGATGCAGATGGACTGGGTCCGCTACTACACCCTCGACCGGCCGGGCGCGCTGCCGATCGAGGCGCCGGAGATGACGCAGGGGACGTACGCCGGTGCTTGCTGACCCCCTCGGCGCGTAACGTCGCGCGCATGCGCGTCGACGTCCTCACCAAGGAGTACCCGCCCGAGATCTACGGCGGCGCAGGAGTGCATGTCGCGGAGCTGGTCCGGGCCCTGCGCGCCCGGGACGACGTCGACACCCGGGTGCACGCGTTCGGGGAGCCGCGCGACGAGGCCGGCACCGCGTCCTACCCCGACCTGGCGGAGCTGACCGGCGCCAACGGCGCGCTGCGGACCCTCGGGGTCGACCTCGCCATCGCCGACGCCTGCGCCGGCACAGACCTGGTGCACTCGCACACCTGGTACGCCAACATGGCCGGCCACCTCGCGGCCCTGCTGCACGGCGTCCCGCACGTGGTCACCGCACACTCCCTCGAGCCGATGCGGCCGTGGAAGGCCGAGCAGCTCGGCGGCGGGTACGCCGTCTCGTCCTGGGTCGAGCGCACCGCCTACGAGTCGGCGAGCGCGGTCATCGCCGTGTCGGCGGCGATGCGCCACGACGTCCTGCACTCGTACCCCTCGGTCGACCCGGACCGCGTGCGGGTCGTCCACAACGGCATCGACACCGAGCTCTGGTCACCCGTCACCGACCCCGACCGGGTCCGCCGCCTCGGCGTCGACCCCGACCGGCCCTCGGTCGTCTTCGTCGGCCGGATCACCCGGCAGAAGGGGCTGCCGCTGTTCCTCCGCTCGGTCGCCGAGCTGCCGCCGGACGTCCAGGTGGTGCTCTGCGCCGGCGCACCGGACACCCCCGAGATCGAGGCCGAGGTGGTCGCGCTCGTCGAGCAGCTCCGCACCACCCGAGACGGCGTGGTCTGGATCCGCGACATGCTTCCCCGCGCCGACGTGATCGCCCTGCTCAGCGCCGCCACCGCGTTCGCCTGCCCCTCGATCTACGAGCCCCTGGGCATCGTCAACCTCGAGGCGATGGCCTGCGAGACCGCCGTGGTCGCCACCGCGACCGGCGGCATCCCCGAGGTCGTCGTGGACCCGCACTCCGGGCTCGGCTCGTCCGAGGGCGCCCAGACCGGACGACTGGTGCCGATCGACCAGGCCACCGACGGCACCGGCACCCCCCTCGACCCGGACCGCTACGTCGCCGACTTCGCCGCGGCGCTGACCGAGGTCGTCTCGGACCCCGACCGGGCCGCCGCCATGGGCCGGGCCGGCCGGCAGCGGGCCATCGACGCCTTCAGCTGGGCGGCGATCGCGGAGCAGACCCTCGAGGTCTACCGGTCGGCACGCTGACCCTCGCGGACGGCTCGGGTCTCCAGCGGCACCACCTCCCCCGGTGACCGCCGGGGCGGCCGCTCGACCGGGAACAGGTCGTCGTCGAGCGGGATCACCCGCACCCGGTTGCTGCTGACCACGACCAGGCTCGGCCGCGCCCGGTCGACGTCCAGCAGCACCCGGCCCTGCAGGCGATGGCTCCCGGGCAGGCCGAGCTGGCCGGCCCGGGCCAGGGCCTCAGCGGACCGGGGCGCCAGCACCTCGCGGATCAGGAACCGGAGCCAGGCAGCCGGGTCGGCCCCCGCGCCCAGGTGGGGCCGGGACTCCAGCACCAGGCAGCACCCCTCGGCGCACGGCAGCCACGGTGAGCGCCGGCTCGGCTGCCCCGGCCACACCCGGCGGGGGCCGGCACCCACGCCGGCCAGCCCCCCGACCAGCCGCGACTCGTCCGGGTCGAGCGGCGGGCTGACCGTGATCCGCTCACTCTCGTCGTCCGCGTCGTACATGGGTGGCACCTCCCGGCTCCGGTTCCTGACACCTCGACGCTTTCCGCGGCCACCGACGGTCCCAACCCGACCAACTCGTGGGTTGTGGACGGCGCTCCGTTCTGAACGCCTGTGGACGCCAGGCGGCCTCGTCGGCGTTCCGGTGGAGGACCGCTCGCGCGGACGCGGCCGCGCTCGCCTCCTGACCGCCCGTCCCGGCCCGGTACGGTCACCGCGTGACCAAGCTGATGTACGCAGTCTGGGGCGACGACCTCCCCACCGCGCTCCGCGACCCCGACCTGCACGCCCGGCTGGCCGAGGCCGGGGCGGCGCGTCTCCAGGTGAACCTCGACGACGAGGCCGTCGCCGCGGCGATGCGGATCCCGACGTTCGACGAGCCGATCGGCGCGATCGTCAGCGTCTGGGCCGACGGCGACACCCAGCCGGTCACCGACGTGCTCGCCACCGTCACCTCGCGGCTGGCGGGCTACGAGGTCGAGGAGCGGCTGCCGATCCCGCCGCCGGACGTCGCGGACGGCGAGCGCATGGACACTCTCGCCAACGTCGCGGTGCTGCGCCGGCCCGCCGAGCTGACCGTCGACGAGTGGCGGCACAACTGGCTGGTCGACCACACCCCGGTGGCGATCGCGACCCAGGGCACCTTCGGTTACGTGCAGAACGTCGTCGTCCGTCCGGTGACCGAGGACGCCCCGGCGATCGACGCGCTGGTGGAGGAGCTCTTCCCGTCCGCCGCGATGACCGACATGCACGCCTTCTACGGCAGCGGCGGTGACGACGACGAGCTCAACGACCGGTTCACCCGGCTGATGACGAGCGTGGCCCGGTTCGGTGCGGACCGCGACCTCGACCTGGTGCCGTCGAGCCGCTACGTCTACACGCTCGGCGGCCGGACGGGCTAGAGGACCAGCCCGAGCAGCAGCACCACGATCAGCCCGGTCACCGACAGCACCGTCTCCATCAGCGACCAGGTCTTGACCGTCTGGCCGACGCTCATGCCGAAGTACTCCTTCACGAGCCAGAACCCGGCGTCGTTGACGTGGGAGAAGAACACCGAGCCGGCGCCGACGGCCAGCACGACCAGCGAGGTCTCGGTGGTGGACATGTCGGAGACCAGGTCGATCAGCAGCGACGACGCGGTGATCGTGGCGACCGTGGCCGATCCCGTGGCCAGCCGGATCAGCACGGCCAGGACCCAGGCGAGGAGCAGCACCGACACGTCGGCGTCCCGCGCCCAGTCCGCGAGCAGCGTGCCGATCCCGGTGTCGACGAGCACCTGCTTGAAGCCGCCGCCGGCGGCGACGATCAGCAGGATCGCCGCGATCGGCCCCAGTGACGCGGTCACCGTGTCGCCGACGTCCTTGCGGGTCATCCCGACGCCGGTGCCGAACGTGAACATCGCGACCAGCACGGCGATCAGCAGCGCCACGAACGGCGCGCCGATGACGTCGAAGACCTGCCGGGTGAGGTCCTCCTCGTCCTCGATCACGATGTTGCTGAGCGACTTCGAGAGCATCAGCACGACCGGCAGCAGGACGGTCCCGAGCGTCACCGCGAAGGTCGGCCTGCGCTTGACCTGGACGCCGGTGTCGGCGGTCTCGTGGCTCGTGTCGTAGACCTGAGGGGCCTCGACGACCACCCAGCGGCCGGCCAGGGCGCCGAACATCGGCCCGGCGACGACGATGGTGGGTACGGCGACGACGAGCCCCAGGGCCAGCGTCATCCCGAGGTCCGCCCCCAGCAGGTCGACCGCGGTGACCGGACCGGGGTGTGGCGGCACGAAGCCGTGCATCGCCGACAGCCCGGCCAGGGCCGGGATGCCGACCGTGATCAGCGAGACCTGGGCCCGGCGCGACACCAGGTAGATGACCGGCATCAGCAGCACGAGGCCGATCTCGAAGAACATCGGGAGGCCGATGATGGCGCCCACCAGCGCCATCGCCCACGGCAGCATGCGCGTCGACGACCGCCCGACGATCGTGTCGACGATCTGGTCGGCTCCACCGGAGTCGGCGAGCAGCTTCGCGAACATCGCGCCGAGGGCGATCAGGACCCCCACGCCCGCCGCTGTGCTCCCGAAGCCGGCGCTGAACGAGTCGAGGACCACCAGGATGTTCTCGCCGGCGATGATCCCGACGGTGAGCCCGCCGAGGATGAGCGCCAGGAACGGGCTGAGCTTCGCCACCGTGATCAGGACGACGATCAGCGCGATGGCGACCAGCGCCGCCGTCATCAGCTGCCAGCCCGGCGCCACCGGTTCGACGAGGTCCTCTGCGGCCAGGACGAGCTGCGGGTGCATGCGATGCCTCTCGGACGTCGGTGCTAGAGGGTGATTCCCTTCTGGCCCAGGTAACCCTCGACGATCTCGTCCACACTCTGGTCGACGTCGACGACCACGCCGTCCTCGTCGGGGGCGAGCGGCTCGAGGGTGGCGAACTGCGACGACATCAACGAGGCCGGCATGAAGTGCCCGGGCCGTCCCGCCTGGCGGCGGGCGATGACCTCGGGGCTGCCCGCGAGCAGCAGGAACTCCACGTTGTCGCTGTGGTGCCGCAGCTGGTCGCGGTACTTGCGCTTCAGCGCCGAGCAGGCGATCACCCCGCCGTCGGAGTGCCGGTCCAGCCACATGCCGATGAGCTCGAGCCACGGCCACCGGTCGCTGTCGTCGAGCGGCTCGCCGCGGGACATCTTGGCGACGTTGGCACTGGGGTGGAGGTCGTCGGCGTCCTCGAACGGGACCCGCAGCCGGCCGGCGAGGGCGGCGCCGACGGTGGACTTGCCCGAACCGGACACGCCCATGACGACGACCGGGTGGTCGATGCTCACGACCGGGAGGTACCCGTCCTGGCTACTCGTAGGTGCTCTCGTAGGTGATCTCGCCGTCCAGCGTGGCCAGGAGGTAGGCGCCCTCGCCGTACTCGTTGCTGGCGTGGACCGAGAACCGGGGCTGCGAGGTCGTCGGGTCGGAGTCGATGCTGGCGTACCAGGACGTCGGGTCCTCGACCCGGGTGCGGATCTCCTCGAGCAGGTCGACCAGCACCTGTGAGTTGACCGTGGCGAGGTCGATCCGCGGGTCGTCGCTCGTCGACTTGCTGTCGTTGGGCTCGAGCGAGCGGCCGTCCCAGTAGTAGTACGCGTAGCGCTTGCCGGTGGCCTGCTCGGGCACGTAGAGCACCGCGTAGCGCGGGTAGACGACCGCGCTGAAGACCTGCGTCGACCCGGTCTCCTCCTGGAGGGCGCCGACGAGGTCGTCGAAACCCTCGACGGTGTGCACGTTGACACCGTTCTCGCCGGGCGCCTGCCCGGGCAGGTACGTCGTCTCGTCGACCGGCTGGCCGAAGTTGCTCTCGTCGAAGGTGTCCCTCGCGCTCACCAGCGCGATGATCACGCCGGCGATCGGCACGATCACGCTGAGCAGCACGACGATCGCGATGATGCCGCCGATCTTCTTGCCGGCGTTGGCCGCGACCGCGGTGAGCTCGACCGGCTGGCCCTGCTGGGGGCCGTAGTTGACCAGCGGCCACGGCTGCGTGGTGGCCGGCGGTGCCCCGGCGGTCATCGTGGGCGCCGCGGCCACGGCCGCAGCCGCAGGGGGCTGGAGGTCGCGGACGACGAGGTCGACCTCCTGGTCGCTCGCGGCGCGCTTGATCTGGTCGATGCGCATGTCGTGGTCGGCCTGCACGATGCGGCCTGCCTTGAGTGCGGCCTCGACGAGCGAGATCGCCTGGCTGCGGTCGGTCACGGCACGAACCCTAGTGCCCAGCACCGGTGCTCGGCACTAGCGACGAGCACGAGTGCCGGCAGGGGCTGCGGTGACCTTCCGGGCGAGTCGGCACCCGGAGAAAGCCGCTCGGCCTCCCCGGGAGGGGTCGAGTGGCCATCACCGGATGTCCCCGATCAGTCCGAGACCGCCCGGAAGACACCTTCAGCGTCGTACGGGATGAACAACGCAGGACTTGCGCAGAGGTCACGGTCATCTGGCCGGCTCGACGTAGGCGAACGGCACCCGCAGCACCTGACGGCCCGCCCGGAGGTGGTAGGAGGTGCGGCCGCGCTTGACGATCCGGCCCACGACACCCTGGTGCTCGCCGGCGACGGTGACCTTCGCGCGCGACCCGACGGGCAGGAGCACGACGTACTTGCCGGCCCGGAGCCGCTCGAGCTCGGCGACGTAGTTGGGGTGCATCGCCGCCGGTCGTCCGTGGTGGGTCCACTCGTAGAGGTGGGCCAGGTCGAAGCGGTTGGAGCACGTCCCGCAGGTCGTGACCCGCTCCGGGCGCTTGTGCCGCTCCTGGGTGTGACCGGCCGAGCACACGCCGAGCCAGGCGGCCGCCACCCGCGGCGAGTCGGTGGAGACGCACCGATCGCCGCTGCAGCCGATGCCCATCGCCACCCGGCGCCAGTGCGCGTCGTGACCGTGCTCGGGGCCCGCCAGGGCGTGCGCGATCTCGTGGAGGATCGTGTCGCGGACGTCCTCGTCGGAGTGCAGGGCCGTCAGCGGCGCGCTCAGGCCGATCGTCTTGTCGCGGTAGCGGCAGACGCCCGCGCGGCGCTTCGCGTTGTCGTAGGCGACCTGCCAGTCGTGCAGCCCGTGTCGCACGAGCAGGTGCTCGGCGAGGGCGAAGGCGTCGCGCAGGTCCATGCCCAGAAAGTACGTCGCGGGACCGACAGTCAGTCGGAGGCGCTCTCGCCGAGCCGCGCGTGCAGCCGCTCGCGCACCTCGTCGGGGGTGAGCGCGGCGCGCTTGCGCTGGTCGCGGGCGATGACCACACCGGTGGCCGCCACGCCCGCGACCCCGGCCAGTCCCAGCCACTTCCACAGGCTCACGCGATGATCGTGCCATGACGCTGCCGCCCCGTGCCGAGTCGCGCCTGACCCTCGACCACGCCTGCGAGATCACCCGCACCGGCGACATCTGGATCTTCCGCGGCGACTCGGTCGCCGACCACGCGATCCGGCTGCTGACCAACGCCCCGGTCAACCACGTCGGGATGGCCGTGGTCCTCGACGACATGCCGCCGCTGATGTGGCACGCCGAGCTCGGCAAGGGCCTCCTCGACGTCTGGACCGGTCAGCACCAGCGGGGAGTCCAGCTGCACGACCTGCGGGAGGCGGTCGTGCAGTGGACCGGTCGCTACGAGCAGGAGGCGTGGCTGCGCCAGCTCGACGTGACCGTCACCAAGGAGATGGAGGACGCGCTGCTGCGCACCATCGCCCGGATGGACGGGACGCCGTTCCCGTCCACGGCCAAGCTGATCGGGCGGGTGGCGCGCGGCAAGGCCCGCCGGGTGGCCGGTGCGGAGCTCGCCTACTGCGCCGAGGTCGTCGCCGCGTCGTACGCCGCCATGGGCCTGCTCGACTCCGACCGGCCGGCGAACTACTACGACCCCGGGAAGTTCTGGTCCGGCGACGACCTCGACCTGATGCGCGGCGCGCGGCTGGGCGCTGAGATCCGGGTGCTGACGCCCTGACCGAGGGTCAGGAGGAGACCGCGCGTCCGCGCTCGGTCAGCTGCCAGATGCCCGGCTGGGCGGGGACGATCAGGCCCTCGTCGATCATCGCCTTGCGCTCGGCCCGGGCGGCGGTGTGCCAGCGGACCTCGCCCGTGGGTGACTTCTGGCGGTCCCGCTCGAGCAGCACGTCGGCCATCCGCTCCTCGAGCAGCGCCATGACCTCGGCGTGCTCGAGCGCCCCCTCGTCCTTGAGGAGCTGGACGATGTAGGGCCGGAAGGTCTCCTGCTCGGTCCGCTTCCGCACCGGGCTGGGCTTGGACATCGTCGTCCGCACCGACGGCTTGCGGGTGGCGGTGGCCCGTGGCGCCCGCGCCGCCGGGGCCGGGGCCGGAGGTGGCGCGGGCATCCCGTGGATGCAGGTGCTGAGCGGCAGGTCGCACAGGTCGCAGTAGTCCTCGGCCACGGCTCCGACGGTACCGACCCGCCGCTTTCCCTCCGCGGCGGCCCGGGTCGGCGGTCTCGACCTCGGCCTGGTACCGGGTGAGGGCG
>NZ_JAEMSS010000019.1 GCF_016462705.1 Nocardioides sp. | reverse complement strand
CCTCAGCCGCCCCGCCACCGCAGCGGCGCGTGCACGGCGGCGGGGCGGCTGAGGTCTCGCCGGCCCCGGGCACCGTCGACGGGTAGACGAAGTCCTCGTAGTCGAGGAAGTCGTCGTAGATCTTCATCGCGTCACCCCAGATCGGGGCTGCGAACCCGGACCCGGACGCCGAGGAGATGTAGCTGCCCCCGATGGTCTGGCCGGTCAGACCGATGGGCGTGCCGAACTCGTTGGCGCCGCCGATCATCGCGGCCGCGGCGAGCTGAGGCGTGTAGCCGACGAACCACACCGAGTTGCCGCCGTCGGTCGTGCCCGTCTTGCCGGCGGCCGGCTGGTCCAGGGCCTGCGCCGAGGCGAACCCACCCTCGATGACGCCGCGCAGCACGTCGTTGATCGCGTCCGCGGTGGATTGCTCCATGACCTGCGCGCAGCTGGGCGAGTACTCGCGGATCTGGTTGCCCGCGGAGTCGAGGATCTCCGAGACCGGCCGCGAGTTGCAGTGCAGTCCGCGGGCCGCGGCCGTCGCGTACGCCTCGGCCATCTCGAGCGGGCTGGCGCTCGGGGTGCCGAGGGTGAAGTTGGGGATCAGCTCCGCGCCGTTGCCCTGCCGGTCGCCCCGGGGGTTGGTGAGGTCGACGCCCATGGCCTTGGCCATCTCGAACGGCGCACAGACGCCGGTCTCCTGCTCGAGCGCCATGTAGAAGGTGTTGACCGACTCGCGCGTGCCGGAGTAGAGGTTCTTGCGGCCGCTGGTGGTGGAGTTGGGGACCTCGAAGGTGCCGTAGCCGAACCCCGGCTCGCCGGGGCAGGTCTCGAAGTCGTTGTAGTTGAACGTCTTGACCGGCGGGGAGTCGATGACCTTGTTCAGCGGGATGCCCTGCTCGAGGGCCGCCGCCAGCGTGAAGATCTTGAACGTGGAGCCGGCCTGGCAGCACTGCGAGTCGCCGAACTTCTGCGGCACCACGTAGTTGATGTAGGTCTCGCCGGCCCGCTTCTTGCGGCCCATCGGGCGCGACTGGGCGAGGGCCTTGACGTTGCCGGTGCCGGGCTCGACGACGGCGAGGGCGCCGATGGCCTGGTCGCGCTGGAAGACGTGCGCCCGGACCGCGTTGTCGGCGGTGGCCTGCATCCCGACGTCGACCGTGGTCCGGATCGTCAGGCCCCCGGTCTGCAGCAGGCGGAGCCGGTCCTCCGGGGTCTTGCCGAGGCGGGTGTCCTTGGACAGCCAGTCCAGGACGTAGTCGCAGAAGAACGGTGCCTTGGTGCTGACGCACCCGTTCTGGGAGGGCTGGACGTCGAGACCGAGGTCCTGCTCCTTGAGCCGGTCGGCCTTCTCCTGGGTGATCACGTTGAGCTCGGCCATCCGGTCGAGCACGACGTTGCGCCGCGCGATGGCCTTGTCCTCGCTGTTGGTCGGGTCGTAGTCGGTCGGGTTCTTCACCATCCCGGCCAGCAGTGCCGCCTGCTTGGCCTTCAGCTGGCTGGCGTTGACGCCGAAGTAGTGCTTGGCCGCCATCTGGATGCCGTAGACACCGTCACCGAAGTAGGCGGTGTTGAGGTAGCGCTCGAGGATCCAGTCCTTCGAGTGCTCCTCCTCCAGGGCTGCGGCGTAGCGGAGCTCGTTGAACTTGCGTGCGTAGGTGTTGTCCTGCGCCGCCGCCTGCTCCTCCGGCGAGTCCGCCTGCTGGATGAGGGTGAGCTTGACCAGCTGCTGGGTGATCGTCGAGCCACCCTGGACCACGCCGTCGTTGGCCTGGTTGGTGATCATCGCCCGCAACGTGCCCTTGAAGTCGAGCGGGCCGTGCTCGTAGAAGCGGTAGTCCTCGATCGCCACCAGGGCCTTGACCATGATCCGGGAGACCTGCCGGAGCGGCACGTTGACCCGGTTGCCGCCGTCGGCGTAGAGGGTGGCGAGCACCTGTCCCTTGTTGTCGAGGATCAGGCTGCGCTGGGGCAGCTCGTCCGCCGTCAGCTCCTGGGGCAGCTCCTCCATGGTGTCGGCGAGGTTCTGGGTGCCGACGCCGGCGAGCCCCGCGAAAGGGATGGCCAGGCCGGCGACCACGACGCCGAGGACCACGGACACCGCTGCCATGACCACGAGGTGCGACAGCACCCGGTGGGCGGGGAGACGCTCGCTGCGGGGCATGGACACGGCCCCCAGACTAATCGAGCGAGCCCAAGTGACCGTTTCGTGAAAGTCCGGGGTATACCCCCTGGGGTACCTGTGGAATCCTGGGGTCGAGCCACGCCTCACCCACGCCCGGTCAACGCCCGAGAGGGGCGTCCACGCTCAGATCCTCACCCGACCCTCAGCACTGCCACAACGATCGGCGCACCCCCTGGCCCGAAATGACTAGTCGGCTCTAGTCATTTCGAACTATGCGACTCGAATCGATCGCCCGCTGCCCCCAAGGTTGTTTACTTCGTAACTTTCTTCCTACGGGGAGGGCACCAAACCCGGGACCCTTCAGCCCCTCAAGGGCGACAGCAATATCTCGGAGATCGGTGGGCAGAGAGATGTGGATCGAGGACTGGACCCCCAAGGCGGTGTGCCGGAGCGCACAGCCGGATGAGCTCTTCGTCCGCGGGGCCGAGCAGAACAAGGCCAAGCAGATGTGCACCGGTTGCCCGGTTCGCACCGAGTGCCTCGCCGAGGCTCTGGACAACCAGATCGAGTGGGGCGTCTGGGGCGGGATGACCGAGCGTGAGCGCCGGGCGCTCCTCCGTCGCCGGCCGAACGCCTCGTGGCGCTCGGTCCTCGAAGCCGCCCGCACCAGGGCGACCGAGACCGTGGTCAACGCCTGACCACACCCACCGCACCACCCCCAGACCCGTCCTGACGGGGGAACTGCACTCGCGTCAGGGCGTAGAGCTCGCGGCCGGTTGACGTCACGAAAGTGACCTTCAGCCGGCCGCCAGCATATTTCCGACCTTCCGCAGCCCCTCCAGGTCGTGCACGTCACCGGCCAGCGCCGGGACCACGACCGTCGGCACCTGCGGGTGCGCGGCGGCGAACCTGCCCCGCAGCACCGCCTCACGCTCGCACATCCGGACCCGGTCGGCGTGCAGCCGCAGCAGGCCGGCCGTGACCGAGCCGCCGCCGGCCCGCTGCAGGCGACCCGCCGCCGTCATCGCCTCGTCCGCGGACAGCTCCCCGGCGGGCGCGGGGGTGGCCCGGTTGACCACCAGTCCGGCCAGAGGCATCCGGTCCTCGCTCAAGCGCTCCACGAAGTACGCCGCCTCGCGCAGCGCGTCGGACTCGGGGGCGGCGACCACCAGGAACGCCGTGCCGTCGGCCTGCAGCAGGGCGTAGGTCTGCTGGGCCCGGGCCCGGAACCCACCGAAGACCGTGTCGAGCGCGGCGACGAAGGTCTGCAGGTCGCCGATGAGCTGCCCGCCCAGGATCTTCGACAGGGCGCCGGTGACCAGGCCGAGGCCGGCGGTCATCAGCCTGGCCGGGCCGCGGGCCGGCGCCAGGAGCAGCCGGACGAACCGGCCGTCCAGGAAGGACGACAGCCGCTCGGGCGCGTCGAGGAAGTCGAGCGCCGACCGCGACGGGGGTGTGTCGACCACGATCAGGTCGTAGGTGCCGGTCTGCTTGGCGTCACGCTGGAGCTGGCCCAGCTTCTCCATCGCCATGTACTCCTGCGTGCCGGCGAACGAGCTCGACAGCGCGATGTAGAAGGGGTTCTCCAGGATCTGCTTGGCCTTCTCCGGCGTGGCCTGGCTCTCCACGACCTCGTCGAAGGTCCGCTTCATGTCCAGCATCATGGCGTCGAGCGAACCGCCGTGCTCCGCGGCTCCGCCGACGCCCGAGACCGGCCGCGGGGTGTTGTCCAGCGCCTCGATGCCCATCGACTGCGCCAGCCGGCGCGCCGGGTCGATGGTGAGGACCACGACCTTGCGCCCCCGCTCGGCCGCGCGCAGGGCCAGAGCCGCCGAGGTGGTGGTCTTGCCGACCCCGCCGGAGCCGCAGCAGACGATGATCCCGGTGGCGGGGTCGTCGATGAGGGCGTCCACGTCGAGCGACCTCGGCGTCGTCGACCTGGCGGCCAGCGGGCCGACCCGCGGGTGGGCACGCGGATGGGACGGACTCATGCGAGCCCCTGGTCCCGGAGCGCCTGGGCCAGCTCGTAGAGACCGCCGAGGTCGACGCCACCCGCGAGCCGGGGCAGCTCGTACGCCGGGATGCCGAGCGCCTTCACGATCTTGCGCTGCGAGTCCTCCAGCGCCCGTCGCTCGGCGTGGTCACGCGCCTCCGACAGCAGCCCGTCGAGCAGGGCGTCGTCCACGTCCACTCCTGCCGTCACCAGATCGGCCTCGATGGCGCCGCGGTCGAGCGCGCCCTTGCGCGCGGCGGCCAGGTCCTTGACCTTGAGGTCGCGGGGGCGGACCAGGTTGACCACGACGCCACCGACCGGGAGCCCCGCCTCCCGCAGGTGCTCGATCCCGTCCGCGGTCTCCTGCACCGGCATCTCCTCCAGCAGGGTCACGAGGTGCACGGCCGTCCGGGGCGAGCGGAACAGCGTCATCATCGTGTCCGCCTGGTGCTTGATCGGGCCGACCTTGGCCAGCCCGGCCAGCTCGTCGCTCACGTTGAGGAACTGGCTGATCCGTCCGGTCGGCGGGGCGTCCAGCACGACGGCGTCGTACTGCCGGGCGCCCTTGTTGCGGCTGTTGCGCTGCACCGCCTCGAAGACCTTGCCGGTCAGCAGGACGTCGCGGACCCCGGGCGCGATCGTGGTCGCGAACTCGACCACCCCGAACCGGTCCAGCGCGCGGCCGGCGCGGCCGAGCTTGTAGTACATGGCCAGGTACTCGAGCAGCGCCGCCTCGGGGTCGATGCTCAGCGCGTGCACCGTCCCGGCGGACTTCCCGCCGGCCGCGAGACCCGTCGCGAGGCGGCGTTCCTCGTAGGGCAACGGCTCGACGTCGAAGATCCTGGCGATGCCCTGCCGGCCCTCGACCTCGCAGAGCAGGACGTGCTTGCCGTGCGAGGCCAGCGCCAGCGCCAGGGAGGCGGCGACGGTGGTCTTGCCGGTGCCGCCCTTGCCGGTCACGACGTGCAGGCGCACGCGCGGCCAGTCGGTGCTCACGGCGCAAAGCGTAGGCGGTGCGCCGGACCCCGTCGGCGACTACCGTCCGGTCATGGGCGCTCGGCATCCCCTGGTCGGCCGCGACGACGAGCTCGCGGAGATGTCGGCGTTCCTGCACGAGAGGACCGACGACGCCCTGGTGCTCACCGGCGAGGCGGGGCTCGGCAAGACCCAGCTCTGGGAGGCCGCCGTCGACGTGGCGGCCGGGGCCGGCGCCCGCGTCCTGGTGGCGACCCCCGGGGAGGGGGAGGGCCGCTACTCGTTCTCGGTGCTCACCGACCTGCTGCGTGACGTCGACCTGGCCGGCGCCACACTGAGCCCGCCGCAACGTCGGGCGCTGGAGGTCGTCCTGATGAGGGCGGCGTCGGACGAGCCCGTCGACCTGCAGGTGGTGGGGGTCGCGCTGGAGTCGGTGCTGGCCGGCCTGGCCGGCACCCAGCACCTGGTGATCGGCATCGACGACGTCCAGTGGGCCGACCTGGCCTCGCTCGAGGCGCTGACCTTCGCGGCCAGGCGGCTGGCCGGGCACGGCGTCCAGTTCCTGCTCACCCGTCGGGCCGGGTTCGACCGGACGCTGCTGGAGGGGCTGCTGGTACGCCGCCGCCTGCGGCTGGTCGAGCCGCGGGCGCTCCAGGTGACCGAGGTGGCCCACCTGCTCGTCCAGGAGCTCGGGCTGACCACCTCCCCCCGGGTGGCGCGCCTGGTCCACGAGCAGTCCCGCGGGAACCCCCTGCACGCGCTGGAGATCGGGCGAGTGCTGCAGCGCCGCGGCGAGCCGGCACTGGGCGAGCCGCTCGGCGTCCCCGAGGAGCTCGCCACGGTCCTCGGCCTGCGGGTGCGCGACCTGTCCGAGGACCACCGTCAGGTCCTGCTCGCACTGTCGGTCGACCCGCACCTCCCGGAGACGGTGCTGACCCGGCTGGTCGGGGTGCCGGCGGTCGAGCAGGCGGTCCGGGACCGGCTCGTCACGATGTCGGCCTCGGGCCGGGTGCGTCCCTCGCACCCGCTCCTGGCGGCGGCCGCCCGCGAGACGGTGTCCCCGGGACTCGTCCGGGCGATGCACGACCGGCTGGCCGAGCTGGCGCCGACCGAGGAGTCACGCGCCCGGCACCGAGCGCTGGCCCGGCCCGAACCGGACGAGGACCTGGCCGAGACGCTCAGCACCGCCGCCGCGGGCGCTGCCGACCGCGGTGCGGTCCAGGACGCGGCCGAGCTGGCCGAGCTGGCACTGGAGCGCACACCGGCGGATTCCCCGGCCCGTCCGGCCCGCGTCATCGCGCTGGCGCACCGGCTCGCCGCCGCGGGCGAGGCCGGCCGGCTCTCCGCACGGATCGAGCCCGAGATCGCCTCGCTCCCCTTCGGTCCCGAGCGCGGGAGTGCCTGCCTGTCCATCCTCGACGGCATCGTGGGCAGCGTCGCCAACCTCGAGCACTGGGTGCAACGCGCCCTCGACGAGTGCGCTGCGGACCCCGGGGTCACGGCCACCGCGCTCCAGACGAGGGCCATGGTCCGGCTCGGGATCCGGGTGTCCGGTGTCGACCAGGCCCTGGCGGACGCCGAGGCGGCCGCGGCCCTCGGGGCCGAGCAGGGGATCGGCCGGGACTGGTACCTGGTGCACACCGGTCGCGAGCCCGAGACGGGCAACCCCCACGCCTGGAGCAAGTGGCACCTGTGGCGCGGTGACCTCGCCGAGACCGACGCGGTGATCCGCAAGGACCTGGCCCAGGCCGAGGAGCAGGGGCGGATGCGCGACGTCGTCGAGAACCAGCTCGGGCTGTCCGAGGTCGCGGTCCGCAGCGGCCGGCTCGCGGAGGCTCGGGAGCTCCTGGCCGCCCTCGACGACGCGCTGATGCCGGACAAGGAGTCCAAGGACGAGGACCTGCTCCGGGCCGCGGTCGCGGTGCTGGCCGGCGACGCGGTCACCGGCGAGCACTGGGCGCGCCGGACGGCCGAGTGGGCGGCGGCGTTCGGGCACGGCTGGATCGAGCTCGAGACGACCCGGCTGCGAGGGGTCGCCGCGCTGCTCGACGGAGATCCGGAACGGGCGGCCCGCCACCTCCGCGCGGCCTGGGACTGGGTCGTCCGGGCGGGGGTGACCAACCCGGGTACGTTCCCGGTCACCCCGGACCTGGTGGAGGCCCTGACCTCGGACGCCCGCCACGACGAGGCCACCGAGGTGCTGGCGTGGCTGGAGCGGCACGCCGTCGCCCAGGCCAACCCGTGGGGCCAGGCCAGCGTGGACCGCGGTCGTGCCCTGCTGGGGCTGGCGACCGGCGACCTCTCGCCCGCCGAGGCGGAGGCGCTGATGGTGCGGGCCGCGGACCGGCTCGCCGACCTCGGGTTCCGGCCCGACGAGGCGCGGACCTGCCTGGCGGTCGGGGGCGCGCTGCGGCGCCAGCGCCAGTGGGGCGCGGCCCGGGCCGCCCTCGAGCGGGCACGTGACGGGTTCGACCGGATGGGGGCCGAGGGCTGGAGCGAGCTGGCGCGTGCCGAGCTGGCCAAGGTCGGCGGCCGCCAGAAGCGGGCCGCCGACGCGCTCACGCCGGCGGAGGAGACCACCGCCCGGCTCGCCGCCGAGGGCCTGAGCAACAAGCAGATCGCCCGGCGTACGGGGGTGTCGGTCGGCACCGTCGAGGCGCATCTCGGCCGGGCCTACCTCAAGCTCGGCGTGCGCTCCCGCACCCAGCTCGCGGCCCGTCTCCCGGGGGTGCCGGAGGCCTAACCATGGGGGTTTTCCGCAATAGATAGGGGTGTCTCCCGATACCTAGCGTCATCGACGAGCCGGCAACCCGATGCCGGCACCGACGCAAGGAGAACCTCATGAACACCAACCGGATCCTCGGTTCCATCGCCCGACTGGTGCGGGCGCAGTGGCTGGGCCTGCTGGCCCTCGTCCTGGTCCTCAGCGGCGGCGCGGCCTACGCGGCCGTCGCCAAGGACAGCGTGGTCAGCAAGTCCATCAAGAACGGCCAGGTCAAGACCGTCGACCTCAAGGACGGCGCGGTCACCGGCGCCAAGGTCGCCCCGGACACCCTCACCGGCGACGACATCGACGAGAGCACCCTGGTCGGGGCCGGCAACGCCGGCAACGCCAGCACCCTGGGCGGCCTGAGCCCCTCGGCGTACGCCCGCAGCACGGTCTACAAGACCGAGGCCGCGACCGACGCCGGCACAGCGCTCGGCGACGGCACCTTCGCGAAGGCGATGGCCTGCAACGCCGGCGACATCCTCCTGTCCGGCGGCCCGGCCAGCATCGCCAACACCTCGGAGGTCCTCGAGTCCTTCCCGACCCCTGGGTCGACCAACAGCTGGTCGGTCCGGATCGACAAGAACGCCCAGACCGACGCCTTCACCGTGGTCATCCTCTGCCTCGACCAGGTGGCATGACCGGCCGAGCCCGGACCCTCTGAGCCCAGACCCTCTGACCCGCGAACTCGGTCGCACACCGGACCGGGACCCGGCTCGAAGAGCGTCGGTGGCTCGCGGTCCCAGAGCGGCGCGCCCACCCCCTCCGCCCCGGCGGTCGGGTGGGCGCGTCGTCTGTCGCGTCAGGTCACCGGGTCGAGACGGAACGACGCGAGGGTGCCGTCGGTCGGCGCGGTGAACCAGACGCCGAGCCCGGGAGCGGGCCTGCCGTCGGGCCCGAGCCGGACGGCCAGCGTGTGCACCTCACGGCCGTTGGTGCCGAGCAGGACCAGCTTCCCGTGGCGCGGGATCCGGAACGTGCCGGTCGTCTCGACGGGCCGGACGTCGGTCCCGGTGACCAGCCTGAAGGTCCGGTCCGGTCGGAGAGCCAGGTCGATCACGGAGCGGGTGCCACCGCCGCGCAGGTCGTCCCAGCGCCAGCGGCCGTCGAGCACCAGGCGGTTGCGCACGTAGCGCCAACGCTGGGAGACGACACGCTCGCTCACCGAGTTGGACGTCTCGGCTCGCCCGATCCCGCTGAGGTAGAGGTCGTTGCCGAGCACCCGGCCGATGAAATCTCCGATCGTCACCAGGCCTGTCGACACGTCGTAGCGGTAAGGGACGCAGCCGGTGTAGCCGTGCTCGACCACGCTCGGGCACCGGGGGCGGCCCTTCGGCGCGGCACCGATGAAGGCCCGGTGGTCGTCCAGGAACGAGAGCTGGAAGTCCTCGTGCCGGTAGCCCACGTGGGGTTCGTAGAAGTCGACGCGCCAGCCGTAGTGCCGGCCGGTGAGGTTGCCCGTGGCCGGCAGCGGCGTCCCTCCGGCCGACCACAACAGAGGCAGCGACGCGGTGGCCGGGCCCGCGTTCGTGGATGCGACCTCGACCGTGAGGGTGTGGAAGCCGCCCGAGAGGAGGCTCACCCGGGTGACAGCGGTCTCCGTGCCAGTCACGGTCCCGAGGTCGGCAGCGGCCGGGCTCGCCGCGAGGTCCGGCCCGGAGAAGGTGACGGTCACGTCCTCCGCGGCACCCCCAGCCGAGGTCACGTCCACGGCGACGAGGCGGCCCGCCCCGGACACGAAGTGCGGTTGTGCCGGGTCGTCGCGCACGGTGACGGTCAGGGTGGGCGCCGCCAGGGCCCCGGACGGCCCGGCCGGCACCAGGACGAGCGTGGCGGCCACCAGGGGCAGCACCCAGGCGAGGACCACTGCCCCAACCCCCCGTCGATCCATGTCTCGACGGTACGTCGGGCCCGGCGGCCCGTCGACCCCAGTGGGGACTACCGTGCGGGTCATGGACAAGGTGGTCTCGTCGGCGGCCGAGGCGGTCGCCGACATCCCCGACGGCGCGACCCTGTCGGTCGGCGGCTTCGGGCTGTGCGGCATCCCGTCGGTGCTCATCGCGGCGCTCCTGGACGCGGGCACGACCGACCTCGAGGCGGTGTCCAACAACGCCGGCGTCGACGACTGGGGGCTGGGCCTGCTGCTCGGCGCCGGGCGGCTGCGGCGGATGGTGGCGTCGTACGTCGGGGAGAACCAGGAGTTCGCGCGGCAGTACCTCGCCGGTGAGCTCGAGGTCGAGCTGACCCCGCAGGGCACGCTGGCCGAGCGGATGCGCGCCGGTGGCTCGGGCATCGCGGCGTTCTACACCGCCACCGGCGGCGGCACGCAGGTCGCCGAGGGCGGGCTGCCCTGGAGGTACGACGCCGACGGCAACGTCGTCGTGTCCTCGCCGCCCAAGGACACCCGGACCTTCCAGACCAAGGACGGCACCGGTCAGGTCGTGGCGAGGGAGTTCGTGCTCGAGGAGGCGATCGTGGCCGACTTCGGGCTGGTGCGGGCCTGGAAGGGCGACCGGCACGGCAACCTCGTCTACCGCGACTCCGCGCGCAACTTCAACCCGCTCGCCGCGATGTGCGGGCGGGTCACCATCGCCGAGGTCGAGGAGCTCGTGGAGCCCGGCGACCTGGACCCCAACCACGTGCACACCCCTGGCGTGTTCGTGCAGAGGGTCGTCGCGCTCACTCCCGAACAAGCCGCGGACAAGCGGATCGAGAAGAGAACCGTGCGGCCGCGAGGAGAGTCCTGATGGCGTGGACGCGTGAGGAGATGGCGGCTCGGGCGGCCTCGGAGCTGACCGACGGCTCCTACGTCAACCTCGGGATCGGGCTCCCGACGCTGGTGCCCAACTACGTCGCCGACGACGTCGAGCTGGTCCTGCAGTCGGAGAACGGGATCCTCGGCGTCGGGGCCTACCCGTTCGAGGGCGAGGAGGACCCGGACCTGATCAACGCCGGCAAGGAGACCGTGACGCTGCGCCGCGGCGCCTCGTTCTTCGACTCCGCGACGTCGTTCGGGATGATCCGCGGCGGCAAGATCGACGCCGCGATCCTGGGCGCCATGCAGGTCTCCGCGAAGGGAGACATCGCGAACTGGATGATCCCCGGCAAGATGGTCAAGGGCATGGGCGGTGCGATGGACCTGGTCCACGGCGCCAAGCGGGTCATCGTGCTGATGGAGCACGTGGCCCGCGACGGGTCCTACAAGATCGTGAACGAGTGCTCGTTGCCCTACACCGGCCGCGGTGTCGTGCAGCGGATCATCACCGACCTGTGCGTTGTCGACATCACACCCGCAGGTCTGGCGCTCGTCGAGCTCGCACCCGGGGTCAACGAGGACGAGGTCCGGGAGAAGACCGAGCCGGAGCTGGTCTGAGCGTCGGCGGCCCGTTCTAGGGTCGGGACATGGCGATCGCGACCTGGCAGGACCTGTGCATCGACGCTGTCGACGCGGACCGGTTGGGACGGTTCTGGGCCGAGGTCCTCGGTCTGACCTACGTCCCGCACGACGACGGCGACGCCCAGCTCGACGGGCCCACGCCGGAGCACCGGGTCTGGATCAACACCGTCCCCGAGCCGGTCACGGTCAAGCAGCGCGTGCACCTCGACGTCTATGCCCGCTCCGTCGACGACGTCCTGGCCCTGGGAGCCACGCCTGAGGACCTCGACTCCTTCACCTGGAAGGTGCTCCGCGACCCAGAGGGCGGCGAGCTGTGCGTCTTCGAGCGCGACACCGTGGCCGACTACCGCCTCAGCGAGCTCGGCGTCGACTCCGTCGACCCCCGCCCGGTCGCCTACTGGTGGGCCGACGTCCTCGGTGCCGAGGTCGTCGAGCAGGAGGACGAGGGCTGGTACTCCGTCCGGCAGATCCCCGGCGCGCCGTTCGAGAGCATCGTGTTCAACTCGGTGCCCGAGCCCAAGACCGTGAAGAACCGGATCCACTGGGACGTCCAGACCGCCGACCTCGCGCTGTTGACCGGCGCCGGCGCGACGGTCCTGGGCAGCCAGCCGCGCTGGACGGTGATGGCGGACCCGGAGGGCAACGAGTTCTGCGCGTTCCTGCCGGGTTGACGGTCCGGGCGAGTGAGCACCGCGCCGACCTTCTCGGCCGTGGCGCAGCCATCGCGGAAGACCTGCCGGTAGCCGACTCGGAGGGTGAGCTCGTCGTGCTCGACGGCGTTGTCCAGGTCGCGGTCGAGGTCGTCGTACCTCGCCTCCGTGGACGCGTGGTACATCCGGCCGTCGAGCTCCACCAGCGTCTGCCACTGCTCGTACGCCGCGTCCTGGAGCGTGCCTCCCCCGCTGGTGGGTCTCGGCTTCTGGCGACGGGCTACCGGGAGACCGTGCGGCCGCTCGACGCGGTCGAGGTAGCCGTGCTCGAGGACGGAGCAGGTACCGGTCGCCACGTCCGCCAGGATGCCGGCGAGCCACGCCCGGCGCGGGATGCGCGTGCGACGGCCCAGTGCCTCGAGGAGCTTGTGGGCGGTCGTCCGCCGCGACCCGCACGCGTCGGCGAGCACCGCGACGGCGGCCAGGTCATCTGCGCTCGCCGCAGCCACGTCGAGAACGGCGTCGTGGTAGCGGATCCGCGGTGGCCCCAGGTTCCACTGGACCCGCTCCTCGAGGTGGTCGGTCCGGTGGACCATGACCCCGGGCGGTGGGTTCAGCCGTCGCGCCCTCGCGACCGCGACGTGGATCACCTCGTCGTGCCTCCCGCGTCGACCGGGGCCGTCGGCCGCGCGCAGCGCGCTCTCGTGCGTCAGCGCGGCATGCCCCGCCCAGAGCACGGCAGACCAGGCCCGTTCCGCCCACGTCCGGGGGCCGTGGTGGCCGATGTAGACGCCGTCGTGCACGGCCACCCACGTGCCCCGACGCAGCAGCCGGGCGATCTCGGTCCTCGTCATGCCTGCTTCCAACGCCTGTCGCCGCGACACCAGGCCCTGCTGCTGTCTGCGCAGGCGTTCGACCTCCCGGCGCGCCTTCGCGGACCGCCCGTCAGTGGGTTCCATGTCGTCGATGCTCCAGCGCCCGGCTCACTCGTCGTGGCCGCGCCGACGACGTCTGTGGACGAACCGGTCCCGTTCTCCTCTGTGGAGTTGTGGATGAGCTGGGCTCATCCAGGGCTCCACACTGTCGGTGCCGCCTGGTGAGGTAGGGGAATGGCGACCGAGCTGCCCGAGCTGCTGGTCCCGGACCAGGCCGGGCTGCGGGCCTGGCTGCGTGACAACCACGCGTCGTCCGACGGCGTACGCCTCGTGCTGACCAGGAAGGGCGGCACCGACACCACGCTGACCTGGGCGCAGGCCGTCGAGGAGCTGCTCTGCTACGGCTGGATCGACGGTCAGGGCGGCAAGCGGGACGAGGGCAGCTACACCATCCGGATCACGCCGCGCCGGGCCCGGAGCATGTGGTCGCAGCGCAATGTCCAGCTCGTGGAGCAGCTGGAGAGGCAGCGCCGGATGCGCGCAGCGGGCCGGGCCGCGGTGGAGGCGGCCAAGGCGGACGGCCGGTGGGCCGCGGCGTACGCCGCGTCCTCGGTCGCCGAGGTCCCGGCCGACCTCCTCGACGCGATCGCCGCGCAGCCCGAGGCGCAGCGGATGTTCGACGTGCTGACCAAGACCAACCGGTTCGCGCTCTACCACCGGCTCAACGCGGTGAAGAGGGCCGAGACCCGGGAGCGCAAGATCCGGGAGTTCGTCGCGATGCTGGCTCGGCACGAGACGCCGTACCCGCAGAAGGCACGACCTGAGTAACGTGCCCGCATGACCAAGTGGCAGTACCAGGTGGCGCCCATCCCGCTCCACAACGAGGCCCTGATGCTCAACAACTTCGGCAGCGACGGCTGGGAGCTGGTGGCGATCCACACCAACGCCCAGGGCGGCCTGGTGGCCTTCCTCAAGCGACCCGAAGAGGGCTGACCCGGATGAGCACCCCGGAGGAGCGCCTCGCCGAGCTCGGCCTCGACGTCCCGGAGGTGGTCCCGCCGGTCGCGGTCTACGTCCCCGCCGTCCGGTCCGGCAACCACGTCTACACGTCCGGTCAGTTGCCGATGCGGGCCGGCGAGCTGATGGCGACCGGCCTCGTCGGTGCGGGTGTCACCGCCGAGGAGGCGTACGCGTGCGCCCAGCAGTGCGCGCTCAACGCGATCGCCGCCGTGAAGGCCGAGATCGGCGACCTCGCCCGGGTCACCCGGGTCGTCAAGGTCGTCGGCTTCGTGGCCAGCGCGCCCGGCTTCACCGGTCAGCCCGGCGTGGTCAACGGCGCCTCCGAGCTGCTCGGCACGGCGTTCGGTGACGCCGGCGTGCACGCCCGGTCCGCCGTCGGCGTGGCAGCGCTGCCGCTGGGCGCGCCGGTGGAGGTCGAGATCCTGGTCGAGCTCGCGGGCGACTGAGTGAAGATCCCGATCCCGCCGATCCCGTTGCCGGAGCACGTGGTCGAGGCGGCCAAGGAGTACGAGGACGGCCTCAAGGCGCCGGTCGAGCCGCGGGACGCCGCGACCGTCATCCTGCTGCGGTCGTCGGACCACGGGCCGTCGGTCTACTACCTGCGCCGCCAGGTCTCGATGGACTTCGCCGCCGGCATGTGCGTCTACCCCGGCGGAGGGGTGGACCCGCGCGACTTCGACCACGACGTCGCCTGGACCGGGCCCTCGCAGGCGGACTGGGCGCGGCGGCTCGGGTGCGACGAGCACCAGGCGCGCGCGCTGGTCTGCGCAGCAGTGCGCGAGACGTTCGAGGAGTCGGGCGTCCTCCTCGCTGGTACATCGCCGGACGACGTGGTCGCCGACACCACGGGCGACGACTGGGAGGCCGACCGGGTCGCCCTGGAGTCCCGCGAGCTGGCCATGACCGACTTCCTCGACCGCCGCGGCCTGGTCCTGCGCACCGACCTGCTCGGGGTCTGGGGGGCCTGGCTGACGCCGGTCTTCGAGCCGAAGCGCTACCGCACCTGGTTCTTCGTGGCCCTGCTGCCCGAGGGCCAGCGCACCCGGGACGTCTCGACCGAGTCCTCGGAGGTCACCTGGCTGCCGGCCGCCGACGCGGTCGCGATGGCCGAGGCCGGCGACATGCTGATGATGCCGCCGACCTACCTGACCTCCCTCGAGGTCAGCCAGTACGCCGACCCGGTCGAGGTGATCGAGGCCGCGCACGGCCGCACGGCCGAGATGCACACGCCGGGCGTCGAGCCGCTGGGCGACGGATGGACGCTGTCCATCCCGCCGCACCTGCGGCCGGTGCTCGAGGCTCGGCACCCGGCATGACCGAGTCCTGGTCCGGCGGGACGTTCGGCGAGCGGGCCCGGTGCCTGCTGGCGCCCAACCCGGGCCTGATGACCCTCGACGGCACCAACACCTGGGTGCTCCGCGAACCAGGCAGGTCGCAGGCCGTGGTGGTCGACCCGGGGCCGGTCGAGGAGGGCCACCTCGACCTCCTCGACGAGGAGACCGGCGACGTCGGCCTGGTGCTGGTCACCCACCACCACTTCGACCACTCCGAGACCGCCGAGGAGCTCGGCCGCCGCAAGGGCTGCCCGGTGCGCTCGTGGCGGCCGACCTACACCTTCGACGCCGACCCGCTGACCGACGGCGAGGTCGTCGAGGTCGACGGCCTCCGGCTGGAGGTCGTCTTCACCCCCGGCCACACCGACGACTCGCTCTCGCTGCTGCTTCCGGCCGAGAAGACGCTGCTCACCGGCGACATGGTGCTCGGTCGCGGGACCACGGTCATCGCCTGGCCGGACGGCGACCTGGGGTCGTACTTCGAGTCGATCGAGCGGATGCGCGACCTCGCCGCGTCGGGATCCGTCGAGACCCTGTGGCCCGCGCACGGCCCGGTCCTGGACGACGCCCTCGGCGTCCTGGAGTACTACCTCGTGCACCGGAGGCAACGGCTCGCGCAGGTCGAGGGGGCCCTGCAGCAGCTGAACATCGACAAACCCGACCTCGAGGACGAGGAGCTCCCCCGGAAGGTCGTCGAGATCGTCTACCAGGACGTCGACGAGTCGCTCTGGGGCGCGGCCGAGTGGTCAGTGCGCGCCCAGCTCGCCTACCTGGCTGGCAGATAACGCCGCAGGAGCGCGACCAGGATCCCCACGAGGACCAGCAGCACGGAGATCGACACCCCGATGCCGGCGAAGGTCCACCAGGTGCCCCAGTCGAACCCCCAGTCCGGCTTCGCGCGGTAGACGGTGCGGGGCTCGTCGCCCATCAGGTCGACCGCCACCGAGAGGGACTCCACGAGCTCGGCGTCCACGCGGGTCAGCGACCGGGTGACCTGACCCGACGGCGCCACGACCCGGAGGTCCCCGTCGCCGTCTAAGTTGGAGGTGACGACGACGAGCTCGTCCCCCACCCAGCCCATCGGGACGATCTCGGACGAGCCGCCGGGCCGGTTGTTCAGGATGTCGACCTGGGTGCCGTCGACGACGACCACCTGTCCTGGTCCCTGCGTCGCGAACCGGCCGGCTGAGTCCGCCACGATCCGCCGACCGTAGGTCTCGACGGCCACCTGCGAGACGTCGGCGGCGGCGTACCAGAGCTCCATACGTCGGCCGAGCCCGATCGCCACCACCCCGTCGTCGCGCACCCCGACGCCGGCACCCTGGTAGCGGTTGCCGCTGAGGTCGTCCACCGCACCGCTGTCCAGGTCGATCCGGCCGACCACGGCCACGTACCCGCGAGCCTCCCGCTCTCCGCCCCACGCGAGCCACCCGCCAGCCGGTGACCAGGTGATGACCTCCACCGAGGTCGCACCGCCGTCGGGCAGCTGATGTGTGACGTACTCACCGCTCTCCAGGTCGACCACCCGGATGCCACCCTCGTCCGCTTCCTCGTACGGGTACGCGAGCGAGCGGCCGTCGGACGACAACGACACCGTGGCCGCCGCCAGGCCGTCGAGCTCGCCGCCGGTGAACCCCGGGAGGTCGAGCTGGTGGTAGGCACCGTCCGCGGCGCCCACCACGACCGGGACGGACCTGAGCTCGAGCTGCGACTCGTCGATCTGGAGCCAAGCGGCCGCGGCCCCCCCGATGGACAGGTCGGTCTCCCGCTCGTCAACCCCGTCCGGCACGGAGTAGAGCCGGGTGGGGACGGCGGCGGAGCCGTCGGCCACCGGCTCAGGGGTGCGCTCGGGTAGCCAGACGATCCCGGCGGCGATCGCGGCCACGACCGCAGCCGTCGCACCGAGCACGACGACGCGCTGCCGACCGTTCATCCCTCGGGCGCGGTGCCAGGCGTCGGCCGGCACGTCAACGACCGGTGCGCGGTCCGCGATCAGGTCCAGCTCGCGACGCAGGTCGTCGGCGCTCACGACGCGCCCCCGATCAGCTCGGCCAGCTCGGGGGCCAGGACGCGCAGCCGGCCGAGGGCCTGGCGGGTCGTCGACTTCCCGGTGCCGGTGCTGATACCCAGCGCGGCGGCGGCCTCCACCTCGGTGAGGTCCTCGAAGTGGGCGTCCCCGGTGAGGAGGTACGCCGTGCGCGACAGGGCCGGCGTGCGGGCGTGCACGAACTCGCGGAACTGCTGCTCCGGGGTGGTGTCCGTGCTGCCTGGCATGTCGGCCCCCTGTCACCTGCTCCTACGCCGGAGCGGTGGGGTTCGGGGGTCGGTGCGGTCGGGATTTCTCAGCGGGCGCGGCGAGCCAGGCGCTCGACGTCCATGATCACGACCGAGCGGGGCTCGAGGCGCAGCCAGCCGCGCGACGCGAAGTCGGCCAGCGCCTTGTTGACGGTCTCGCGGGAGGCGCCGACCAGCTGGGCGAGCTCCTCCTGGGTGAGGTCGTGGTGGACGTGGACGCCGTCGTCGGCGGTGCGGCCGAAGCGGTCGGCGAGGTCGAGCAGCGCCTTGGCCACCCGGCCGGGGACGTCGGAGAAGACCAGGTCGGCGACGACGTCGTTGGCCTTGCGCAGCCGTCCGGCCAGCTGGGCGAGCAGCCCGCGGGCGACGACCGGGCGGCCCTCGAGCCAGCGCAGGAGGTCCTCGTGCGACAGCGAGGCGAACGTCGAGTCGGTCACCGCGGTGACCGTCGCCGAGCGGGGGCCGGGGTCGAACAGCGACAGCTCGCCGAACATCTGGCCCGGCCCGAGGATGGCCAGCAGGTTCTCCCGGCCGTCGGACGACGTCCGTCCGAGCTTCACCTTGCCGTCGAGGACGACGTAGAGCTTGTCGCCGGTGTCACCCTCGTGGAACAGCACGTCTCCGCGGCGCAGGCGGGTCTCGGCCATCGACGACCGCAGGGCGGTGGCTGCCTCGTCGTCGAGGGCGCTGAACAGCGGCGCCTGACGGAGTACGTCGTTGTCCACGGTGATTCCTCTCGACTGCGCGCTCGGGCAGCGCCCTTCGGGCGCCGACGACCGGCCACCGCCAGAATCCTAACCAGTGGAGTGGGTCACAGGCACCACCCTCGCCGGGTGGAGCGTCGGTCGGACCTCAGCGGTACCTCAGAGGTAGCGCAGGGCGATGTACGGCGCGGTCAGCCCGACCGTGACCACGGTGACCACCAGGCCGTACTTCGTGAACTCCCAGAACCCGATCCGGTGCCCCGCCTTCTCCGCCAGGCCCAGCATCACGACGTTGGCCGAGGCCCCGATCGCCGTCGCGTTGCCACCCAGGTCGGCGCCGAACGCCAGGGACCACCACAGGGCCTCGCTGTTGCCGGGCATGGTCGGCACCAGCCCGACCACCACCGGCGACATCGTGGCGACGTACGGGATGTTGTCCACGATCGCGGACAGGACCGCGGAGCCGAAGAGCAGGACCATGGACGCGAGCCCGAGGTCGCCGTCGGTCCGATCGGCCATCGCGGTGGAGAGGTCCTCGATCACCCCGGTCTCCACCAGCCCGCCCACCATGATGAAGAGGCCACCGAAGAACGCCAGCGTGGGCCACTCCACCTCGCTGAGCGCGTCGCTGATCTCGACCCGGGTGACCAGCACGAGGATGCCGGCTCCGAGCAGGGCCACCACCGACGGCTCGTAGTGCAGGACGGGGTGGAGCACGAAGGCCGCGACGACCCCGGCGAGCACGATGAGGGAGGTCACCAGGAGCCGCTTGTCGGTGATCGCCTCCCGCTCGTCGAGGAGCATGACCGCGTCCGCCCGCTCGGGGTCGTAGACGAACGCGGTCCGGAACAGCACCCGGCACATCAGGCAGAAGACGACCATCAGCACGACGACCCAGGGCGCCATGTTGACGAGGAAGTCGTTGAAGGTGAGGTCGGCCCGGCTGGCGATGATGATGTTGGGCGGGTCGCCCACCAGCGTGGCGGCGCCACCGATGTTGGACGCGAGCACCTCGGCGATGAGGAACGGCACGGGGCGCAGGCCCAGGCGGTCGCAGACCAGGAACGTCACCGGGGCGACCAGCAGCACCGTAGTCACGTTGTCCAGCACGGCGGAGGCGGTGGCGGTGAGCACGCACAGCATGACCATGAGCCGGTAGGCCCTGCCCCTGGACCGCTTGGCCGCATAGATCGCGACGTACTCGAAGACCCCGGTCTGCCGCAGCACCGAGACGATCACCATCATCCCGAGGAGGAGGAAGACGACGTTCCACTCGACGCCGCTCTCCTCGTCGAAGAACGCCGCCTCGGCGTCGCTGATGTGCAGCAGCAGGACCAGCCCCGCGCCCACCAGCGCCACCTTGGTCCGGTGGACCCGGTCCGCGACCAGGAAGGCGTAGGCCCCGACGAAGACGGTGACGGCGAGGACGGCGTCCACAGGGCTCCGTTCGAGGGGTTTCGGGGTGGTCGAGGCTCAACGCCGACCAGACTTCCCGGCACACCAGGACCCACCCTAGAGGCTCCTGGACGCCGGCTCTCCGGCGTACGCTCGCGAGGTGAAGGCCCGCGACCTCGCCGTCCCCTACCCGACCGTCCGGATGGAGACCGACGCGCTCACCGCGGCTCGCCTGCTGACCGAGCACAACCGCCCGGGGCTGATCGTCGTCGACGAGAACAACCACCCGGTCGCCGTCCTCCCGGGGTCCCAGGTGCTCCGGGCACTCGTCCCGTCCTACGTCCAGGACGACCCGGCCCTGGCCCGCGTGCTGGACGAGGGGTTCGCCGACTCCATCTGCGACAAGCTCGCCGACCACACCGTCAAGGAGCTCGTGCCCAAGGACCGTCCTGCCCTGCCGGTGGCCAACGACGACGACACCGTGCTCGAGCTGGCCGCGATGATGGCCGCCAACCGCTCTCCCCTGGTCGCGGTGCTCGACGGCAAGGGCAAGGGCGCGGCGCTGCTCGGTGCCGTGAGCATCTACGACCTCCTGGGCCGCCTCCTCCCCCCGGCCAAGGCCGACTGACGCGCACTCCGGGACGTCGGCCCTGCCGCCTATCCTTTCCGCGTGCCCCGCGCTGCCGCCGTTCCGCCTACCCGCACGGGGTTGGTGCGACAGGCGCGCAAGATCGACCGGGTCCTGGCCGACACCTACCCGGACGCGAGGTGCGAGCTCGACTTCGACAACCCCTTCGAGCTGCTCGTCGTGACCGTGCTGAGCGCCCAGACCACTGACAAGCGGGTCAACGCGGTCCGGCCGACGCTGTTCGCCGCCTACCCCGACGCCCCCGCGATGGCGGCGGCCGACCGGGAGACGCTCGAGGGGATCATCGGCCCGCTCGGGTTCTTCCGGGCCAAGACCGAGTCGCTGCTCAAGCTGAGCGCCGCCCTGGTGGAGCGGCACGAGGGCCAGGTGCCGCCCCGGCTCAAGGACCTCGTCGAGCTGCCGGGCGTCGGCCGCAAGACCGCCAACGTCGTGCTGGGCAACGCCTTCGGGATCCCCGGCATCACGGTGGACACCCACTTCGGCCGGCTCGCCCGCCGGTTCGGCTGGACCGAGGAGACCGACCCGGTCAAGGCCGAGCACGCCGTGGGGGCGCTGTTCCCCAAGAAGGACTGGACGATGCTCAGCCACCACCTCATCTGGCACGGCCGCCGGTGCTGCCATGCCCAGAAGCCGGCCTGTGGTGCCTGCCCGGTCGCCAAGCTCTGCCCGTCGTACGGCGCCGGGCCGACCGATCCCGAGGTGGCGGCCAAGCTGCTCAGGACCGAGGGGCGCGCATGAGCCGCGCCCTGGTCGCCCTCGTGGCTGCTGTGGTGGTGCTCTCGGGCTGCTCCGGGGACGACGGCAAGGCCGACGTCCTGACGTACGACGGCGGGCCGCCGGCTTCGTCGGTCGAGGTCGACACGCCGGAGCTGCGCGACCTCAAGGCCGAGGCCGGCATCGAGGACTGCGCGCCCGGCCCGGGCGGCGGCGCGCTGCCCGCCGTGCGGGTGGCGTGCCTCGGGGGAGGTCCCGCCGTCGACCTCTCCTCGCTCCGCGGACCGATGGTCATCAACATCTGGCAGTCCGCGTGCACGGCCTGTGAGAAGGAGATGCCGATCCTGCAGGCCTTCCACGAGACCTACGGCGATCGGGTGCCCGTGCTCGGCATCGACTCCACCGACGTGTTCCCCGGGACCGCGCTCGAACAGCTGCGCGACCGCGGCGTCACCTACCCCCAGCTCGCCGACCCCGGCGGCGACCTCCAGGACACCGACACCTTCGCCCGGGTGCGGGGCTATCCCTACCTCGCCTTCGTCGACGAGACCGGGGAGATCACCTACGAGAAGTTCGGCGCCGTGGAGTCCGGCGACGAGCTGCACGGCCTGGTCGAGGAGCACCTCGGGGTGAGCCTGTGACCCGGCACCCGGGCCTGCCGGACTGGCTGCGCCCCGTCGAGGACGCCGCCCGGTCGATCACCGTCCACGACCTCACCCGCTTCATGCCGCCGGAGGACGAGGAGACCCGCGAGTCGGCGGTGCTCATGCTGTTCGGCGAGCACCCCGACCACGGGCCGGACCTGCTCCTCACCGAGCGCAGCCACACGATGCGCTCCCACCCCGGGCAGGTGTCCTTCCCCGGGGGAGCCATCGACCCCGGGGAGACGCCCGAGCAGACCGCGCTGCGGGAGGCGCTCGAGGAGACCGGACTGGACCCTTACGGGGTCGACGTCTTCGCCGAGCTCCCCCCGCTGTGGCTGCCGCCGAGCGGGTTCTCGGTCATCCCGGTGCTCGGCTGGTGGCGGGAGTCCAGCCACGTGAGCGTGGTCTCGCCCGACGAGGTGCACGCGGTCTACCGGGTCCCTCTCACCGAGCTGCGCGACCCGGCTCACCGGATCGTCGTCCAGGGTCCGGTGCCCGGCTGGACCAGCCCGGGCTTCCTCATCGGCGACGACCACGACGTCATCTGCTGGGGGTTCACCGCCGGGGTGATCGCCCGGCTGTTCGAGTACCTCGGCTGGATCGAGGACCTCCCAGACGCCCCCGTCCAGGAGCTGCCCGACTACATGCTGGTCGGCCGGCGCGTGCTGAGCCCCGAGGACCTCGACGACCTCCCGAAGCCCAACACCGACTTCCTGCGGCGGCGTCCGTGAGCCCGCGGTGAACGTCCTCGACTGGATCCTCGTGGCCGTGGTCCTGGCCTACGCGCTGTCCGGCTACTGGCAGGGGTTCGTCACCGGGGCGTTCGCGACCTCCGGCCTCCTCCTCGGCGGCCTCCTCGGCGTCTGGCTGGCGCCGATCGCCCTGGGTGACGCGGACCCGTCACTGCTGGTCTCCCTCGGCGCCCTGTTCATCGTGATCCTGGCGGCCTCGCTGGGCCAGGGGCTCCTCCAGTACGTCGGCGCCCGGATCCGGGACCGGATCACCTGGCAGCCCGCCCGTGCCGTCGACGCGGTCGGGGGTGCCGCGCTCAGCGCGGCGGCCGTGCTCGTCGTCGCCTGGGCGCTCGGCGTGGCCATCTCCGGGTCCCGGATCGACGGGATCACCGGGTCGGTGCGCGGCTCCACCGTGCTGGCGAAGGTCAACGAGGTCATGCCGGCCGCGGCCGGGCAGTTCCTCGACGCCTTCAACGACGTCGTCGGCACGACGTTCTTCCCCCGCTACCTCGAGCCGTTCTCACCCGAGCGGATCGTCGAGGTCAGCCCCGGGGATGCACGGATGAAGCGCGACCCGGACGTGGTCCGCGCCGGGGAGTCCGTGCTCAAGATCCGCGGCACGAACGACTGCGGGCGCGGCGTCGAGGGCACCGGCTTCGTCTACTCCGAGGACCGGCTGATGACCAACGCGCACGTCGTGGCCGGGGTGGACGACCCGGAGGTCGTGGTCGGCGACGACACCGTTCCGGCAACGGTCGTCGAGTACGACCCCGAGCTCGACATCGCGGTCCTCGAGTTCGACAGCGGGTCGATCGCCCTGCTGCCGTTCAACGACCCGGAGGCGCCGGCCAGGTCCCGCGACTCCATCGCGATCCTGGGCTACCCCGAGGACGGGCCGTTCGACGTCCGGGCGGGCCGGATCCGGGACCAGCAGCGGCTGAGCTCACCCGACATCTACGGCGACGGCAAGGTCATCCGCGAGGTCTACTCCCTGCGCGGACTGGTCCGTCCGGGCAACTCCGGCGGGCCCATCGTCAGCTCGTCCGGCGAGGCCGTGGGCGTGGTCTTCGCCGCGTCGGTGACCGACGACGACACCGGCTACGCACTGACCGCAGCGGCGGTCGCCCAGGCGGCCGCGCTGGGTGTGACCAACCAGGACGAGGTCTCCACAGGCGACTGTGCAGGCTGACCGTCTCGACACGTCGGCGACTCGGCGCTACTGCACGTCAGTAACGCCGACTCGGCAGCGCGCCCGCCCGCGCACGTCGGCGACTCGGCGCTACTGCACGTCAGTAACGCCGACTCGGGGTCAGCTCTGGCCGCGCAGGGCCTTGGGGATCTCCTTGCCCTGCGCGATCGCCTTCTCCGGGGCCTTCACCTGCTTGACCTTGCGGACCCCGAGGAAGCCCAGCAGGCCGGCGAGCAGGATGTAGAAGCCGAACACGATCAGGAACGACCAGTGCAGGCCCAGGCCGGCCCAGTGGATGAAGTAGGCGATCGCGACCGACAGCATGATCACGCCGAGCAGGGCGATGAACGCGGCGCCGGCGAAGAAGGCGATCCCGATCCCGCCGGCCGTGACGCTGACCTTGAGCTCGGTCTTGGCGAGCTCGATCTCCTTGGTGATGAGCGAGGAGATGTCGCGGCTCGCGTCGGCGACGAGCCGACCGATGGTCGGGTCGTCCGAACTCGGCCGGACCTGCTGGCTGCTCACGGGAAACCTCTCAGAGACGGAACGACGCTCACCACGACCCTAGCGAAGGACGGGCTGCTCAGCCCTCACCGGTCACGTAGATGTCCGGTATCCCGTCCCGGTCGTCATCTCGCTCCTCCTCCTCGCAGATCCGGCGGTAGGTCCGGTTGCGGGCGCGCAGCACGACCGCCGCCATCGACCCTGCCAGCACGGAGCCCACCAGGACCGCGACCACCACGTGGTCGTGCGCGGCCGAGCGCTCGAAGGCGAGCTCACCGATCAGCAAGGAGACGGTGAAGCCGACCCCCGCCAGCATCGACAGCCCGATCACGTCCACCCAGGAGAGGTCGTCGTCCAGGTCGGCGTGGGTGAAGGTGTGCAGGAGCCAGGTGGAGCCCGCGACCCCGATGGTCTTGCCCACGACCAGGCCCGCGACCACACCGAGCGCCACCGGGTCCGACAGCGCCTCGCGGAGACCGTCGATCCCTCCGATCGCGACACCCGACGCGAAGAACGCGAAGACCGGCACCGCGAACGCCGCGGAGACGGGTCGCAGCCGGTGCTCCACCGCCTCCGCGGGCCCGGGACCCTCGTCCCCGTCGCGGGTCCGCACGGGCACACAGAAGGCGAGCAGCACGCCGGCGACCGTGGCGTGCACCCCCGACTCGTGCACCAGTGTCCAGGTGGCCGCCGCGAGCGGCAGCAGGAGCAGGGGCGAGAACACCCTCCGCTGGACCAGCAGCCCGAACGCCAGCAGCGGGAGGGCGGCCAGCCCCAGGAACGCCAGGTCCAGCGAGTCGGTGTAGAAGACGGCGATCACGGTGATGGCGAGCAGGTCGTCCACGACCGCCAACGTGAGCAGGAAGGTGCGCAGCGCGACCGGGAGGTGGGTGCTGATGACGGCCAGGATCGCCAGGGCGAAGGCGATGTCGGTCGCGGTGGGGATGGCCCAGCCGCGCAGCGAGCCATCACCCAGAGACGCGATCGCGACGTAGAACGCCGCAGGCACGACCATCCCGCCCACGGCGGCGGCGACCGGGAGTGCGGCCCGGCGCGGGTCGCGCAGGTCGCCGGAGACGAACTCCCGCTTCAGCTCCAGGCCCGCCACGAAGAAGAAGACGGCCAGCAGGCCGTCGGCCGCCCAGACGCCCAGGCTCAGGTCGAGGTGGAGGGCCTCCGGCCCCACGACGACGTCGCGGAGGTCGAAGTAGGCGTCGGAGCCGGGGCTGTTGGCCCACACGAGTGCGATCGCGGCCGCGATGATCAGCAGCAGCCCGCCGGTGGTCTCGGCGCGGAAGATCTCCGCCACCCGGGACGCCTCCGGGAAGGTGCCGCGTGAGAACAGGCGTGAACGCTGCGGGTCTTGCTGTGGCACGGGGGTACTCCCTGGGGTCGACGGCATGGAGCCGACCCGACTTCCCGGCGCACCAGCGTCCAGGCTATCCGACCCGCACAGCCCCGATCTGCACGTAGCACATCAGGGCGGGCTGGTCGCTGCGGTTCTTCCAGGCATGGCGGGTGCCGAGCTGGACGACACAGGTGCCCGGGGTGAGCGTCACCTCCGCCCCGTTGTCGAGCTCCAGGCAGAGCTCCCCCTCCAGGCAGATGGCGTAGTCGACGGTGTCGGTCGTGTGCATCCCGTCGCCGTCGTCCTCGAACGGGTCCAGGAGCCCGGGCAGCTTCTCGTCGACCTCACGGGCCACGACCTCAGGGTCAACCGCGGGCTGGGGTTCGGACGAGTGCGGGGCCCAGCGGAGGAAGAGCGCCCGACTGCCGCCGACCCCGGGGAAGTACGGACGGAGCACGGGCTCGGGGGCCTGCTCACCGACCCTCGCGCCTCCGTCCGGCGTACCCCACAGCAGGAAGAAGTCGGCGCCGGGCAGCGCCTGCACGTTGACGGCCTCGGGGAGCCGGTCCTCCACGAAGACGGCGTCACCCTCGGGCGTGTGACCGGTGACGATCAGGCGGGGCTGGGCGGGCATGGCTGCTCCTCGATGGTTGTCATTCTCTCGACGGTTCTGGCTGGGCACCGACGAACTGCTGGCGCAGTGCCTGTTTCGACCACTTCCCGGTGGCGGTCTTGGGGATCTCGCTCATCAGCTCGATCCGCTCGGGGATCCACCACGACGCGACCCGGTCCCGGAGATGCTCGCGGACGTCCTCCGGGGTGAGGGTGGCTCCAGCGGTGGGGACGACGCACGCCACGGGGCGCTCGCCCCAGCGCGGGTCCACGATGCCGATGACGGCCGCCTCCTTGACCCGCGGGTCGGCCATGATCGCGTTCTCCAGCTGCACCGACGAGATCCACTCCCCGCCGGACTTCACCAGGTCCTTGGTCCGGTCGACGATCCGCAGGTAGCCCCACTGGTCGATGGTGGCGACGTCGCCGGTCCGCAGCCAGCCGTCGGCGGTGAAGCTGTCCGTGCCAGGGTCGGCGCCGAAGTAGCCGCTGGCGATGGTCGCGCCGGCCACCTGGAGCTCCCCCGGGCTCGTGCCGTCGCGGGGCTGCTCGGCCCCGTCGTCGGACACGACCCGGATCTCGGTCAGCGGCACGGCCGGGCCCGGGCTGCCGAGCAGGAGCCGCCGGGCCTCGCCGGCGAGGTCCCGGTGCTGCGTCCCCAGCCGCGAGGTCGTCACGACCGGGCTGGTCTCGGTCATGCCCCAGGCGTTGGTCAGCGGGATGCCGATCGCCTCCTCGTAGCGCCGCGAGAGGGCGTCGTCGACCGCTCCCCCACCGCAGGCGATGTGCCGCATGCTGCTCAGGTCGTGACCCCGCAGCGAGGGCACCATGTCGCGCCACACCGTGGCGACCGCGGCGGTGAACGTCACCCGGTGCCGCGCCAGCAGGGACACCAGCTCCTCGGCCGAGGTGGCTGGCCCGGGCAGCACCAGGTCCGCGCCGCACTGCATGGCGGCGTACGGCAGGCCCCACGCGTTGACGTGGAACATCGGGACGATCGGCGCCACGACGTCCTGCTCGCTCAAGGCGAAGACGTCGGCGCCGAGGAGCAGCAGGCTGTGGAGCACGACCGACCGGTGGCTGTACAGGACCCCCTTGGGGTTGCCGGTCGTGCCGGAGGTGTAGCACAGCGAGGCTGCTGTGTTCTCGTCGCGGACGTCTGTCGCGATCGGCCGGTCGGTCTGGTCGCCGAGCAGCTCCTCGTAGTCGAGGATCCGCGGGTCGTCCGGGATCGGCATGTCTCCACCGTCGTCCATCACGACGACGTGGCGGACCGACCCGAACGACGCGACGAGCGGCCACACCACCGGCAGGATGGTCCGGTCGACGAAGAGGACCTCGTCGGCGGCGTCGTTGACGATGAAGGTGATCTGCTCGCCGTGCAGCCGGTGGTTGACCGTGTGCAGGACCCGGCCGGAGCTGGGGATGCCGAGGTAGAGCTCGACGTGGCGCTGGCTGTTCCACGCGAACGTCCCCACGCAGGCTCCCGGCGGCACGCCCAGCGCGTCCAGGGCGTGGGCGAGGCGCCGGACCCGAGGCGCCACGTCCGCCCAGGTGGCCACGGTGTCGGACGTCCCTCCGGTGATCACGCGCTTGTGCCCGAACGACGTCTCGGCGCGGGACAGCAGGGTGGGGACCGTGAGGGGACGGTCCTGCATGAGGCCGCGCATCGTCATGCGGGCCCGGGGCCCGGGACGTCGACCTCGACGGCCTCGATCCGTCCGGCCCGCGCGGTGGTCTCGGACGGCTGCCAGCTGTTCGAGGTGAGGAGGAACAACGTGGTGCCTTGGGGTCCGCCCAGGACGCAGTCCGTGGCGCAGCGTCCCTCCACGGTGATCACCCGCGTGACCCGGCCGCCGGCCTCGACCCGCATGAACTGCGAGGTGGTGATGGAGGAGACCCAGACCGCGCCCGCCGTGTCGACGCAGATGCCGTCCGGGGTCGAGCCGCTGGGAAGCTCCGCCCAGACCCGCTTGCCGGTCAGGGCGCCGTCGTCGGTGATGTCGAAGGCGGTGAGGCGCGCCCCCCAGGTCTCCGCGACGACCAGCGTGGCGGTGCCGGGAAGGATGACCGAGCCGTTCGGGAAGACCATGTCGTCCTCCGCGACGGTCGGGGTGCCGTCCGGGTCGATGCTGAAGATCGGCCCCGGCTTCTGCGCTGCGTCCGCGTAGAGGTCGTAGCCGAACCCCCCGAGGAAGGTGCGCCCGAGCCGGTCCGTGACCAGGTCGTTGACGGGAGCGTCGGTGAGCGCCGACACGTCCGCGAAGACGGTCGTCTTCCCGTCCGCGCCCAGCCGGCGGACCGTGCGGCTCAGCATGCAGCTGACCAGCAGGGACCCGTCGGGCAGCCAGCCCAGGCCGGACGGCTGGTCGTCGACGACGGCGATCTCCTCGAGGGTCCTCGCGGCGGGGTTCGACCTGAAGACCTGCCCGGTGTGCATGTCGGAGAACCAGAGCCGGTCCTCGTGCCACCGGGCTCCTTCCGGGAAGCGGAGGTCGGCGAAGATCAGGGACAGGTCGGTCATGGCGTCTCCTGGCTGAGGGGGCGGGTCCCGCCGCCGCCCGGTGGGCGGAGCCGGGCTCGGAGGCGGGTCACGGTGTGGTGCAGGTCGGGTGCGTCGACGATGACGATGACGCCGAGCAGCCCGGCGTAGAACAGCTGGGCGACGTAGCCGGGGAAGGCGGCGACGGTGGCGATCTCGGCGAGCAGGGCCACGGCGAGGATCCCCCCGAGCAGGCCGAGCGGGCTGCCGCGGCCGCCGGCCAGGGACACCCCGCCCAGCAGGGCCGCCGCCGCCGCGAGGATGAGTGGCTGGACACCCGGGTCGGGGTTCGCGGACCCGAGGCTGAAGCTGAGCAGCGACCCGCCGAGCGCGGACAGGGCGCCGGAGACCACGAAGGTCCCGACCAGCAGCCGGTTGACCCGCACCCCGGCCACCCGGCTGGCCCGCCGGTCCCCACCGATGGCCCGCAGCTCACGCCCCCAGCGGGTGCCGGCGAGGATCACCGCCGCGAGGACGAACAGGCCGAGGGTGACCAGGCTGCGCGGGGAGAAGTAGGTCAGCACCACCTGGTCGACCCACAAGGTGACCTCCGGGTTCGAGTAGGTCTTGGTCAGCCCTCCGGAGAGGGCGCTGGTGAGACCCAGCAGGGCGATGTACGTCGCGAGGGTGACCGGCATCGACGGGAGCCGGAGCCCGGCGATCACGCAGCCCTGCACCAGCCCGATCGCCGCTCCCGCCCCGACGGCGGCGAGCACGCCGTGGGCCCAGCTCTCCTGGCCGGCCTGGACGGTCAGCATCCCGCCCAGGGCGTAGGTCCCCACCACGGACAGGTCGAACTCCCCGGCGATCATGGTGATCCCCAGGGCGAGGGCGACCAGGCCGAGGCGGGCGAAGATCTGGAGGGTGTTGTAGACGTCGAACGTGGTGAGGGTGGTGTCGGTGTAGACCGGCACCATCGCGAACGCGATCGCGGTGAGCCCGACCGCGGTCAGAGGGAGCAGCACGTCGGGGCGCGTGACCCGGGCGAGCATCATGCGTGGCTCTCCCGGGTGCGCAGGTGGACCAGGACGACGACGGCCAGGACGATGAGCCCCTTGACCATCACCTGGACGCCGGTCGAGTAGCCGCGCAGGAGGAGGATGTCCGAGACGGCCGAGACGAGGAGCGCGCCGGCCAGGGTCCGCAGCGCGGAGCCGCGGCCACCCGAGATCGGCGTTCCCCCGGCCAGGACCGCGGCGATGGCGTCGAAGGTGAGGGTGCCCCCCAGGTTGACGTTGGCGGAGGTGTTGAAGGCCGCGGTGAAGACCGCGGTCACGGCGAACAGCGCCCCGGCGGCCAGCCAGGCCACCGTGGTCGTGCGTCCGACCGGCATCCCCGCGGCCCGCGCGGCCACCCGGTTCTCGCCGACCATGTAGAGGGAGCGGCCGAAGGCGGTGCGCCGCAGGACCCACTCGAGGGACAGCGCGAGCACCAGGAGGACGTAGACACTGAGCGCGACCCCGCCGGGCGTCGCGTTGAGGTGGTCGTAGCCGAGACCGGAGGGCGCGACGGACACCCCGCCGCTGATGCCGGTGGCCAGTCCGGCGATGGCGAAGCTCGCCGCGATCGTCAGCACCACCGGGTTGGCCGCGGCGTAGCCGACGACCGCTCCTTGGAGCCCCGTGATGAGGGCACCCACCACGACCGCGATGACCAGGGCCGGGATCAGTCCCAGTGACTGGGCGGACAGGAAGATCATGCCGATCGCGGCGACGCTCTGGGAGATGGCGAGCGAGACCGCGGAGCCGCCGATCATGATCAGCGTCAGACCCAGCGCCGCGATGCCGACGAGGCTGGCCGAGGTGATGATGGCCTTCGCGTTGGCGACGGTCACGAAGCGGTCGGTGGACAGGCCGACAGCGACCACGGCCAGCACGCCGGCGACCACGACGGCGTCGACGGCCAGCCGGGGACGATGCCGCAGCCCGTCCCGCTGCCGCGGTGGCGCCGCCGGCGCGGACAGCGCGTTCACCGGTCGCCTCCCGCAGCGACAACGGCACCGTGCGCCGCCGAGTCGCCCGCTCCGTGGGTCATCTCCCGCAGGAGCACCGCGCTCGCGGGCTCGCCCTCGTGTCGCTGCACCACGACGCCCTTGTGCATCGTCACCACGACGTCGGCGAGGTCCAGCAGCTCCTCGAGCTCGGTGGAGCTGAACAGCACCGCCAACCCCGCCCCCGCGGCGTCGCGCAGCAGGGTGTGGATCGCTGCCCGGCCACCGACGTCGACCCCCCGCGTGGGCTCGTCGAGGAGCAGGACCCGCACGTCGTCGCGGCCCAGGCACCGGCCGACGAAGACCTTCTGCTGGTTGCCGCCGCTCAGCGCGCCCACGCTCTGCCCGACCCGGCCCCGGTCGAGGCCGCACAGCTCGACGAGTGCCGACAGCCGCGCCGTCCACCGCCGGCGGCTCACGACACCGAGCCGGGTGACGTCCGGCAGCCGGGTCGCGAGCAGGTTCCAGCTGACCGGCTTGTCGAGGAACAGCCCTTCGGACTTGCGGTCGTTGGAGACGAAGGCGATGCCGGCGCGGACCGCCGCGATCGGCCGGCCCACGGCGACCCGCGCCCCGTCGACGGTGACGGAGGCGGTGGCCTCGGGGACCAGACCGGCGATCGCGCGCAGGACGTCGGAGGCGCCCGACCCCAGCTGGCCGGCCACGGCGTACACCCGGCCAGCCTGCAAGGACAGGGCGAAGTCCTGGACGCGCCCCGGGACGGTCAGGCCCTCGACGGACAGCACGACGTCGCGGTCGACCTCGGCGGCCGTCACCTTCTGCGGGTGGTGGGGCGCCTCGCCCAGCATCTGCTCGATCAACGAGTCGATCGTGAGCTCGCCGGACGTGGAGGTCGCGACGACCTGCCCGTCACGCATCACCGTGACCCGGTCGCACAGGGTGAGCACCTCTCCGAGCCGGTGGGAGACGAACAGGACGGCGCAGCCGGCCGCCGCCACCTTCCGCACCGACGCGTAGACGTACTCGCTCTCGACGTCGCTGAGGGTGGCGGTCGGCTCGTCGAGGATCACCAGTCGGGCGTCCTGGCCCAGGGCCCGGGCGACCTCGATGAGCTGACGTTCACCGATGCCCAGGGAACCCAGCGGCTGGTCCAGGCCGACGTGCTCGAGTCCCACGCTGTCGAGCAGCGCCCGGGACCGCGGTGAGGCGCGGCGGTTGACCCACGGGGTCCGCCCGTCGCCGAGCACGAGGTTCTCGGCCACCGTCAGCGACGGCACGACACTGAGCTCCTGGTCGACGAGGGCCACGCCGTGGCGCTGGGCCACCTGCCTGGTCCGCAGGTCCAGTGCCTCCCCGCCGAGGTGGATCGCACCCTCGTCCGGGGTCTCCTGACCCGACAGCATCTTGACGACCGTGCTCTTCCCGGCTCCGTTGTGCCCGCACAGCGCGTGAATCTCACCGGCGGCGATGCTGAACGACGCCGCGCGCACGGCACGGGTGCTGCCGTAGCTCTTGGCGAGGCCGTCCACGCGGACCAGCGGCTCGCTGGTCCGCGGGGACGAGGAGGTCAGGCGTTGCTGCACTGCGCCTCGAACTGGTCCACGTTGTCGGCGGTCACCCGCTCCTCCTGCACGATCTCCTTCTGCGGCGGGTCCTCACCGTTGAAGTAGCGCGCCACGTAGTCGGCGGTCTGCTCGGCGATGGTGCCGGGGTCCTCGGTGGCGGTGCCGTAGAGCGTGCCGGCCTTGATGGCGTCGATGCCTGCCTTGAAGCAGTTGCTGCCGGTGACGATCCAGCCGTTGTCACCGCCCACCTCGCAGCCGGCCTGCTCGGCGGAGGCGATGATCGCGACCGCCTGGTAGTTGGCCATGCCATAGGCACCCTGGATCCCCTCGCAGCCGTGCTTGGCGATGAGCTGGGTGGCGATCTTGCCGGTCAGGGCGGGATCCCAGTTGCCGTCCTCGACCTCGATGACCTCGTACTCGGGCGTCTTGGCCATCTCGGCGTCGAAGCCGGTCATCCGGTCCTGCGACGCGAAGCCGGACTTGGTCCCGGTGATGGCGATGATGCTCCCCGAGTCCTTGCCCTGCGCCTGCATGCCTTCGACGAGGTTCTGCGCAGCGGCGACGCCGAGCGCCTCGTTGTCCGACAGCACCTGCATCACGTCGCCGTCGACCGACGGGTCCGGACGTCCGTCGAAGACCAGGACCGGGATGTCGGCCTGCTTCGCCTTCTGGATGGGCACGACCATGGACGAGGTGTCCAGCAGCGCGGCCACGATGAGGTCGGGCCGGTTGGAGATGGCCTGGTTGAAGTTCGTCACCGCGGTGCCGGGGTCCATCGTCGTGAGGTCCACGACCTCCGCGCCCTCCGCCTCCAGCTTGTCCGTGAAGACCTTGTTGAAGTAGGCGCCCCACGGGTTGTCGCTGCCGTAGCCGACGAAGTTGATCGTCTTGCCGTCGAGACCCCCGCCACCGCCGTCCCCGGCCGACCCGTTCTCCGACGAGTCGCCGCAGCCGGCGGCGACGAGCGTGACGCCGAGCACCACCGCGGTGAGCTTGAGCGCCGCAGCGCGGCGGCGCGACGGTGCGGGTGGTCGGGTCGCTCCGGACGGGAGCGGGGTCTTGGACGTGATCATGGGGACTCCTGGGATCAAAGGCTCCATGTGGCGCCTGCCACACAACGGGGAACCTAGGTGGCGCCCGTCACCTCTGAAGAGGGATGATCCGCCCACTGTTTCGACAGGGTTGGTGGAGATAATGTCCACCCATGCTCGAACCGAGACAGCCGTGACCGGGACCAGCGAGTACCGGACGGCCAGTCCGGACCTCGCGTCCTACCGTCTCCGCCGGGAGCGTGAGCTCGGGTCGCTCTACGCCACGGCGCGGTCCCTGACCGCCCTCGGCGAGATCGACACGGTGCTCGACTCGATCGTGCGCCAGGCCCACGAGCTCATCGGCACGGACTTCACGTACCTGTCCCTCCTGAGCCCGGACGGGGAGCTGATGCTGAAGGCCTCGGAGGGCCTCATCTCCTCGACCTTCAGCGCAGCACGCGTCCCCTCCGGCACGGGCGTGGGTGGACGGGTCATCGCCACGGGCGCCCCCGCCTGGGTGAGCAACTACCTGGAGACCAAGGACGTCCCCCACGACGAGGCGTTCGACGACCTCGTGCTCCCGGAGGGCATGGTCGCCCTCCTGGGGGTCCCGCTCCTCGTGGGCGACGAGGTCATCGGGGTCCTCTTCGCGGCCGACCGGACCGAACGGCCCTTCGAGCACGACGAGGTGGCGCTGCTGAGCGCGTTTGCGGACCACGCGGCGGTTGCGCTCAACAACGCCCGGCTCTACGACGAGAGCCGCTCCGCCCTCAAGCAGCTCCAGTCGGCGTACGTGACCATCGAGGAACAGGTCGCGGTGATGGAGCGCGCCCAGTCGGTCCACGAGTCCCTCACCCGCGTCGTGCTGAAGGGAGGTGGAGCCGAGGAGGTCGCCCGGCTCCTGGTCCAGCACCTCCGCGGCGCGGTGACGGTCTTCGACCGGACCGGCGCGGTCACCGCCAAGTGTCACCACGACGGCGAGGTCGAGCAGCCTGTGCAGCGTCCGTCCCCGGACGCCGTCGAACAGGCCAGGCAGTCAGGACGGTGGGCGACGACCACCGACAGCACGGGACTGTGGCACACCGCGGCGACGATCCAGGCAGGTGACACCCACCTCGGGGCGCTGCTCCTGACCCGCACCCACGAACCTGCGCCGGTCGACATCCGCACGCTGGAACGGGCAGCTCAGATCATGGGCCTGCTGATCCTCAAGGAGACCGCGGTGGCGGAGGCCGAGGAGCGGGTGAGCGGTGAGCTGCTCACCGAGCTCCTGGTCTCGACGCCGCCCGTCGGCCCCGCCCTGCGGGCCCGGGCGCAGACGCGTGGGATCGACATCGCCGCGCTCAACGTGCTGGTCGTCGCCGAGTCCGCGACCAGGACAGCCGCCGAGACCAGCCGCCGACTGCATGCTCTCTCCCAGGAGCGGGGCGGTCTGGCGGGCGAGCACCTCGGTCGTGCGACCTTGCTGCTCCCCGCGGCCGACCTGGCTCAGGCGGCGCGGGCCGTCCACGACCGGTTGCGGCGGGACCTCGGGACGCCGGTGCGGGTCGTCGCCGAGCCGGTCACCGGTGACACCTGGGGCCGCGCCTTCGACCGGGCCGGCCGCTGCTGCGCCCTCATGCAGTCCCTGGGGGTGGTCGACCAGGCGACCACGGCGGACCAGTACGCCATGTTCGCCCTGCTGTTCGACCCCGAACGCGCCCAGGACCTCGACCAGCTGCTCGCGGGGTCGATCGAGCCACTCGTCCGGTACGACCTCCGGCGGTCGACCCAGCTGGTGGCGACGCTCACGACGTACTTCCACCACGCGGGCAACCTGAGCCGGACGGCCCGCGCCCTGCACATCCACCTGAACACCCTGCTCAAGCGGCTGGACCGGGTCGGGACCGTGCTCGGCGAGGACTGGCGTTCGCCCGACCGGGCACTCCAGCTGCAGGTCGCCCTTCGGTTGCACGAGCTGCGGACCCAGACCGACACCTCGTGACCGCAGGCCGGAGACCGGGCGCCCAGCGCTACGCGGCCCTCGACCAACGCCGGGCGGGGAGGTCGACGGAGTAGCTCACCGTCAGCCCGTCCCGGTCGCGTCCGGCGGCCGGCGCGCGTCGGGCGACCATCCGCGCGACCGCTCGGTTGCCGGAGCCGCTGACGACCTCGATCCGCTCGACACCGCGGGCGGCGGCAGCGGCGACCAGGCGGTCGGCCAGCTGCGTCCCGATCCCGCGCCGCTGGTAGCCGTCCGTCACGACCAGGGCGATCTCCGCGACCCTCGGCGGTCCCCACCGGACCCAGAGCCCGTGGGCCACGAGGTCGCCGTCGTCCCAGGCGAGCAGCGCCTCACCGCGCGGACCCTCGGGCAGCAGCGCGTCGACGACCGCCGGCGGCGGCCCACCACCAAGGGCGGTCTGGAAGCGCGCGTACGCCGACTCCGGCGACAGCGCCGACAGCAGCGCCTGGAGCGCCGCGCGGTCGCGGACGGTGCCGCGGCGGTAGGCCACGCTGCTCACGATGCCCCGCCCCTGAGGAAGTCGAGGGTGGCGGCGACCACCCCGGGGTCGCGCAGGATCCGGCCGTGCCCGAGGCCGCTCGTCTCCAGCATGGTCGCCCGCCGGCCGTACGCCGCCGTCACCAGGTCGGCCTGCCCGCGGTCGACCACCCGGTCGCCGGTGTCGTGGACGACGAGGATGTCCCGGCCGGCCGCCGGGTGCGCGGAGAACCGGTCCCAGATCCCGGAGTCGCCGTCGAACCAGCGCCGCTCGATGGCCCGCCGCAGCTCCCGGTTCACCGCCCGGCCTGCACCCAGGCGCTCGCAGAACACGTCGACGAGGGACCCGAAGTCGCCCACACCGCTGATGGTGACGAGCCGGTCGGCCGCCACCCCGTGGCGCGCCGCGTAGAGGGTCACCGGCACGCCGAACGAGTGCGCGACCGCGCCCTCGAAGGGGCCGTGCCGCTCGGCCAGCTCGGTGATCACGGCGTGGTGCTCCGGGATGGTCCGGGCTGGGCCGCGGGTGGCGCCGTGCGCCCAGGCGTCGTACGCCACCGGGCTCCAGCCGTCGGCCAGCAGGGCGTCGACGAGGGCGGCGAACCGGGACGCCCGGGCCGCCCAGCCGTGCACGAGCAGGACCGGCCGGGCGCCGTCGCCCCAGGTGTAGGTGACCACCGGGTGCCCGGCGGCGCCGGCCACACCCACCCGCGCCGCGGCCATCACCGCCCGCTCGTCGGGACCGACCAGGGCCGGGCGCCCGGGCCGCCGCCAGAGCTCGAGGGCGACCAGGCCGGCGAGGCTGGGCGCGACCCGAGCGAGCACCTGCAGGGTCGAGCCGATGCCGGCGGCGATCCCGGTCGGTGCCGCCGGTCGGACCGGGGTGCGCGCGTTGGTGCGGGTGTGGGTGTGGGTCATGGCGGGACTCCGTCAGGTTGAGAAACAATACGAACGATCGTACTATTTGTTTCCCGGGCCCGCCAACCCCTTTAAGCTGAGCAGCACATGGACAAGGAAGCAGTGCAGGAGCCGACTGACGGTCGGATCCGCCGCGGGGACCGCACCCGCCGGACGGTGCTGGCCCGTGCCGTCGACATCGCCTCGGTCGAGGGGCTCGACGGTCTCTCCATCGGCCGCCTGGCCGGGGAGCTCGGGATCAGCAAGAGCGGGCTGATCGGCCACTTCGGCTCCAAGGAGGAGCTCCAGCTCTCGACGATCCGTGCGGCCCGCGCGATCTTCGCGACGACGGTGATCGAGCCGGCGATGCGCAGCACCGCCGGCCTCGCCCGGGTCCGGGCACTGCTGGACGCCTGGCTCGACTACTCCAGCGACCGCCGGTTCCCGGGCGGCTGCTTCTTCGCCCGGGCGATGCACGAGTACGCCGCGCGCCCCGGCGCCGTCCGGGACGCCCTGGCCGTCGTCGACGACGAGTGGCTCGGGCTGATCGCCACCTCCATCGAGGAGGCGCAGGCGGCCGGGGAGATCGACCCGTCCGTCGACGCGGCCCAGCTCGCGTTCGACCTCGACTCGTACCTCGACTCGGCCAACCTGCGGTCGCTGCTCGGCCGCACCGACGTCTACGAGCGCGCGGCGCGGTCGATGCGCGACCGGCTCGAGTCGGTCACCACCGTGCCGGCGTAGGCCGGCCTACCGTTCCAGCCACGGCTTGCGAGGTCTCAGACGGCGCTGGCGCGCCTCCTCGACCACCGCGCTAGTCCTCCCCCTTGCCCTTGCCCAGGCCCGCGGAGATCAGGTCCATCACCGAGCTGTCGGCCAGCGTCGTGACGTCGCCGACCTCGCGGTGCTCGGCGACGTCCTTGAGCAGGCGGCGCATGA
>NZ_JAEMSS010000152.1:911-10040 GCF_016462705.1 Nocardioides sp. | reverse complement strand
TCAAGGTCAACCAGATCGGCTCGCTCACCGAGACCCTCGACGCCGTCGAGCTCGCGCACCGGGCGGGCTTCCGCAACATGATGAGCCACCGCTCGGGCGAGACCGAGGACACCACCATCGCCGACCTCGCGGTCGCGGTGAACTGCGGCCAGATCAAGACCGGCGCCCCGGCCCGGTCCGACCGGGTGGCCAAGTTCAACCAGCTGCTCCGGATCGAGGACGAGCTCGGCGAGGCCGCGAGGTACGCCGGCGCCGGCGCCTTCCCGCGCTACCAGGCCTGAGCATGACCCGCCGTCCGTCGCGCCGCGATGCGGCCTCCGGGGCCCGGCCCTCGGGGCCGCGACGGCGTCCCGGACCGGGCCGACGCACCGGTGCGGACCGCCCGGCCCGGACGCCGGTCCCCGCGGTGGCCGACCCGTCGGCGCCGGACGGTCCGAAGTCGCGGCTCACCAGCCGCGCCGCGGTGCTCGTGCTCGTGGTGGCCGTGCTGATGGTGTCCTACGCGTCCTCGTTGAAGGCGTTCCTTCAGCAACGCACCCACATCAACGACCTCAAGGGACAGATCGCCGAGCGCGAGGCCAACATCGACGCGCTCGAGGCCGAGAAGCAGCGCTGGTCCGACCCTGCCTACATCGAGCAGCAGGCCCGCGCCCGGCTGGGCTACGTCATGCCGGGCGAGCGGACCTACCTCGTGCTCGACGAGGACGGCAACGCGCTGCGCCCCCAGTCCGACCTCGACGACCCGGCCGAGGTGCTGAGCACGACCCCGACGCCGTGGTGGTCCGACGCCTGGGAGTCGGTGGAGCTGGCCGGCCACCCGCCGAAGCCGGCCAAGCCGCCCGCCACCGAGATCGACGGGTCCAGCGAGTCCGCCGGGTGACCGGTCGGCTCGACCCCGCCGACGAGCAGGCGGTCGGCGCGCAGCTGGGCCGCGAGCCCCGCGCCATCCACGAGGTGGGGCACCGTTGCCCGTGCGGGCTGCCGGACGTCGTCACGACGCTGCCGCGGCTGCCGTCCGGGACGCCGTTCCCGACGACGTTCTACCTGACCTGCCCCCGGGCCGCCTCGCGGATCGGGACCCTCGAGGGGTCGGGGCTGATGAAGGAGATGGAGGCGCGGCTCGCCTCCGACCCCGAGCTCGCGCAGGCGTACGCCGCGGCGCACGAGCGCTACCTCGCGGCCCGTGCCGAGCTCGGCCGCGCCGCCGGCCAGGACGTGCCGGAGATCGAGGGGATCTCCGCGGGCGGGATGCCCGACCGAGTCAAGTGCCTGCACGTGCTCGCCGGCCAGGCGCTGGCGCAGGGCCGGGGCGTCAACCCGCTGGGCGACGAGGTGCTCGACCTCCTGGGCGAGTGGTGGGAGCCCGGTCCGTGCGTGGAGACAGGCGATGCCTGACAGCACCGTCGCGGCGATCGACTGCGGCACCAACACCGTCAAGCTCCTCATCGGCGCCCTCCCCGACGTGGACGTCAGGGAGATGCGGATGGTCCGCCTCGGGCAGGGGGTGGACGCCACCGGCCGGCTCGCCGACGAGGCGCTGGAGCGCACCTTCGCCGCACTCGACGAGTACGCCGCCCTGATCGCGGCGCACGACGTCGAGCGGCTCCGCTTCTGCGCGACCTCGGCCACCCGGGACGCCGCCAACGCCGACGTGTTCGCGGCCGGGGTCCGGGCCCGGCTCGGTGTCGACCCGGAGGTCGTGTCGGGCGACGAGGAGGCGGCGCTCGCCTTCGACGGGGCGGTCCGCAACCTGCGCTCCGCCCCCGCCGAGCCCGTCCTGGTCGTCGACATCGGCGGCGGCTCGACCGAGCTCGTGCTCGGCACGCCGTCAGACGGACCCGGCTCGGCCGTCTCCCTCGACATCGGGTCCGTGCGACTGCACGAGCGGCACCTGCACACCGACCCGCCGACCGCGGCCGAGGTGGCTGCCTGTGTGGCCGACATCGACGCCCACCTCGACCGGTCGCCGGTGCCGCTCGCCGACGCCGCGACCGTCGTCGGGGTCGCGGGCACGGTGACCACCGTCGGCGCGGGGGTGCTCGACCTGGCGGCGTACGACCGGGCCCTGGTCGACCAGGCGGAGCTCGCGGTCGACGACGTGCACGGCCTCGCCGGCCGGCTGCTGGCCCTGCCGCACGCCGAGCGCCTCGAGCTGCCCTGGCTGCACCCCGGGCGGGCGGACGTGATCGGCGCGGGTGTGCTCATCCTCGACCGGGTGCTGCGGCGCACCGGCGTCCGGACCCTCGTCGTCTCGGAGGCCGACATCCTGGACGGGATCGCCTGGTCGCTCGTTTGACCGCGCCGTGCCTTGGGCACCGCGCAGCCATGACCTCCACGTCCCAGAGACAGCCGGACCTGTCCGGCGAGCCGCTCGGGGCCGTCGTGCACCGGCTCAGCGAGCAGATCCCGGAGCTGGTGCGCAGCGAGATCCGGCTGGCCCAGGCGGAGCTGACCGAGAAGGGCAAGCGCGCCGGCGTCGGGGTGGGCCTGTTCAGTGTGGCCGGGCTCCTCGCCCTCTACGGGCTGGCCGCGCTCCTCACCACGGTCGTCGTGCTGCTGGACCTCGTCCTGCCGCTGTGGGCGGCGGTCCTCATCGTCACGGCAGTGCTGTTCGCGGCCGCCGGAGTGGCCGCGCTGACCGGCAAGAAGCAGGTCGGTCAGGCGACGCCGCCGGCACCCGAGAAGGCGATCGCCGGCGTCAAGGAGGACGTCGCGACGCTCAAGGGAGGTAGCCACCCGTGAGCACCAACGGAGCGAGCCCGCAGGCCATCGAGGCCGACATCGCCCGCCAGCGCGACCAGCTCGCGGCGACCGTCGACGAGCTGCAGCACCGACTGGACGTCAAGGCACAAGCCAAGGAGAAGGTCGCCGAGGTCAGGGACCGGGCGACCACCGACAACGGCAAGCCCCGCCCCGAGCTCGCAGTCGCCGTCCTGGCGATCACCGCGGCTGTGGTGGGGCTCGTCATCTGGAGAAGGAGCCACCGATGAAGAAGCACCCGTTCAGGAAGCTCACCCTGCTGCTCGCCCTCGGCGCGGGCTACGTGCTCGGCGCCCGGGCCGGTCGCGAGCGCTACGAGCAGATCGCCGACGGTGCCCGCCGGTTCGCCGGCAACCCCAAGGTCCAGGCCGCGGCCGGCAAGGCGCAGGAGACGGTGGCCCAGCAGGCGCCGGTCGTGGCCTCGGCGGTCAAGGACAAGGCGACCTCGGCCGCGTCGTCGGTGCAGGACAAGGTGAGCGGCAAGGATGGCGGCCAGGATGACGACGCCACCCGACCCCACACCGCGGTCGGACAGCCCCTCAGCTGACGGCTGGTCCGACCTCGCGGCGCTGGACGCCGCGATCTCGGACTGCTTCGCCTGCCCGCGGCTCGTGGCCTGGCGCGAGGAGGTGGCCCGGGTCAAGCGGGCGTCGTTCGCGCACGAGACCTACTGGGGCCGTCCCGTCCCGGGCTTCGGCCCGGAGCACCCGGAGATCCTCGTGGTCGGACTGGCTCCGGCAGCGCACGGCGCCAACCGCACCGGCCGGATCTTCACCGGCGACCGGTCCGGGGACTGGCTGTTCGCGAGCCTCCACCGGGTGGGTCTGGCCAACCAGCCGACCAGCGTGCACGCCGACGACGGTCTGGAGCTGGCCGGGACGCGGGTCCTCTCCGCGGTCCGCTGCGCCCCGCCGGACAACAAGCCCACGACGGAGGAACGGGACACCTGCGCACCCTGGCTCGATGCGGAGCTCGGGCTCGTGCTGAAGTCGGTCCGTGTCGTCGTCGCCCTCGGCGGCTTCGGCTGGCAGGCGTCCCTCACGGCGCTGGCCCGGGTCGGGGCGGTGATCCCGGTGCCGCGGCCGAAGTTCGGCCACGGCGCGGAGGTCGTGCTGGCGCTGCCGCAGGACCAGCAGGTCCGGCTGCTCGGCTGCTACCACCCCAGCCAGCAGAACACGTTCACCGGGCGGCTGACCGAGGCGATGCTGGACGACGTGCTCGGGCGGGCCGCTGCTGCCAGACTGCGTCCGTGAGCGACGCAGCGGCCTCGGACCACCTCTACGCCGTCACCGTGGTCGGCCACGACCGGCCGGGCATCATCGCCGAGACCACCGCGCGGCTCGCCGAGCTGGGCCTCAACCTCGAGGACTCGACGATGACCCTGCTGCGTGGGCACTTCGCGATGACGCTCATCTGCGCCGGCGCGGCCGGGGGCCGCGACATCGAGGACGCGCTGGCTCCGCTGACCATCGACCGCTCCCTGCGGGTCACGGTCGCCGAGGTGCCGGCCGAGTCCGGCCCGACACCGGGTGGCTCGCCCTGGGTGCTCACCGTGCACGGGGGCGACCGCACCGGCATCGTGTCGGCGGTCGTCGCGGAGGTGGCGGCGGTCAGGGGCAACATCACCGACCTCACCACGCGGCTCGCGGGCGACCTCTACCTGCTCGTCGCCGAGATCGACGTCCCCGCCGAGGCCGACGTGACGGCCCTCGAGGCGGCCGTCGAGCGGGTCGCGTCCGAGCTCGGCGTCCAGGCGACGCTGCGCCGGGTCGACATCGACGAGCTGTGACGGCCCAGCACCCCGTCGCGCTCTGGTCGGAGGACCTGCTCGGCGTGGAGGGACGGGTCCTGGCGGTCGTCCGCGCCCCGGCCCCGGTGCTCAGCGCGCCCTCGGCCGACGTCGACCCCACCGCCGCCGAGGTCGTCCAGCTCGCTGCCGACCTGGTGGAGACCATGCGGGTGAGCCCCGGCTGCGTCGGGCTGGCGGCGCCGCAGGTCGGTGTCGCAGGCCGGGTGTTCTGCGTCGACGTGTCCGCCCACCCCAAGGTCCGCACCCACCACGGCACGTTCGTGCTCTGCAACGCAGAGATCGTCTCGGCGACCAGGAACGAGAAGGCCCGTGAGGGCTGCATGAGCGTCCCCGACCTCACCGGCGACGTACGCCGCGCCAGCCGGCTGGTCGTGCGCGGCCTGCTCCCCGGCACCGGCGAGGAGGTCGAGGTGACCACCGACGCGTTCGAGGCGCGGGCCCTGCAGCACGAGATCGACCACTGCGCCGGCCGGCTCTTCCTCGACCGGGTCGCCGGTGCCGACGCCGTCCACGCCCGGTCCACATACTTGTAGGCCTGCCCCCGTATCCCAACCGGTAGAGGAAGTCGCCTTAAAAGCGACCCAGTCTGGGTTCGAACCCCAGCGGGGGCACCAGCGGTGGCTCCGCGCTCAGCACCCCACGCCGGCGAGGTCACCGTCGTCGAGCACCTCCCGGCCGGACCGGAACGAGTAGGCCGAGCAGTAGTAGAAGCTCAACAGCTCGTCGCGCTCCAGCGTGATCGGCGCCCACAGTCCGCCGCCGCGCGGCTCGAGGTAGCGGAACCGGGTCCCGGTGAGCGCGCGGTCGTCGTCGGCGTGCTTGAGGTAGCGGTCGAGCCAGGCCTGCGCGTAGTGGCTGGAGAGGGCCTGCCCGTACCTGCTGGCCGGCATCACCAGCGGGATGTCGGTCCACTCCAGGTGGGTGGACGCCCGCGGCACCACCACCATGCTGTCGACGCCGGCCTCGCGCCAGGCGTCGTACCCGGTCTGCTTCTCCCGCCGTGGGTCCGGCCCGTCGGGGCTGGGTGCGGGGTTGAGCGAGGATCCGCCGTGCAGGGTGTACGGCGTGACCGTGAAGCCGTACTCGCCCTGCAGGCCGAGGGCCGGGACGACCGGCCGGTTGTCGAGACCCTCGAACGGAGCGGAGCCGTCGGGTCCGACCAGCTTGTCCAGCGCCACCACGGCGGCGACGCGCTCGTCGTAGCCCTGCACCTTCGAGACCGCCGCCGCACCCATGGAGTGCCCGACCAGGGCGAGCCTCGTGGTCCGGCCCGGTGTCGCCGGGCGCGGGTCGGGACGGCGGTCCCACAGCCGCCAGTAGGGGTTGTGGGTGTCCACTTCGACGTCGGAGGAGCTCGGGTTGGCGTACGGCGACTGCGGCGTCGACACGAAGAAGTCGAGCGCGTCGACGGTGCCGAGCTCGAAGTTCGCGAGCTGCTGGGACGGCACTCCGGGGCAGCCGGTCTGCTCGCCGTCGCGGGGAGTGCCGAACGGGTTGCAGAAGGGGAGCGCATCGACCTGCTCGCCGGGTTGCGGCTCGTGCGGGAGCGTCTCGCTCGCACCTTGCCCCTGCACGTCGTAGGTGAGCACCACGTAGCCCCGCTCCGCGAGGTCCTGGGCCAGCCAGCGGTACATCCCCTCGCTGCCCTGCACCGACCCCGGCGTCATCACCACACCGGGGAACGGGCTGCGCAGCCGCTCGCCCGTGTAGGGGTCGCGGGCGCCCGGCTGGGGCCGGTAGACAGTGCCACGCAGGAGCGCCCCGTAGCGGTTGGTGAAGGACACCCGCTCGCTGAGGCCACGGGTGCCGTCCCAGCCCGCCCGGAGCGGGTTGCCGACGTCCCATCCCGGGACGACCGTGCCGGCGGTGAGAGCAGGCCGGTTCGGCGTCGCCGCCTGCGCGAGGAGCTGCGCCAGATGGTGGGCCGCGGTAGTGGTGGCGAGCGCCGGGAGGTACGCCGGGTTGGCGAGCTGCCCGCCCGGGCCGGTGACCCGGCCGTAGGCGTCGGCGATGTTGCGCGTGTCCCGGGCGACGTAGCCGGGGGAGTGCACCGGCGGCTGGTCGACCGCCGTCGCGGGCAGCGTCCCCAGGGCGCAGGCGGTGCCGAGGACGACGACGAGAGCGCGACGGAGCATGCCTGCCCAACGACGGAGACCTGCCCCGGTTACCGGACTTGCCTTCAGGTCGACCTGAAGCGCCACACTCGGGTCATGAGCCACCACGACCACACCGCGGACCCCGCCAAGGACGACGACGAGATGGACATGTTCACCCAGCAGTTCTGGGACGAGCGGTACGCCGGGTCGACCCGGGTCTGGTCGGGCAAGCCCAACCAGCGACTGGTCGAGCAGGTGACCGGCCTGGCAGCGGGGCGGGCGCTGGACGTCGGGTGCGGTGAGGGGGCGGACGTCGTGTGGCTGGCTCAGCAGGGATGGCTGGCCGCGGGCATCGACGTGTCGCAGATGGCGATCGAGCGGGGCGCGGAGCACGCCGCGGAGCTCGGGGTCGCCGACCGCACGACCTGGGCGCGGGTGGACGTGCTCGGCGGCGAGCCGGTGCCCGGTGGTATGGACCTCGTGACGGCGTCGTTCCTGCACCCGCCGCTGGCGCTGTTCGCGCAGACCTTCGGCGCGATCGCCGGGGCGGTGCGCAGCGGCGGGACGCTGCTGGTGGTCGGGCACCACCCCGCCGACGCCTCGACCGGCCTGCGCAACCCGGCCCTGGCGCACCTGCTGTTCGCCCCCGAGCAGGTCGTGGCCTGTCTGCCCGCGGGCGCCTGGGAGGTCGTGGTGGCCGAGGGGCAGACCCGGGAGACCACGAACGCCGACGGCGACACGATCACCATCACCGACACGGTGGTGCGCGCCGTACGCCACTGATCCTCAGCCAACTCACAGGTTCGGCAGGAACGCTGCGGGCGACGGACGCGTTCTGCCAGGTGTGGTCCGTAGACTGGGCCACATCGGCGACCCGTCACCGCGACGACCGCCCACACCCTCCAAGGAGGAGTACAGATGCAGAGCAACAACCCGGTGTTCCGCCGCTCGGAGGAGTTCAACTCGGCGAACACCTACGGCAACCAGACCTATGCGGGTGGCGGCGCGCCCACCGCGGGCTACGGCCTGCCCACCACGCCGGACAGCCGCGTCGGTGCCCCCATGACCATCGACTCGGTCGTGCAGAAGACGGCGATCTCGCTCGCGATCGTGATCGTCGTGGCCGCGGCCACCTGGCTCGTCACCCCGGACCTCACGGACTCAGAGGCCTCGCTCGGCCCGCTCTACTCGGCGCTGCTGATCGGCAGCCTGGGCGCCTTCGCCCTGTCGATGGTCAACTCGTTCAAGCGCGTGGTCAGTCCGGCCCTGGTGCTGCTCTTCGCGGCGTTCGAGGGCGTGGCGCTCGGTGCGTTCAGCAAGGTCATCGACAGCGTCTACGGCGGGCAGGACAACCTGGTCGTCCAGGCCGTCATCGGCACCTTCGCCGCCTTCGCCGGCACGCTGGCCGCCTACAAGATCTTCGACATCAAGGTCGGGTCGAAGTTCCGGATGTTCGTCATCGCCGCGGTCTTCGGCATGATCGGGCTCAGCCTGATGGAGCTCGTCCTGAGCATGTTCAGCAGCCAGCTCGGCCTGTTCGGCTTCGGCGGCCTCGGCATGCTGACCGCCATCGCGGGTCTGGTGCTCGGTGTGTTCATGCTGATCCTCGACTTCGACTTCGTCGAGCAGGGCATCCGCAACCAGATCCCCGAGCAGGAGTCGTGGCGCGCCGCGTTCGCGATCACCGTCTCGCTGGTCTGGATCTACACCAACCTGCTGCGCCTGCTGGCCATCTTCAACTCCGACTGACCCGACCAGCCAGCGCCACCGGCTCCGGCAGCCCTCGGTCCTCGGGACCGGGGGCTGTCGTCATGCTCCCTCGGTGCCCACCGCTGCCGGGTCGGACTCCTCGACGTCCTCGGGCGCTTGCGCGTCCGCGGTCTGCTGGCGGCGGCGGTGCCGGAGCTCGACCCACAGGCCGCGTACGCCGAGGCGCCGCCCGCTGACCTCGGTGCCGTCCAGCTCGGTGCCCGGGGTCTTGACCGCCTGGATCGCGGCGTCGGCGATGGGCAGCACGCCCTCGCCCCGCGCGGGGCCGGTCTCCTCCTCCTCGGTCAGGCCGAGGGCGGCCAGCGTCGACGGGAGCAGGACCCCGACGAGCGAGCGGTAGCCGGCCACCGAGGGGTGGAACTGGTCGGGGCCGAACAGGATGGCCGGGGCGGCGGCGAACTCCGGTCCGAGGATCGAGCCGACGGACACCGTCCGGCCGCCGTTCTCGAGGACCGCGATGGTCTGCGCCGCCGCGAGCCGCCGCGACCACGTGCGGGCGACCTGCTTCAGCGGAGGGACGATCGGCTTGAGGGTGCCGAGGTCGGGGCAGGTGCCGACGAGCACGGCGACGCCGGCCTCGCGCAGCCGGCGTACGGCCTCGGAGAGGTGCCGCACCGACGTCGCCGGCCGCACCTGGTGGGTCACGTCGTTGGCGCCGATCAGGATCACCGCGACGTCCGGCTCGATCGGGAG
>NZ_JAEMSS010000152.1:0-901 GCF_016462705.1 Nocardioides sp. | reverse complement strand
GATCGGGAGCGTGCGGTCCACCTGGGCGCCCAGGTCGCGCGACTCGGCGCCCACCACCGCGAACTCGCGCAGGTAGACCCGGCGGTCCGCCTGCTCGGCCACCCCGCTGGCCAGCAGGGCACCGGGGGTCTGCTCGACCCGCTCGCAGCCGTAGCCGGCCGCGCTGGAGTCACCCAGCAGCGCGATCTTGATGGCGGGTCCGGGCCGCCCGCGGCCGTACCAGCCGGTCGCGTCGGGGGGATCCTCCTCCAGCCGCTCGCCGATGGTCTTCTTCGCCAGCTCGGCCTCGAGCCGCAGCACGCCGTACAGCCCCCCGCCGAGCGCGGTGAGGCCGCCACCGCCGTACGCCGCGGCGGCCGCGAGCTTCCGTGCTGCCGCTGCCTTCCCCACGCGATCCATGTTACGGACGGGTAGCGACATAGGTTGGGCGGGTGCAGTACGCCAACTCCTTGCTGGACCTGATCGGCAACACCCCGCTCGTGCGCCTGTCGCGGAGCCTCGACCTGCCCGGCGACGGCCCCCTGGTCCTCGCCAAGGTCGAGTACCTCAACCCGGGTGGCTCGGTGAAGGACCGGATCGCGACCCGGATGATCGACGCCGCCGAGGCCTCCGGGGAGCTCCAGCCCGGTGGCACGATCGTCGAGCCGACGTCCGGAAACACCGGCGTGGGGTTGGCGATGGTCGCGCAGGCGCGCGGCTACAAGTGCGTCTTCGTGTGCCCGGACAAGGTCAGCGAGGACAAGCGCAACGTGCTCAAGGCCTACGGCGCCGAGGTGGTCGTCTGCCCGACCGCGGTGGCGCCGGAGCACCCCGACTCCTACTACAACGTCTCCGACCGGCTCTCCAAGGAGCCGGGGGCCTGGAAGCCGGACCAGTACTCCAACCCGCACAACCCGCGCTC
>NZ_JAEMSS010000018.1 GCF_016462705.1 Nocardioides sp. | reverse complement strand
GGCCGCTCCCCCGCCGTACGGCCAGCCGGCCCAGCCGACCCAGCCGACCCAGCCGACTCCGCCTCCGTACGGCGAGCCCGCGGCCCCGGCGTACGGCCAGCCCGCCCAGGCGCCCTACGGCCAGCCCGCGATGGCGGCCGGCAGCTACCCGGCCTCCGGTGTCGAGCCCGAGCCTTCCAAGGCGATGGCGATCACCGCCCTCATCCTGTCGCTGCTGTGCTGCTTCCCGATCGGCCTGATCCTCGCGATCGTCGTGCTGGTCCGGAGCCGGGACGGCCGCAACCACGGCAAGGGCCTGGCCATCGGCGCGGTCGTCGCGTCGATCGTGTCGGTCGTGGCCCTGTCCGCCGGCGTCTACGGCCTGACCCAGGTCGACTGGGACGACCTGCTCCCGGTCGAGCAGCTCAAGACCGGCGAGTGCCTCAACGCGAGCAACCTCACCGACGACTCCGAGGACTTCGTCGAGGACATCGAGGAGGTGAGCTGCGACAGCCCGCACGACGCGGAGGTGCTGGTCACCAAGGAGCTCACCCAGGACGACGCGGAGGGCTACGACCCGGCCACGAGCACGCTCTGCACCGACCTCATCACTGCGGGCGGGCTCGAGGGCAAGGTCGCACCGGCCAACCCGGACATCGGCTACTTCGGCCTGACCACCGAATCGGCACCCAACGCCGGCGACAAGCTGGTCTGCATCGGCTACCGGCTCGACGGCGCCAAGCTCGACGCGCCGCTGTAGTCAGGATCGTCCGCCCGGACCCGGCGGCGTCGAGTGACTCCATCTGGTCGGTTGCCCGGAGACAGCCGATCCGGGTCAGTCGACGCCCCCCGGGTGCCGGCCGCCGCTGTCGCACGTCGGCACGATGCCGGTCCGGCCCTGCCAGGAGCCGTGCTCGGAGATCGGCCGGAACCGGTACGTCGCGAACTCGTGGTGGAAGTCACGGCGGGCGCGCTCGGCCATCGCGGCGGCATGCCGGGCCGGATCCGGGACGGCGGAGCGGCCGCGCACCATCTCCTCCATCTCCCGCACGGTGCGCCAGACCGAGAACGTCGAGATCGTCCGCGGCGGCCGTAGCGCGGCGAGCGCCAGCGTGACGCCGGGGTGGTCGCGGACCAGCCGCTCGACCGGCCGACCCCAGCGCAGGAACCGCGGCAGCTCGGGGAGTCGCATCCGCGCGAGCGTGACCGCGACCACCGGCTCGTCCTGGACCCACTCCCCCGCCCGCGCCGGCAGACCGGGCAGGGCGGCCAGGGTCGACCACCGGCGCAGGAACTCCAGTCGGACGTGCCAGCCGGTGGCCAGGTGACGACCCAGTGGGTCCTGAGCCAGGAAACCGTCCACGGCGTCCTCGTCGCGCCACTGCGCGAACACCGCCAGGCGGCGCAGCTGGAGCCGGTCCGGTGACACCACGGGAGCACCGAGCCGCATGAGTGCCAGCACCTCGGCGTGGTCCAGCCCGGCCGCGGACGGTGGACGCAGCAGCGCCCGCGCGCCCACCGAGGCGGGGAGCTCGACGAGGTGGAAGGTGTGGACGGTCATGCCCGCCCCAGCTTGTGGTGGAGGCGGGCCACCCAGGCCCGGCGGAGACGCAGCTCGTGGTCGGTGCGCAGAAGCGGACGCGTGTGGGGGCAAACCCGCACGGCCCCACGCTCGGCCGTGCCCCCTGTGCAGAGGTTTGCCCCCACAGCGCGGGGTCAGACGACAGCGAGCGGCAGCAGCTGCCGGCCGGTCGGCCCGATCTGGGTCTCGGTGCCGAGCTCCGGGCAGACGCCGCAGTCGTAGCAGGGTGTCCAGCGGCAGTCCTCGACCTCGACGTCGGCGCCGTCGGCGACCGCGAGGGCGTCCTCCCAGTCGGCCCAGAGCCAGTCCTTGTCGAGACCGGAGTCGAGGTGGTCCCACGGCAGGACCTCGTCGTACTCCCGCTCCCGGGTGGTGAACCAGTCGAGGTCGAGGCCGTGCTCGGCGAGCGCGCTGGCCGCGGACTCGGCCCAGCGGTCGTAGGAGAAGTGCTCGCTCCAGCCGTCGAACCGGCCGCCGTCACGCCAGACCCGCTCGATCACGGCGCCGACCCGGCGGTCGCCCCGGCTGAGGAGTCCCTCGATCGTGCCGGGCTTGCCGTCGTGGTAGCGGAACCCGATCGCCCGGCCGTACTTCTTGTCGTCGCGCACGAGGTCGCGCAGCTTGCGCAGCCGCTCGTCGGTGGTGTCGTGGTCGAGCTGCGCCGCCCACTGGAACGGCGTGTGCGGCTTGGGCACGAACCCGCCGATCGAGACGGTGCAGCGGATGTCGTTGCGGCCGGAGACCTCGCGACCGGTGGCGATGACCCGCTTGGCGAGGTCGGCGATGGCCAGCACGTCCTCGTCGGTCTCCGTGGGGAGCCCGCACATGAAGTAGAGCTTCACCTGCCGCCAGCCCGAGGAGTACGCCGCCGCGACGGTCCGGATCAGGTCGTCCTCGCTGACCATCTTGTTGATGACCTTGCGCATCCGCTCCGAGCCGCCCTCGGGCGCGAACGTCAGCCCCGACCGGCGGCCGTTGCGGGAGAACTCGTTGGCCAGGTCGATGTTGAACGCGTCGACCCGGGTGCTGGGCAGCGAGAGCGAGACGTTCTGGCCCTCGTAGCGGTCGGCCAGGCCCTTGGCGACCTCGGCGATCTCGGAGTGGTCGGCGCTGCTCAACGAGAGGAGGCCGACCTCCTCGAAGCCGGACTTGCGGATGCCGTTCTCGACCATGGCGCCGATCGTCTCGATCGACCGCTCGCGGACGGGGCGGGTGATCATGCCGGCCTGGCAGAACCGGCAGCCGCGGGTGCAGCCGCGGAAGATCTCCACCGAGAACCGCTCGTGGACGGTCTCGGCCAGCGGCACCAGCGGCTTGGCCGGGTAGGGCCACTGGTCGAGGTCCATCAGCGTGTGCTTGCGGACCCGGGCCGGGATGCCGGGGCCGTTGGGCACGACCGCCGCGATCTCACCGGAGTCGGCGTAGGAGACGTCGTAGAACTTCGGGACGTAGACCCCGCCGCTGACCGCGAGCCGGCGCAGCAGCTCGTCGCGACCGCTCCCCATCGAACCGCTGGGGCGGCCCTCGGCCTTCCACTCGCGGACCACCTCGGAGATCGCGAGCACGACCTCCTCGCCGTCGCCCAGCACGGCCGCGTCGAGGAAGTCGGCGATCGGCTCGGGGTTGAACGCCGCGTGGCCGCCGGCCAGCACGACCGGGTCGTCGTCGGTGCGGTCGACGGCGTGCAGCGGGATGCCGGCCAGGTCGAGCGCGGTGAGCATGTTGGTGTAGCCGAGCTCGGTCGAGAAGCTGAGGCCGAACAGGTCGAAGTCACCGACCGGGCGGTGGCCGTCGACGGTGAACTGCGGGATGTGGTGCTCGCGCATGACCGACTCCATGTCCGGCCACACCGAGTAGGTGCGCTCGGCGACGATCCAGTCCCGCTCGTTCAGGACCTCGTAGAGGATCTGCACGCCCTGGTTGGGCAGTCCCACCTCGTAGGCGTCCGGGTACATCAGCGCCCAGCGGACGGTCTCCCCCTCGGGCGCTGCGTCCCACTCCTTGACCGTCGAGTTGAGCTCGCCGCCGACGTACTGGATCGGCTTGCTGACCGTCGGCAGCAACGGCTCCAGGCGCGGGAACAGCGACTCGGGGGCGCTCGCGAGGGCGGGCATGTGTGCACTCCAGGATCGTTGGTGGGACGACCCACCAGCCTACGCGGGGCGGGGAAGATGTCCGCATGCCCGCAGCAGACGACCTCGAGGACCCGGAGACGTGGCTCGGAGGCTTCTACGGGCTCGCCGTCCTTCTCGGACCTCGCGACGACGACGTCCTGACCGAGGCGGGCACGGCCTTGTGGCGGCTCGCCGGTTTCGATCGCGGTGCTCCGCCCGGGCGAGCGACGCTCACGGGATCGCTGGTCTCCCGTGGGGTGGTCGAACCCCTGCCGGGACGGCCCGTCGCGGCGATGGTGTCGGTCCTGCGGGTCGTGGAGTCCGCGGAACCGGACGAGGACTGGCTGTTCCTCGACATCCCCCTGGGCGCGCTGGAAGCCTGGGACCCGGCCGTGGGGGCCTTCCCGTTCGGTCCGGAGGCGTCCTGGCCCTCACGGGCCTGGCGGGAGCCGCTGGAGGGGTGGCTCGTGGCCGTGGCCCGAGCACTGTTCGCCGAGGTGCCCTACCTGCGGGCGAGCACCGGCTGGGAGGCGTCGGGCCTCGTGCGATCCGACGACCTGACAGGTGGCGGACACCACGCGCTGCTCCTGAACGACGGGGGCCGGCTCCAGGTGTCACCGGTGTCGCGATGGGACTTCGGCATGCCCGGCTGACCGTCTCGGTGTCGAGGCGATGACTACGGTCTCCGCATGAGCGCGGTGACCTCGGGACGGTTCAGCTGGACAGTGACGGCACCGGCCGTCGCGGTCGTCGTGCTCGGTGCCACCTGGGGCCGCAGCCTGTCGACCGTGGTCGCCCTGCTGGTCGCGCTGCCCCTGGTCGGTGCCGTGCTGGCCGCGGTGCACCACGCCGAGGTCGTCGCCCTGCGGGTGGGCGAGCCGTTCGGGTCGCTGGTGCTGGCGGTGGCGGTCACCGTCATCGAGGTCGCGCTGATCGTCACGCTGATGATCTCCGGCGGTGACGACACGTCGACCCTCGCCCGGGACACGGTGTTCGCGGCGGTGATGATCTGCCTCAACGGGATCGTGGGCATCACGCTCCTGGTCGGCTCGCTGCGGCACCACCTCGCGCGCTTCAACCCGGAGGGCACCGGCTCGGCGCTGGCCACCGTCATCACCCTCGCCGGCGTGACACTGGTGCTGCCGCGGTTCACGACCGGCGAGCCGGGGCCGGAGTTCACCGGCGAGCAGCTCGCCTTCGCCGCGGTCGCCTCCCTGGCGCTGTACGGCCTGTTCGTCTTCACCCAGACGATCCGGCACCGCGACTTCTTCCTGCCGGTGGTCCACGGCCAGGACGGACGTCACGACGACGACGGCGACGGGCACGCGGACCCGCCCTCGGACCGCGAGACCCTGATCTCGCTCGGCCTGCTCGTGCTCGCCCTGGTGACCGTCGTGGGGCTGGCCAAGGTCGAGTCCAAGCCGATCGAGGAGGGCGTCGCCTCGGCCGGGCTCCCGCACGCGTTCGTCGGCGTGGTCATCGCCCTGCTCGTTTTGGCGCCGGAGTCGATCGCGGCGGTCCGGGCCGCGAACCGGGACGAGGTGCAGACCAGCCTCAACCTGGCCTACGGCTCCGCGATGGCCTCCATCGGCCTCACCATCCCCGCGATCGCGGTCGCGTCGATCTGGCTCAGCGGGCCGCTGGACCTGGGCCTGACGTCGATGCAGATCGTGCTGCTGTTCCTCTCGGTGCTGGTCGCGATCCTCACGGTGGTCACCGGTCGCGCCAAGCCGCTCCAGGGTGGCGTCCACCTGGTGCTGTTCGCGGCGTTCGTGTTCTTGTCGGTCAGTCCGTGAGTCCAGCCTCTCGCGTGTGAGTCCCGCCGGGTCCACACTGCGGGCATGGCAGCGGTGAACCAGGGCCGGTGGACCGCCGGCATCGAGGGTGACTTCGTGGTGTTCCTGATCGGTGCGCGGTTGGACGCACTGCATCCCATCCGGAGCCTGCGCGACCTCGGCGGCATGCGGGGTATGCCGTACATGCTCAAGTACCTCTCCGAGCGTCCCGAGAAGGGCCTGCTCGGCTACGAGACCTACGGCCTGACCATGAACGTGCAGTACTGGCGGTCGTTCGACGCCCTCGAGCGCTTCGCCCGGGACGACGGCGACCCGCACCTCGCCGTCTGGAGGCGGTACTGGAAGCGGGTCGGCAGGGACCCGCGCTCCGGGATCTGGCACGAGACGTTCCTGGTCCGCGAGGGCGAGTACGAGGCCGTCTACGGCAACATGCCGGCCCACGGCCTCGCCAAGGCCTCCGTGGTCGTTCCGGTCGACGCCGACTCGCGGGCCCGGCGACGCCTGCGCCGATCGGGCTCCTAGCGCCGCGCCTGGGCGATGCCGGCCAGCTCGGCCAGCCGGGCCAGACCAGGGCCGACGGCCGCGGTGAATCGGTCGGTGGCCGCGACGACGTCAGCATCACCCTGGCGGTCGGGTGGCACTCGCGCCAGGTTGAGCGACACCCCTCCCGCCCACGACCTGATGGCCGGGTCGGACGAGAAGGCCCTCGCCGCGCGGCCGCCGAGCACCTGCATCGCCGCCCAGTCGGCCGGGGTGTCGGAGAACGGTGAGGAGGGGCAGAGCCGGTTCTTCTCGGCGTCGCCGTCCACGGTGGCCTCCACGAACCCGGCGAGCGCCGCGCCGAAGCAGGGGAACCCGGACCGGATGGGCTGCGGCCTGATGGCGTCCGGCGCCCAGATCGGGAGCGGCGGCCTGCGCGGCAGGCCGGACGCCGCGCAGTGCACGACGACCGCGTCCCGCGCGACGGAGACCTCGCCGTGCTCGAGCAGCAGCCGGCCGGGCTCCACTCGCTCGAGGTGGCCGAGGCGTACGACGTGCTCGATGGTCCGCAGCAGGTCGAGCTCCCAGGTCGCCAGCGTCGGGGTCTTGGCCATGGTCGGCGTGACGGCGCGGTCGATGCGCAGCATGATCCCGCGGTCCTCGAGGTCGAGGAACAGGTCGTCCGGCGTCGCCGCCACGGTCGCGGCCTCCATCGTGTCCGCGGCCATGCCGATGAACACCGCCGGGTCCGGCTGGACGACGGCCCGGTTGAGCATCCAGGGCTCGCGCGGGCGGATCCAGCAGATGTCGTCCGGGTCGGTCCCCTCCCCCAGGAGCCAGACGCACGCGTCCGTGGCCGTCTTGCCGGACCCGACGACGACGTACTGGGACGGCGCGCCGCCCAGGTCGGCCAGCCGGTTGACCGGGACCACCGAGGCCTCCGCGGCGACTGCGAACGGCGGCGGCGTGGTCGCCGGCACCATGGGCGAGAGGTACGTCGTGTCGACGACCCGCGCCCCTGGGCGCGGCCTGACCTGGGAGTGCTCGGTGCCTGGGTGGAAGGTGACTCGCCGGGTGGCCAGGAGACGGTCGCGCAGCACCCGGTCGTAGTAGTCACGGATCTCCGGCGCGGTCGCCCGCTCGTGCAGCCCTCGCTCGGGCCCGTCCTGCTGGATGCGACCGCCACCGAGCAAGGTCGAGGCCACGCCGTAGAACGCCGAGGCCTGGTGCAGCTGGACGAAGGGGTAGGCGTCGAGCCAGTGCCCGCCGGGGCCGTGCCTGCGGTCGACCAGTGCCACCGTGACGTCGGCGTGGTCGACGAGCGCGTCGGTGAACGCCATCCCGACCGCTCCCGCGCCGACCACGACGTAGTCGGCGTCGAGGACGGTCACCATCGGCTCACTGTGACGCAAGACAGCGTGTCGGTCGAGCAACAAGGGCAAGCCCGTCCGGCCCGCCCGTGCGGGCGACCCGGTCAGTGACCGTTCGTCTTGAGCCAGTCGAGGACGGCGTCGGCGATGTCCTTCCATCCGTGGTCGATGGTGAGCGAGTGGCCTCGGCCCTCGAACTGCTGCAGCTCTGTCACGGCGGCGGAGTCCCGGTACTGCTTGAGGGTGGAGCGGGTCACGACGTCGGGCACCGTGTGGTCCTCCATCCCCGAGACCAGCAGGAGCGGCCCCCGGGTTTGGTTGTCGGTGTTGACCTTGGCCTGGGAGTGCATGACGAAGTTCGCCGCCGCGGCCTGGAACAGCGGCCGGGCGGGCGAGGGAATGGTCCACCTCTCGAACAGCTCGTCCGACTCCTCCTCGGTCAGCGCGTTGCCGAACCCGAACCGGAACTCCTTCTTGGTGAGGGACACCGCCTTGTGGAGGTTGGCCGGGTTGCCCAGGGCCGGAAGACCCGCCCGCAGCTGCGCGAGCGGGAGCGGCAGCACGCCCTTGATCTGAGCCGGGTCGATGGCCACCGCCGCTGCGGCGAGATCCTGCCCGAGAAGCTTCTCGGCGATGAGCCCTCCGAACGAGTGGCCGATGACGACAGGCAGCTCGCCCAGGCCGTCCATGATGTCGGCGTAGTGGCCCACGGCGTCGTTGATGCCGATGTTGGCGACCATCTCGGGGTGCGCCCTGGCCTCCTCCACCGTCTCGGCCTCGTGCGGCCACCCGGGCGCGATCGGCTCGTAGCCGGCGTCGCGGAACAGGTCGAGCCACGGTTGCCAGCTGCTCGCGTGCAGCCAGAGTCCGTGGATGAAGACGACGGGGGTGTTGGTCATGGGCGTGCCTCTCTGGGGTGGAGCTCCGGTTGTTGTGTGCGTCGTCGCCGCTGGTCGGGGCCTACAGCGTCGTGACCAGCCCCCCGTCGACCACGAAGTCGCTGCCGTTGACGTTGGCGGCACGAGCGCTGCACAGGAACAGGACCAGATCGGCCACCTCCTGTGGGGTGGTGAAGCGCCCCGTGGGGCTGTCCGCCGCGGCTCGTCTGGCCACCTCGTCCGGGCTGAGCCCGCTGGCCTGACCGATCGTGGCAGCGACGCCGTCGTCACCCAGCCACAGATCCGTCTGCACCGGTCCGGGGCTGACCGTGTTGATCCGTACGCCGCTCGCAGCGAACTCCTTCGACAGCGACTTGCACAGGTTGGCCAGCGCTCCCTTGGCCGCGCTGTAGTCGACGACGGCGGGATCAGGCAGGAACGCGTTGACCGAGCTCACGGTCACCACGCGGGAGCTGTTGCGGCGAACCAGGTGGGGCAGCGCGGCGCGCATGCTGCGGGCCGCGACGAGGAAGTTGATGGTGAAGGTGGCCTGCCACGCGTCGTCGCTCACCGTGAGGAAGCCGCCCGGTCGCGGGCGTACGGCACCCACGTTGTTGACCAGGATGTCCAGGGAACCGTGTCGGCTGATGGCACGGTCGACCAGACGTTCGGGGGCAGTGGGCTCGGTGAGGTCGACGCGCACCGCCTCGACCGCGAAGCTCTCGGCCAGCAGGTCGAGCTCGTCGCTGCCGTTGAGCGCACCCGCGATCACGACGGCACCTTCTGCCGCCAGGGAGCGGGTGACCGCCAACCCGATGCCCTTGCTAGCGCCGGTGACCACGGCGATCTTGCCGGCGAGGTCCAGCTCCATGGCCATGCACGGACGTTAGAGCGCGGCGGAGCCGGCCCACATCACGTGATCGCGTAGTCCACGGCCCTCTTGCCAGGGACGAAAGAAGAGGAGGACAGTCCCTGACAAGCACAGTCACCCAGCCGTCAACGGAGATGGCGCGGACCCCGCGGTGAGAGGTCATCATGGGTCTCGTCGACGCAGCAGCACCCGGTGCCGCCCTTCAGCACGTGCTCGACCGTGTCGAGGAGAGCGGGCGGCCGGCGGTCGAGGTCCCCGACCTCATCCATCGCTCGTGGGAGCGATGCGCGGGCGCCGGGATCACTCCCCACCACGTCGCGGTCCCCTTCGCTGCCGACGTCGACGCGGACACGAGGCTGTCGTGGGCGGCCGGACCGCCGATGACCGCCGTCAGCGACCTCCTCGCCGACGAAGGTGTCGCACTGCTGCTCAGCGACGCGCGCGGTCACGTCGTGAAACGGTTCGCCGGCTCGACCCGCACCGCCGACGTCATGGACGGCATCGGTGCGGCCCCGGGCTACCTGTGCCGCGAAGAGCTGGTCGGCACGAACTCGATCGGGATGGCTCTCCTCACGACGTCGCTCAACGTGGTCCTCGGCTTCGAGCACTACGCAGACAACCTGACCGTGGTCTCGTGTGCCTCGGCACCCGTCCTGGATCCGGCCACCGGCCGGATGCTCGGCGTCGTCAACATCACGAGCAGGGCGTCCTCCTTCCACCCGGCGCTGCCGGCGCTGTTGGACCGGGTGCTCGCCGAAACGCGTGATCGGCTCGTGCAGGACGGCGGGGCCCCGTCCGCAGCGCTCCGCACGGCGTTCCTCTCTCGTCGGCGCAGGACGAAGGGTCCGCTCGTCGCAGTCAGCGGCAGCAGCATGTTCTTCAACACGGCCGGAGGCGCTGCGCTGGCGTCGCACGCCGACCGGGCCCTGGTGTGGGCCTGGGCCGAGCGCCAGATCCGAAGCCACCCGCTCGTCGCCGAAACGGTTCTCCACCTTTCTACCGGCCCTCGTTCGGCCCGGGCAGAACCTGTGCACGACGGCGAGACGCTGGTAGGTGCGCTCGTGTCACTCGGCTCGAAGCCGGCGAGCCCGTGGGCCGGCTCGACCGACGACGCGACCGAGGACCGCTGGGCCTCACTGACCGAGGCAGAACGCACCATCGCGCATCAGGTGGCCCGTGGACTCACCAACCGGGAGACCGCGGCCCTGCTCTTCCTCTCACCGCACACCGTGGACTACCACCTCAGGCACATCTACCGGAAGCTCGGCGTGCAGTCCCGGGTCGAGCTGGCGCGCACGATCAGGTCAGGCAGCTAGTGGCCGTCGATCCCTTGTGAAGAAGGGGATCCAGGGTCGGTGGCTGTGTCGGTGGGCACTGGTTGGCTTGACTCATGAGCGGGACGGCGGTGTTGGACGACATGGGTGGGGACGATGTCCTCGCCTTTGTCGGCGACGCCGCCATGCGGGAGCGGACCGCTCAGGCCGACCAGTTGAGGGGTGCCTACCAGTGGGCGATCCTGCACTCGCCTGAGCGGCTCGACCCCAGCCAGGAGGGCCAGGGTCGGGAGCGGGCCCGTGCCTATGGCGGTGCGGGGACCCCGGAGGTGACCGAGTTCGCGGCCGCCGCGCTGGGTGCCCGGATGGGGGTCACGACGTTCGCGGCGGGTCAGCTGATGGCCGACGCGCTGGACCTTCACCACCGTTGCCCGCGGTTGTGGGCCCGGGTGCAGGCCGGGGAGGTCAAGGCGTCCTACGCCAGGTTCGTGGTCAGGCAGACCCGGGGCCTGCCGGCCGAGGAGGCGGCCTATGTCGACGCGGCGGTCGCCGAGTCCGCTGATGGCCGGATCCCGTGGACGAGGTTCGAGGCGCTGGTCGAGGCCAGCATCGTCAAGGCCAACCCGGAGGTCGCGAGGGAGCAGGAGGAACGCGCCGCGAGGGCGACGTTCGCCAAGAAGCTCCGGACTGAGGCGCACGGGATGGCCACGTTCATGGTCCGTGCCGACGTCGCGACCATCGACCAGATCGAGGCCGCCGTCACCGCCACCGCGGGACAGCTCACCGAGGCGATGCCCGACGCCTCCGAAGACGAACGCCGCGTTCATGCCGCCTTGCTGCTGCTCGGCAACCCCGGCCAGCCCCACGGCGCCGACATCCGCGACCTGTTGCCGACAGTGCAGCTCTATGTCCACACCTACACCGGGCCCGACAGCACCGGGATCGCGCGGCTCGAGGGCCACGGCCCGGTCACCGAAGCCTGGGTCCGCGACGTCCTCGGCCCGACCTGCCGGTTCAAGATCACCCCGGTCCTCGACCTCGAGGGTCAGGCACCGGTCGATGCCTACGAGATCCCCGACCGACATAGACAGGCCGTGCATCTCGTGACGCCGGCCGACACCTTCCCCTACGGGTCCAGCCTCTCCCGGGGCATGGACCTCGACCACACGAAGCCCTGGAGCCCCACTGGTCCACCGGGTCAGTCAGGGCTGGGGAACTACGGCCCGATGACCCGCAGCCACCACCGGATCAAGACGTTCGGTGGCTGGGACGTCAAACAACCCTTCACCGGCATCTACCTCTGGCGCGACCCGCACGGCGGCTACTACCTCGTCGACCACACCGGCACCCGACAACTACGCAGCAGCCCGAACGACAGACCACTCGTGGTCGAGATCTACCGCAGCCTCCCCGAGACCAGACTCGACTGGAACGCCGCCTGAACCATCGCTAGCCCGTCGAGTCGGACGCGCTGCCGTGCAGGTAGACCCGGAACCGCGGGCGGCCGTCGTCCCCGCTGCAGTCCCGCTCGTCGACCTGAATGACCTCGATTGCTGTCACTGACCGCTGCTTGCACGTGGTCCGAGCAGGTTCGGCTCAGTCGGCGAGCAACGGCCGCAGCTCGACCTTCCGGTTGCAGCACCGCGACCCCTCGGCGGCGAGCTCGAGCGCCTCGTCGCGGTCCGCCGCCTCCAGGATCCACAGGCCGGCGACGTACTCCTTGGTCTCGACGAACGGCCCGTCGGTGACCAGGCCCTTCCCGGCCCGGTTGTCGATGGTGGTGGCGGCGCTGGGCGCGGCGAGCCCGCCGGCGAAGACCCAGTGACCCTCGGCCTGGAGACGTGCGTTGTAGGCGCGGATGTCCTCCATCTCCTCGGGGGTGGCCGAGCCGGTCCTGTCGTCGATCACGGAAACCATGAACTGCATGGGTCATCTCCTGTGTCCTGACGGCACCCTGGTGGGAAAGCCGTTCACACCTACCACGAACGACGCCCGGCCGATTCGACGACGGCCCCGCCCTACGCCCCGGCGAGCTCGTGGCGGCGCCTGGCCTCCCAGGGCGCCGGCCGGACCCCGGTCCGGGTCTCGGCCGCGTCGAGGACGCCGAGCCACTTCGCGCGTTGTCCGGCGGACGCCGACGTGGCACGCTCGAGCAGCCAGATCACCCGTTCCGGCGGCAGCGCGTCCTGCGGGAGGAGGGGCTCCGCGGCCCCGAGCCGCTCGGCGGCCCGGTGAGGGCTGCCGGCAAGCCGGTCCACGCGCGCCTGCCGCACCTCCCAGGCTCGTGCCGCCGCGGGGTCGTCGAGGGTCCCGGGCACCCGCGCCAGCTGGGCCAGGTCGTCTGCGGCGTCGCCGATGCGGCCGGCCGCCGTGTGCAGGTCGGCGAGGAGGAGGAACCCCAGGAGGGAGTGCAGCCGACGGCCAGCCGCCGTCGCCAGGTTCACGAGTCCTCGCAGCTGGCGTTCGGCCTCGTCCACGTGACCCAGGTGCAGCAGCAGCTCGGCCTCGGCCAGCGAGACGATGTCCTCCCAGCGCGCGGTGACATGGGTCGAGACGAGGGTCCTGGCTCGCTCCAGCAGGAGGCCCGCCTCGCCGACATCGCCTTGCAGCAGGTGGAGACGGGCGAGACGCGCCGCGTTGACGGCGGTGATCCGCCGGTCGCCCTCCAGCTCGGCCAGACGCAGGGCCTCTCGCTGCCAGTGGACAGCGTCCGCGACCGAGCGGTGCGCCCACGTGGCGGCGATGCTGGCGCTCGCCCCGCAGCGGACCGCGTCCGGGGCCGTGGGGCCGTAGCGGACCTCGCGCCCCTCGCCGCGGCGGGCCGCGTCGAAGACCTCGCGGCTGGCGGCCTCGGCCCGAGCCGGATCGCGCAGCGTGTCGCCGAGCGTCTGACAGGCGAACGCCTCGACCAGTGGGTCGTCGGCGTCCCGCGCCAGGGCGACCGCCTCCGCGGCTGCGGCCGCCGCGCCTGCCCGGTCGCGGGTCGAGCGCAGCCATGCCCAGTACGTCAGGGCGATCGCCCTGGCCGGTGCGTCAGGTCCGGCCGCGTCCAGCGCGGCGGACAACAGGGCCTCCCCCTCCTGCTCGTGGCCGGCCTCGAACCAGACGGTCATCGCGTCCGCCACCAGCTGCAGCCGCTCGGCATGGGCGCCGCGGTCACCCCAGTGAGCGATGGCGGCGCGCAGGTTGTCCGACTCCGCCACCGCGAGCGCGAGCCAGGCACCCGACTCAGGGCCCTCGCTGTTCGCGGCGAGCTCGACGGCCCAGGTCCCGACCGCCCGGGCGAACCGGTCGCGAACCTCGTCGTGGTCCGGGTCCTCGTGGAGCCGCTCGGCGGCGTACTCGCGCACCGTCTGCAGCAGCCGGAATCGCGGCTGGTCGGAGACCGACGGCAGGCGTTGCACCAGGTGGGCGTCGACCAGCGAGAGCAGCACGTCCGCGACGCCGGCACCCCGGTCGTCGTCCGGCCCGCCGCCGCCCACCGCACGAGCACCGGCGAGGGAGAAGCTGCCGGCGAAGACCGCGAGCCGACGGAACAGTGAGCGCTCGGCAGGGGCGAGCAGCTGGTAGCTCCAGTCGACGGTGTCGCGCAGGCTGCGTTGGCGTTCGGGCCGGTCGGTGCGACGTCCACGCAGGTCGAGGGGGGCGTGCGACAACCGATCGGCCAGCTCGGCCGGTGAGTGCAGGCGCAGCCACGGCGCCACGATCTCGAGGGCGAGAGGCAGCCCGTCGAGCTGCCGGACGATCGCGGCGACGGCGGGCGCCGTGGCGGGAGTGACCCGGAAGGCGGGGTCCGCGGCGACGGCCCTGTCGACGAGGAGCCGAACGGAGTCGAACGACGCGAGCGCGTCGGGGTCGTCGGTTCCCCGGTCGGGAACCGAGAGCAGCGCGACCGGGTACTGCTGCTCGCCCGCGATGGCGAGGGGATGCCGTGAGGTCGCCAGCAGCTGCAGGTGCGGGCAGGCCTCGTGCAGCCGTGCGACCAGCCGGCCGACATCGTGGAGGTGCTCGAGGTTGTCCAGCACCAGCAACCCGGTCGCTGCGCGGAGCCGCCCGACCAGCGAGGCCTCGGCATCGGCACCCGCCGCCGCTTGGGCGCCGACCGCCGCCGCGACGACGGGCGCGACCAGGCCTCCGTCACGCACCGGCCCGAGGTCGGCGAACCAGGCACTGCCGCCGGCATCGACGTACCTGGCGAGCACCTCCGTGGCCAGCCGGGTCTTGCCACACCCTCCCGGGCCGGTCAGCGTGACGAGCCTGCGCTCCTCGAGCATGGCCTGCAGCAGCGGGACATCGGCATCCCGGCCGAACAGCGGGTCGGTCCCGCCCAGCGGCAGTGGCGTGGGGGCGAGCTCGGCCGGCGGGGTCCGCCGCACGAGGACGGGATCGGAGCCGAGCACCCGGGCGTGCAGCCCCTGGAGCACCGGTCCGGGGTCGGCACCGAGCTCGTCGCGCAGCACCCGGCGGATCTCGTCGTACGTCGACAAGGCGTCGGCAGGGCGGCCCGCCGCCGCGTGCGCCCGCACGACCAGGGCGGCCGCGCTCTCCCGCCAGGGGTCTGACGCACGGAGGAGCGCCAGCCTGTCGAGGACCTCACTGGGCTCGTGGTCGAGCCGAAGCGCCGCGTCGGCCCACGCCTCCAGCACGAGCACCCGCTCGTCCTCGAGCCGCTGGGACATCCGGTCGTGCAGAGCGGTCCCGGCAAGGTCGGCGAGAGCAGGCCCCCGCCACAGCCGCAAAGCCTGGTCCCAGCTCTGCTCCGCCTGGTCGAGGGCTCCGGTGGCGGCCAGCTCCCGGGCCTCGGCCGTGAGTGCGCGGAACCGGGCGTAGTCGCACTGCTCCACTCCGACGTCCAGCTGGTATCCGGCACCGACGGTCCTCAGGACGCCATCGCGACCGCCCAGCACCCGGCGCCAGGCGGAGACGTAGGTCTGGACGACGTTGACCGCCGAGGGCGGTGCGTCGGCTCCCCAGAGCCGGTCAACCAGGGTCTCGACAGGCAGCACGGCGCCCGGCTCGAGAGCCAGCAGCGCCAGGAGGCCACGTCGTCGGGCACCCGCAGGGCCCACTGGTGCCCCGTCGACCAGGACCTCGAAGGGCCCGAGGACGTCCACCCGCAGGCTGCCGGGGCCACGGACGTCGGTCACCACATGCCCCCTCGCCGGGTCGGGCGCTGCCCGGGTATCGGGCGAGTCTGCCACGCCTGCAGCCTCGTCAGTGCCGCTGGAATCTCGCTGGAACCGGTTCCGGGATCAGGAAGACCCGCGATCGACCCTCTCTTCAGCGGCCACGGCCACGGTGTTGCCCAGCGACCCGGACCACGGGTCATCGATCTGGAGGCATCCCATGACCAAGACCCCCCGCACGCCGTCCCACCTGACCGGCTCGCTCGCCACCATCGCACTGGTCGCCGTCTTCGCGTCAGGGCAGCCGGCCGGTGCGGCTCCCGACCGGGCCCCCGTCGACCCCGCGTCGGCCGCCCAGTGCTCGTGGACCGTGGACCAGCTGCCCCGGACCCCTGACGCGGTCGAGGGCTGGTACCGCTCGTGCGAGGACCGGACCCTCCCCGCCACACCGGATGCCGTCGAGGCGTGGACCAGCTGAGCCCATCGCCGCGCGACGTCGGACGTCACCGCGCGACCAGCACCCGCCGCTCGGCCAGTGCCGACGGGTAGGTCGACGACGCCGACCGGAGGTGGATGTTCTGCAGCAGCCCGACCGCCAGCAGCCCGGCGAACAGCGACGAGCCGCCGTAGGAGACGAACGGCAGCGGGACGCCGGTCACGGGCATGATGCCGAGGCACATGCCGATGTTCTGGAAGGCCTGGAAGCCGAACCAGCAGGCGATGCCGGCGGCGCAGACCCGGCCGAAGACGTCCTCGGCACGCCGGGCGATGACCAGGGCGCGCCAGATGACCAGGCAGAGCAGGGCGATGAGCACGCCGGCGCCGAGCAGGCCCAGCTCCTCCCCCGCCACGGTGAACACGAAGTCGGTCTGCTGCTCGGGGACGAAGCCGGCCCGGGTCTGGGACCCGTCGAAGAGGCCCTGACCGAGGAGCCCGCCGTTGCCGATCGCGATCCGGGCCTGCTCGACGTTGTACCCGGCGCCGCGCGGGTCGAGCGAGGGATCGACGAAGGCGAGGAACCGGTCGACCTGGTAGGCCTTGAGCACGCCGGCCATCACGGCGGCGACCGCGCCACCGACCGCGCCACCGACCAGCAGCACCAGCCAGCGGCGCCGGGCACCGGACACGGCGAGCACCCCGAAGACGGTGGCGGAGAGGACGAGCATCGTGCCCAGGTCCGGCTGCAGGAGGATGAGGACGGCGGGCACCGCCGCCACGGCGAGCATCAGCGAGACGTCCGCCCCGCCGACGTAGGGGCGGCGGCGGCCCTCCGACCGCTCCGCGAGGACGAGCGCCATCCCGACGACGACCGCCAGCTTGGCGAGCTCCGACGGCTGGACCGACAGTCCGCCGAACCGGAGCCAGGACTGCGAGCCGTTGACCGTGGAGCCCATGGTGAGCACCAGGACCAGGCCGACGACCGAGACGAGGTAGAGGACCGGCGCGACGATCCGGACCCACCGGTGGTCGGTCACCGTGACGAGGGCCAGCAGGACCAGGCCGATCACGATGTTGACCAGCTGCTTGCGCAGGAACGCCGTCGAGTCGCCGTCGGTGAGGTCGGTCCGGTGCACGGTGGCCGACCACACGAGGAGGGTGGACAGGACCAGCAGGGCCAGCACGGCGGCGAGCAGGATCCAGTCGAGCCGCGGCAGCCTGGTCACGATGGCCCCTCCGTGGAACGGGACGGCGGCAGGATCGCGCCGTCGTCGGTGAAGGTCGGGAGCTCCTCGGGCGGGACGGTGCCGGGGATGGCGGCCTGCGCCGGCCGGACGGCGCCGTCGACCACGCCGTACAGCGCCTCCCAGATCGTGCGGACCGCGTCGCCGGAGGTGCCCGAGCCGGTGCCGCCCTGGCTGATCATCATCACGACGACGTAGTTCTCGTCGTACGTCGCCACCCAGGACGTGGACTGCTTGCCGTAGACCTCGGCGGAGCCGGTCTTGCCCCGGATCTCGACCCGGTCGAGCGGGAAGTCGGGGAACTTCCAGGCCAGGGTGCCGACCTTCGGCACGCCGAGCAGGGCCTGGTCGACGTAGTCGAGCGAGGCGCGGGTGACGTCGACCCGGCCGGTCGCCTTGGGCGCGAACCGCTTCAGGACGGTCCCGTCCTCCGACACCACCGCCTTGGCCACCCGCGGCGCGTAGAGCGTGCCGCCGTTGGCGATCGCGGCGTAGCCGCGGGCCAGCTGGAGCGGCGTGAGGATCGTGTCGCCCTGGCCGATCGCGAAGTTGACCGCGTCGCCGGCTCGGTAGGCGTAGCCCTCGACGCAGAACTCCCGCGCGAACCGGTGCAGGAAGTCGTCGCCGGGCTCCTCGCCGACCTCGCAGTAGTAGTCCTTCATCGACTCGTAGTAGTCGCGCTTCCACTGCCGGTCCGCGATCCGGCCCGCGGCCTCGCCGGGCAGGTCGACGCCGGTCTGCTTCCCGAAGCCGAACGCCTTGGCCGCGGCCACCAGCGGGTCGCGGGCCTTGACGTCGTCGACGTCGGAGCCGAAGCGCTGCCAGTAGTCGAGCCCGATCCGGTAGAAGAACGTGTTGCACGAGACCTCGAGCGCCCGGGCGAAGGTGATGTAGCCGTGCGCGCCGGACTCGTAGTTCTTGAAGTCGCGGTTGCCCACTCGGAGGTAGGAGGAGCAGTTGAGCTGGGTGTCCTCGGGGTAGCCGTTGCTCAGCGCGCCGGCGGTCATGAAGGGCTTCCACGTCGACCCGGGGGCGAACTGGCCCTGGGTCGCCCGGCCGAGCAGCGGCGTCCCTGCCTTCTTGGAGTACAGCTGCTTGAGCTGCCTCGGGGAGATCCCACCCACCCACACCTCGGGGTCGTACGTCGGCTGGCTGGCCATGGACACGATCCGGCCGGTGGTGGCCTCCATGACCACGACCGCGCCGGAGTCGGCGACGTAGTTGCGGTCGGTGACCGTGTCCCTGGTCGCTCTGGCGCGGGCGATCGCGCCGGCCAGCTGCTGCTCGACGACGCTCTGCACCTTGGCGTCGATCGAGGTGACCAGGGTGTCGCCACCCTGCGCGGCAACCTCCTCCTCGTCGCCGATCACCCGGCCCATCGAGTCGACGGCCACCGAGGTGTAGCCAGGCATGCCCCGCAGCCAGGCGTCGTACTGCTTCTCGACCCCCGCGCGGCCGACCACCGAGGCGCCGTTGACCGAGCGGTCGCCGTCCGCCTCCGAGGCGTCCAGCTCGTCGCCGGTGATCGGGCTGAGGTAGCCGAGGACGTGCGCGAGGTTGACGCCGAACGGCCGCGGGTAGGCGCGCAGGCTCTGCTGGTCGGCCAGCACGGCCGGGAAGTCCTCGGGCTGCTCGAGGACCCGCAGCGCCGACGGCTGGGGGACGTCGACGGCGACCGGCACGGGCTGGATCGGCGAGCCGTTCCAGCAGACCTTGGGCTTGCTGCCCTCGTCGCCGCACGTCTGGAGCCGCAGCTTGATCCGGGCGACCTTGACACCGGTCACCTTCGCCACCCGGCGGAGCACGGCGGACTGCTCGTCGTCGGGCATCTTCGCGAGGGTGCCGCGGTCGATCGAGACCACCCACGACGTGCGGTTGGTGACCAGCGGCCGGCCCTGGTCGTCGACGATCAGCCCGCGCTGCGGCTGCACGACGATCTCGCGGACCGACTGGGAGGCGGCCTGGGCGGTGTACTCCTCGCCCGTGACGACCTGGAGGTACCAGAGCCGGACCAGCAGCGTCGCGAACAGGGAGAAGACCAGCGCCTGGACCACCACGAGCCGGAGCCGGCTCCGGGCGTCGGCGCTCATGCCGGCAGTCGGTCCGGCTCGAGGCGCTGGTCGAGTGCCAGGACGAGCGGCACGAGCAGGGCCCCGAGCAGGACGTCGGAGAGGACCGCGACCAGGACGGTCTCGAGCAGGGCGGGTACGCCGACGAGCGGGTCCCGCAGCACCATGCCGCTCACGGCGAAGAGCGAAGAGGCCACGAACGAGCACGCCGCCACGGTCCCCAGCAGCACCGGCCAGCGCGGCGAGCCGGCCCGGCCGGCCCGGCCGGCCCGGCCGGACACCCGGCCCGCGACGTAGCCCGCGACCAGCAGGGCGAGGGCCCAGCGGCCGGCCACGTGGTCGGCGGGCGGGACGAGGTCGAGCAGCAGACCGCCGGCGAAGCCGAGGACCATCGCCGGCTCCGAGCCGTGCCGCAGCCCGACCGCGACCACGACGAGCAGGACGACGTCGGCCACCACCCCGCGGAACGCCAGGTGCGGCAGCACCGACACCTGCAGGACCACCGCCATCAGCAGGACCCAGACCGCCGCGGCGGCCCGGGGCGTGGTGATCCCCGGGGTCAGGCCCGAGGTCGTCTGGCTCACCTGAGCGTCCCGTCCGGCTCGACCACGGCCCGGTCGCTCGCGGTCCCCGAGGGGACGACGACCCCGACCAGGTCGAGCGCACCGAAGTCGACGTACGGCGCGATCACGGCGCGCTGGGTGCTGTCCCGCACGCTCGAGTAGACGGAGCGGACCGTCCCGACCGGCACGCCGGAGACGTAGGGCGCGCCGTCCTCGCTCCCCCAGGTCACGACGGCGTCCCCTCGCGCGGGGACCGTGGTCTGGTCGACCAGCTCGAGGTCGAGCCGGCCGGTCCTGCCGAAGTCGCCCAGGTCGCCGCGGCCGTGCAGGAAGCCGATCTTCATGCTGCTGCCCACCCGGCCGCCCACCGTTGAGTCGGCGTCGATGACGAGCAGGACCGTCGCGGAGGAGCTGGTGACCCGGATGACCCGCCCGACCAGGCCGGCGGCGCTGACCACCGTCAGGTCCGGGCGGAGGCCGGCGTCGGTGCCGGCGTCGATGGTCACGGTGCGCGAGAAGGTCTGGGCCGGGCCGATGCCGATGACCCGGGCGGGGACCAGGGCGTAGCCGATCTGCTCCGCGGCCGCCGTGAGCCCGTCGTACTCCTCGAGCCGGTTGCGTTCGTAGTCGACCGTGGCCAGGTCGCCCCGCAGCCGGTCGTTCTCGGCCTCGAGGCGGGCGACGTCCTCGGTGAGCGAGTCCTGGGTCCGGAACCAGCCCGACACCGCGAGGACCGGACCGAGCACGGCGTCGACGCCGGCCTCGACCGGCGCGTACGCCTCACCGACGAGCCGGCGCGCGGCGTCGACGGGAGACGACTCGCCTCCGACCAGGTCGAGGGTCATCAGCACCAGGCAGGCCAGCACCAGGCTGACGGCCCGCGAGCGCCGGGGAGTCCCGGGCGCGCGGGGCTCGAGGCTGCCGCGGCGGTTGAGCCGCTCGCGCGGCATCAGGTCCGTCACGCGATCCTCCGCCGCTCCGCGACGAAGACCTGCTGGAGCGCCTCGAAGTCCTCCACGCACCGTCCGGCCCCGAGGGCGACGGAGGTGAGCGGGTCCTCGGCGACGTGCACGGGCATGCCGGTCTCGTGGCGCAGCCGCTCGTCGAGCCCGCGGAGCAGGGCGCCACCCCCGGTGAGCACGATGCCGCGGTCCATGATGTCCCCGGAGAGCTCGGGCGGCGTCTGGTCCAGGGTCACCCGGACCGCGTCGATGATCGCGTGCAGCGGCTCCTCGATGGCCTTGCGCACCTCGGAGGAGCTGACCTGGACGGTCCGCGGCAGCCCGGAGACCAGGTCACGGCCGCGGATCTCGGCCTCGCCGTCGGCGGCGCCGGGGAACGCCGAGCCGAGGGTGACCTTGACCTCCTCCGCGGTGGCCTCGCCGAGGAGCAGCGCGTGCTCCTTCTTCATCCAGGTGGTGATCGCCCGGTCCAGCTCGTCGCCGGCGGTGCGGACGCTCATCGACGTCACGATGCCGCCGAGCGAGATGACCGCGACCTCCGTCGTACCCCCTCCGATGTCGACGACCATGTTGCCGGTGGCCCGGTGCACCGGCAGCCCGGCGCCGATCGCGGCCGCCATCGGCTCCTCGATGATGTAGACCCGGCGCGCGCCGGCCTGGTAGCCGGCCTCCTTGACCGCCCGCTGCTCCACCGCGGTGATCCCGCTCGGCACGCAGATCACCATCCGCGGCTTGGCGAAGTAGCGGCGCCGGTGCACCAGCGCGATGAAGTGGCGCAGCATCTGCTCTGTCGCCTCGAAGTCGGCGATCACGCCGTCCTGGAGGGGACGCACGACCGAGATCTCCTCCGGTGTCCGGCCGACCATCCGCTTGGCGTCGTGCCCCACGGCGACCAGCTCGCCGGTCGTCTCGTTGATCGCGACGACGCTCGGCTCGTCCACCAGGACCCCGCGGCCTCGGACGTAGACCAGCGTGTTGGCCGTGCCGAGGTCGACGGCCATGTCACGGCCGACCAGGCTGCGTGGCGGCGCTGTCACCATCTGTCTGTCCTCTGCCGGGGAAGGGTGCTGAGGGCGGGTGTGCTTTGGCGCCGGGGTGGCGCGTCGGCCACGCCCGGCACGGTCAGGCTAGGAACAGAAGTCCGTCCTACGCCGGAGGCACGCCGTGACTGGTGTGACTCATGTGACTGAGGCTCGCGCGCTCGCGCAGCGCCAGCTCGCGGACCCGGGCGAAGTCCTCGTCGGTGAAGACCCCGCCGACGCCGGAGATCGCGGCGAGCCGCATGCCGTGCTTGAGGCCGAGCCGGTAGATCTCCTTGACCTTCTCCCACTCGATGTCCCGGCCGACCGTGAAGGTCTCGTAGCGCCCCTCCAGCGCCAGCACGACCGTCTCGGCCAGGCAGGCGTACGCGACGCCCGGCGGCAGCCCGATGCTCTTCATGCGCACGTCGCCGGGGAGCTCGATCTCGCCCGACTCGATGACCAGCACGTCGGGACGCAGCGCCACGTCGGCGGGCGAGAGGTCGAGCGGCCGGGCGACGTCGGTGATGACGCACCCGGGCTTGACCGCGGTGATGTCGAGCACCCGCTTGCCGGCCCCCGAGGTCGCCGTCACGATCAGGTCCATGTGCGGCAGGTGCCGGTCCGGGGTCGCCGCGACGTGCACGGTGGCCCTCGGCGTGGTCCGCTCGATGTCGTGCTTGAGCGCGAGCAGCTTGGCGGTCTCGGGCGAGATCAGCCACAGCTCGTCGCTGGCCAGCGCCAGCAGCCGGGCGCAGACCGAACCGATCGCCCCGGTGGCGCCGACCACCATGGCGGCACCGTGCATCCGGCCGTCCTCGTCGACCTGCATCAGCCCCAGGCGCTCCGAGGCCTCGTGGGCGGCCCACAGGGCGCCGGACGCGCTGTAGCTGTTGCCGGTGGTGATCGGCAGCGGCGCCTGCTTGGCCACGGTCACCCCGGCGTCGCCGACGACCTTGGTGAAGGCGCCGAGTCCCATCACCTGGGCCCCCAGCTTGCGCGCCGTCTCGGCCGCCGACAGCAGCCGGGCGTAGGTGAACTCGGGCGAGTGCGCCATCAGCTCCTTGGGTGTGCCGCCGACGGTGATCAGCCAGCCCTCCGCCTCCGCGCCGGTGGGCGACCTGATCCCGGTGACGTGGCTGTAGACGAACGGCGGCGCGTAGGCGACCGCCTTCTCGACGAGTCCCATCACCGGGCCGGGGGTGACTCCGGCGATCGTGCCGAGGGGCTCCACCTTGGAGAAGAACTCCTGCGACAGCGGGTGGATCACGAAGGCGAAGCGGCTCTTGCGCCGGGGCCCGTTCGGCTGCAGCAGCCGGGGCTCCAGCTCGGCCGAGACGACGATGTCGAGCAGGTCGTCGTCGGTGAGCGCACCACCACCGACGGTGGCCAGCATCATCGCCTCCAGCATCGCCGCCGAGACCGTGCCCTCGAAGGGCTGCGGCGTGGAGTCGATGACCAGGTCGACCCCGCGCGAGGCCAGCTCGGCGAGCTGCTCGTCGGTGACCGAGGAGCTGATGAGCGTCTTGCCCGCGAGGTCCTCGAGGCCGAACCCGGCGAGCTCGTCGTAGGTCGCCACGACCACGTCGCTCTCCCGCGCGGCCCGGCGGGTCAGCGCGGTGCTGAGCGCCTCCGCCGGCGCGGCCAGCGCGGAGCGCAGACCGGGCGGGACCAGCGCGAACGGCCACGCGAGGGCGTGCTCGGCGAGCGCGGGCAGGTCGAGGCGCAGCAGGGGGTCGGCGAACTCGACGTTGCCGGTGAACTCCTTGAGGATCCTCGTGGTGCCGCGGTGGTGCGCGCCGATGACGACCGTGCGGGCGTTGTTGAACAGACCCGGCATCTCGGTCTGCACGTGCCGGACCGCCCACTCCTGCAGCACGGGCGCGAGGGCCCGGCCGTCGGTCAGCGGGACACCGTCGGCGATCGCGGCCAGCCGGTGGAGGTCCACATCCGCGGCCAGGCCCGTGACCGACAGGGCGTGCGCCCGCGGCGCCCACCGCCGCACCTCACCCTCGATCGCGTCGAGGTCGCCCGCCGTGCCCACCCGGACCAGCCGCACGTCCTGCTCGAGGAAGCGGACCCGCGCGTCGTGGTCGTGGGCGGGGTCGGCCGGCGAGACGTCGACGACGACGAGGGTGTCGGCGGCCGGTCGGCGGGCGGTCATGTCATCGCCGCCGAGCCGACCTCGGGATGGTCGAGCATGTAGTCGAGCAGCCGGTCGGCGTACGACGCGAACGGCGGGCAGGCGATCCCGGTCCCCGCGAGGTCCTCGTCGGTGTGGGTGGTGGCGTACGTCGTCGGGGAGGCGAAGTACTCCAGCGCCTCGGCGGGCAGGCCGAGGAGCCGCTCCATCCCGGGCACGCCACCCACGAGCGTCCGGGTGACCCCGACCGGCAGCCGCACCCACAGCACCCGGCGGCCGAGCCGGGAGGCGAACGCGTCGACGAGCTCGCGGACGGTCGGCGGGTGGGGGTCGGTGAGCGCGTAGGTCCGCCCGAGCGAGGCGTCCATCGCGGAGAGCCGGTCCATCGCGTCGACCACGAAGTCCCGGGGCACGAGGCACACCCGCACCCGGTCGACGTCCCCGAGCGCGGGGACCAGGGCCAGCCGCGGCTGGCGGCGGAGGAACTGGGCGAGGAAGTACGGGCCGTCGTACTTCTGGGTCTCCCCCGTCGACGAGTCCCCCACCACGATGCCGGGGCGGTAGATGGTCACGGGCAGGCCGTCGGCCATCGCCTTGCGCACCGCGAGCTCGGCCTCGAACTTGGTCTCCTCGTAGTGGTTGCGGAGCTCCTGGCCCTCGTCCAGGCCGTCCTCGCCGAACTCCCCGGCGTACCGCCCGCTGACGTAGCAGGTGCTCACGTAGTGCAGCCGCCGCAGCCCCGGGAGCCCGCGGCAGAGCTCCAGGACCCGGTCGGTGCCCTCGACGTTGACCCGCCGGGCCACGTCCTCGCCGACCGCGAGGTCGTAGACGGCGGCGAGGTGCCAGACCTCGGACACGGCGTGGACCTTGCGCCTCGCCGCGGCGTCCAGGCCGAGGCCTCGCTCGGTGAGGTCCCCAGTCAGTACCTGCACCCGGTCACGGACGTGCGGATGCTCCTCCGCCAGCTCGGCGATCCGCTGCTCGGCCAGCCTGCGGTGCTGGGGCTGGACGAGGCACCAGGCGTGCACGCCGGCCCCGCGGGCCAGCAGGCGGGGCAGGAGGGCGGAGCCGAGGAACCCGGGGAACCCGGTCATGAGGATGGAGGACACAGCCCCACCCTCGGGCCCGGGGAGACGGGGCGACAGGGACCAAGGTCTGTGCCCGTCGTGACGCGGGACCTATGCGCGGGCCACCCTCGTCGTGCCCGTCAGAGCTCGGGGAACCAGAGACCGATCTCGCGGGCGGCCGACTCGGCTGAGTCCGAGCCGTGCACGAGGTTCTCGCGGTTGGACAGCGAGAGGTCGCCACGGATGGTCCCGGGCGCGGCCTTGCGGCCGTCGGTGGCGCCGTTGAGCGCCCGGACGACCTCGACCGCGGAGTCGCCCTCGAGGACGACCGAGACGAGCGGACCGGAGGTCACGAAGTCCCGCAGCGGGGGGTAGAAGTCCTTGTCGACGTGCTCGGCGTAGTGGCTGTCGGCGACCGACGCGCTGATGGTGCGATGCTCCATCGCGACGATGGTCAGGCCCTTCGCCTCGAACCGGCCGAGGATCTCCCCCACCAGGCCGCGGCGGACGGCGTCGGGCTTGAGCAGGACAAGGGTGCGCTCCATGAGCGGGACCCTACTGAGGGGTGTCCTCAGGCGAAGTCGGCGGCCCGGCGCTGGACGTGCTCGGGCACCGGCCCGGGTGCGGCGGGGTCCGGGACGACCGGTGACGCGACCACGCGCAGCGGCAGGTGCCCGGCCCAGTAGCCGGCGTCGATGTCCGGCTGGTCGTCCTCCGGGCCCCCGGCGCGGGTCTTGAGGGAGGCCTCGTGCAGCGGCACGGCGAGCACGGCGGTGGCGGCGAGCTCCTTGCGGGTGTTGGGCCGGAGCGCTGCCGCGCGGCCCGGGACGACGTGCTCGACGATCAGGTCCAGGGCGTGTGCCTTCTCCTCGGGGTCGTCGACCAGCCGGACCGGGCCGATCACGACGCCGCAGCGGTAGTTCATGGAGTGGTTGAACGCCGAGCGGGCGAGCACCAGCCCGTCGAGCGCGGTGACCGTCACGCAGACGCTGGCGCCGGGCGTGCGTCGCAGCCAGCCCGCCGCGACCGACCCGTGGACGTAGAGCGTGCCGTCCCGGTCCGGGCCGTCGGGCTCGACGGCGTACGCCACGGGCAGGACGACCGGGTGGGCGTCGGCACCGTCACCGACGGTGACGCCGAGATGGGCGATGAGTCCCTCCCGCAGCAGGGCCATCAGCTCGGCGCGGTCGGACACCCCCCGTTCCTTCTCCCGGGTCAGGGTGGTGCGCGGGGTCGGCGACAGCTCGGTCACCCGTCGGCTCCTCGCCTGGCGGCGTACGCCGCCGCGCGCTCGCGCTCGATCTTGCGGCCGAGGAAGTAGGCGGTGCCCCAGAGCAGGGCGAACACCGAGCCGAGGAAGAACATCAGCGGCACGACCAGCCCGAGCCCGATCGCGCCGAGCTGCAGGAGCCACCCGAGGGCGTAGGCCCACTCCCCGCGCAGCATCCCGGCCACCAGGAAGCAGGCCACGGCCAGGCCGAGGCCGACCGCCAGCGCCGTGCCGGTGCCGACGTCGGCGACGGTGATCATCACCGGGGTGGTGAGCCCGAGGGTGATCGCCTCCAGGCTGAGCACCGCGGCACACATCCCCCTCCGGGGCGAGCGTTCCTGGACCGGTGGGGGCGCGCTGCCCGGGGACGGGTCGGTCATGCTCGCCTGCCCGTGGCACCCAGCATGGTCCGCGCCTCGCCGGCGGTGACGACCGAACCGGTGACGAGCACCGCCCCCGACCCGATGGACTCACCCACGGCCTCGCCCGCCTCGGCCAGGGCTGCGGCCTGGTCGATCGCATCGGCCAGCCTCGGCTCCACGGTCACCCGGTGGTCGCCGAAGACCTCACGAGCAGTCACCGCGAGGGTCTCCGCCGGCATCGCCCGGTCGGTGCTGTTCTGCGTGCACACGACGTGCGCCAGGTGCGGCTCGAACGCGGCGAGCAGCCCCTCGGCGTCCTTGTCCGCCATCACCCCGATGACACCGATCAGCGGGGAGAACACGAACGAGTCGTCGAGCGCCGCCGCCGTCGCCTCGGCGCCCGCCGGGTTGTGCGCGGCGTCGAGCACGACCGTGGGGCTGCGGCGGATGATCTCGAGCCGGGCCGGCGAGGTCACCTCCGCGAACGCCGCGCGGACCACGTCCTCGTGGAGGACCTCACCGCCGCTGAGGAACGCCTCGACCGCGGCCAGGGCCACCGCGGCGTTCTGCGCCTGGTGCGCGCCGTACAACGGCAGGAAGACCTCGTCGTAGCGCGCCCGCAGGCCCTGGATCGAGACGACCTGGCCGCCGACCGCGGGACTGCGGGTGGCCACGCCGAAGTCCGTGCCCTCCCGGACGACGGTCGCGCCGACCTCGGCCGCGCGGGCGAGCACCACCTCGGCGACGTCCGGCGCCTGCTCGGCCAGCACCACGACCGAGCCCTCCTTGATGATGCCCGCCTTCTCGACCGCGATCTCCGCGGGTGTCCCACCGAGGTACTTGGCGTGGTCGACCGCCACCGGCAGCACGACCGCGACCGCCGCGTCGGCCACGTTGGTCGCGTCCCACGAGCCGCCCATGCCGACCTCGACGACCGCGACGTCGACCGGCGCCTCCGCGAACTTCGCGTAGGCCATCCCGACGACCGTCTCGAAGAACGACAGCGGGTGCTCCTCGTCGGCGTCGACGAGATGGGTGTAGGGCGCCACGTCGTTGAACGCCGCGACGAACTCCTCGTCGGAGAGGGGCTCCCCGTCGACCGAGATGCGCTCGGTCATCCGCTCGACGTGCGGACTGGTGAACCGCCCGGTGCGCAGGTCCAGGGCCCGCAGCAGGGTGTCGACCATCCGCGAGGTCGACGTCTTGCCGTTGGTACCGGTGAGGTGGATGACCGGGTAGCCGGTCTGGGGGTCGCCCAGCAGGGCGGTGAAGGCGCGGATCCGGTCGAGCGACGGCTCGAGCTTGGTCTCCGGCCACCGGGACAGCAGCGCGTCCTCGACCTCGGCGAAGGTCTCCGCGAGCCGTGGGCTCTGGTCGTGGTCCGTGTCCTCGGTCATCTCGCCGTCGAGTCTAGGGAGGTTGCTACTAGAACACGTTCTAGGTCTGTGGCTAGGTTGTCCGCCATGAAGACCACCGTCGCCCTCGTCGAGTCCCCCGGCCAGCCGTTCACCCTCGCCGAGGTCGACCTGGAGGGGCCGCGCGAGGACGAGGTCCTGGTCCGCATCGTCGCCACCGGCCTGTGCCACTCCGACCTCACCGTCCGCAACATGCTCCCGGCGGAGATGTTCCCCAACGTCTTCGGCCACGAGGGGGCCGGCGTCGTCGAGGAGGTCGGCGCGAACGTGACCGGCATCGAGGTCGGCGACCACGTGGTGCTCTCGCTCCGGTCGTGCCGCACCTGCGCGCAGTGCGCGGCCGGCTACTACGGCCACTGCGAGCAGGGCCTGTTCATCAACTACATGGGCATGCGGATGGACGGCTCGACGACCTACACCCGCGACGGCCAGGCCGTGTTCGGCTCGTTCTTCGGCCAGTCCAGCTTCTCCCAGCACGCGATCGCCTACGCCGACAACTGCGTCGTCGTCGACAAGGCGCTGGACCTGGCGCGGCTCGGCCCCTACGGCTGCGGCTTCCAGACCGGCGTCGGGACGATGCTCAACGTCGCGAACCCGAGCGCGGACCAGAGCGTCGTCGTCTTCGGCGTCGGGTCGGTCGGCCTGGCCGCGCTCGCCGCGGGCCGGACCACCGGCGCCACGATGGTCGCCGTCGACCCGCTCGCCAGCCGGCGCGAGCTCGCCGAGTCCTACGGAGCGCTGACCATCGACCCGACCGCGCTCGGCGACGTCTCGGTGGTCGACAAGGTCAAGGAGCTGACCGGCGGCGGGGCGACGTACGGCATCGACACCACCGCCGTCCCCGCGGTCGTGAAGTCGGCCCAGCAGTCGTTGGCGGTGCGCGGCATGCTGATCGCCATCGGCCTGGGTGCCGACGAGTACCCGATCGACGCGGTCGACCTGCTCCAGAACGGCAAGGTCGTCCGGAGCTCGCTGGAGGGCGACGCCGACCCGCTGGAGTTCATCCCGCGGATGCTCGCGATGGCCGACGAGCTCGACCTCGACCGGCTGGTCACGCCCTACCCGTTCGACCAGATCAACCAGGCGATCGAGGACTCGGCGTCGGGCAAGGTGGTCAAGCCGGTCCTGGTCTGGTGACCGCACCCTGACGGGTCACCGGATCACGTGGTTGGCCATGTCGACCACGGCCTCGTAGCCGATGGCCTGGTAGATCCGGTTGGACGTCGGGTTGGCCTGGTCGGTGAACAGGCACGGCCGGTTGCCGGTCGCGAGGACCTGCCGCGACACCTCGGCCACGGCCGCGCTGGCGTAGCCGAGGCCGCGGTGCTCCTTGGGGGTGTAGACGGGCCCGACCCGCACCACGCCGTACGCCGGCACGTTGGCCCCGGTCAGGTGGACGACGTCGCCGCCGGGGGTCTCCCACAGGTGGATCCGCTGCTCCGCGATCCGGCCCTCGATGAACGCCTCGTCGAAGTGCTCGCCGAAGCCCACCCGGTGCGGCCGGCCCGCCTGCTCGGAGGCGGCCGCCTCGAACGCCTGGTACCACTCGAGGCACAGCCCGGCGTCGTCCCCGGTCGCGACCCGCAGCCGCCCTGGCGGGACCGGAGGCTCCACGACCTCCTCGAGCTCGAAGAGCCGCATGTGCTCGGTGACCTCCGCCGTGCCGCCGGCGCGCCGGGCGGCCTCGTCGGCGACCACGCGCGCGGCCGGCAGCGCACCGTTGGAGGCGGGGACGTCCTCGCCACGGTCGACCAGCGCGGCCGCCAGGAGCCGCGCGGCCTCGTCGGGCATCGGCAGCACGTAGAGCGGGTAGGGCTGGAACGGCGCCGTCCGCATGGCCACGCCCACCACCCGCTCGTCGGCGTCCAGCACGCTCACCCACCACCGCGGGTGGTCCGGTCGGGGCGTCCCGGAGGCGTCCTCGGCGGCGGCCCGGGTGGCGACGGTGGCCAGCACCGTGTTGAGCACCGGCTCCGCGGCGAGGTGCTCCCCGGCGACGGCCAGGAACTCGGCGGGGTCCTCGGTGAACGACAGTCGGTAGGTCATGCGGCATTCCATCGTGCCGAGGGCGTCGGGCGCACCCGGATTCCGCTGGCCGCCGAGTCGGCGCTACTGCGCGTCAGTAACGCCGAGTCGGCGGGCCGGGGACGTGCCAGGTCGACTCGCGCTCGATGCTGTCGCCGGTGAGGCTCGCCCGGACCGCGGCGTGCGGGGGCGGGCCGAAGCGGTAGGCGTACGACGAGTCCGCGAACCGGCCGAGCAGGGCGTCGACCGTCCAGCGCCGGTGCCCGTGCGGCTCCATCGTCCAGGCCCGCTCGGCGGACTCGATGACCGAGCCGTCCTCGCGGAGCAGCTCCACGGCGAGGGTCAGGTCGGCCGGCTCACCGCGGTCGTGGGCGACGTGGACGTCGAGCCCGTTGAGCCCCTCGTCGACGAGCCAGACCGCGGTCGGCTGCAGGACGGGCGCGAGGGCGTGCGCCGCCGGCTTGGGCGAGCCGGTGTGGTCGAGGAGGCCCCAGCCGGAACCCGGCTCGAGGTCCCGCAGCCACAGCACGATGCCGCCGCCGCACGGTGAGGCCGGCCGACGCCACTCGCCGAAGACGTCGGCCATCACCTCGCCCGTGACCCGCTGCCGCTCGGTCTCGGTCGCGTCCGGGCCGTAGCGGGCCAGGGCGTAGTGCTCGCGGACGTCGGCGAAGTCCCAGTCGGCACCGTTGTCCCGCGGCACGCCCCCGGCGACGAGCGGGTCGGGAAGGTTGGCGAAGGCCAGGCACTCGGCGGCGAACCGCACGCCGCTGTGCCGGGCGTCCGGCAGGTCGCGGAGGTACGCCCCGACCCCGAAGTACTGCGCGATCCCGGTGTCGACGCGGACCACCGGGTCGCCGCCGCTCGGCGAGCTGTCCACCCACACGGCGTCGACGCCGGAGTCGTCGAACAGCGGTTTCAGGAACGCCGCCAGCTCGCCGGCGTACCCGGTCGAGGGGCTGACCCCGAACATCGCCGCCTGCTGCTCGTGCTCGGCGCTACCGCAGACGACCACGACGCACGGGTGGTCACTGAGCCGGGCCAGCTGGTCCCGGACCTCGGCCTCGACCGTGCTCCGGAACGACTCGTCGGACAGCGGGTAGTCGAACGTGGCGAACATCAGGTCCTGCCACACCATCAGCCCGAGCTCGTCGCAGCGCCGGTAGAACTCGTCGCTCTCGTAGGCCGAGACGCCGCTGACCCGGACCAGGTTGAAGCCCAGCTCCACGGCGGTGTCGAGCGCCGCGAGGTCGCCCGGCGTCCACACGACGCCGCGGACGAACACCCGCTCGCCGTTGACCCGGAGGTCGAGCGAGTCCTCCGACCGGTTCTCGACGGTGCGGTGCCCCGTCGCCTCCCGCGTGCCGTGGGTGTGCGGCCACCAGGTGCCCACGCGATCGGCCACCGGCGCCGGCTCGGTGGCCAGCACCATCGGCCGGTACGGCCCGACCACGGGCGGGCCGGGTGCGAACCCGGGCGCGCGGCCGAGGACCTGGGTCCGCACCCAGCGCAGCCGCGGCTCGTCGACGAGCATGGTCCGCCAGCGCGCCCGGGGCTTGCGGGGCAGCTCGTCGAGCAGGTCGGTCAGCGGGTGCACGACGACCCGCACCTCGTTGCCGCCGGACCGCACGGCACCGGACACGTCCACCGTGCGGGGTTCGAACATCGAGCGCCCGGAGGCGACGACGTCGCCATTGACCAGGACGTCCCAGACCGTCGCGATGCCCCCGATCTCGAGGGTCGCGCCCCCCGGTTCGTCGACCTCGACCTGGGCCACCCATTCGTGACGCACCGAGTCGGCGTCCGGACCCGGCTCCGGGGTGATCCGCTCGAACTCCAGGACCTCGCGCACGTGGTCAGGAAACCAGACGGTCGAGCTCGGTCATCGCGGTCGCGTAGCCCTCGGCCATCGGGCCGACGACCCCGGCGACGTCGAACGCGCGGCGCCGGGCCAGCCGGAACAGCAGCATCTTGGTGCCACCGACCACGTCGTCGAGGGCGGCCGCCGCCTGCTCGCCCTCCTCGCCGAGGAGCCACCGCACGTGGCTCGCGAGCAGCTCGAACGAGGCGCCGGCCATCCGCGGGTTGTGGAACGCGTACGCGTGGTAGTCGGCCTCGTCCCCTTCCAGCAGCCGCGGCAGGTCCGCCTCGAGCGCCGCCAGGAACCGGTCGAACGGGTTGTCCGCGGGCCGGCGGCCAAGGGAGTCGGCGAGAAGGACGCGCGCAGCATCACGGAGCGCGTCGCCGGAGAGCGCGGGCGCCACCCCGAAGCGCACCAGCTCGACGTACGGCGGCAGCGCGGGCTCCGCGAACAGCCCGTCGTAGTCCTCCCCGGACAGCTCGAAGTAGCCCGCGTTGTGGAAGTAGCGCAGCACCCGGGCGTCGGGGTCGATCCCCTCGATGACGATGGAGCTCTTCACGTGGTTGGTGCGGTAGTCGGTCGCCGCGACGTCCGGGAGCCAGTAGGAGTCGACCTCGGGCATCGTCGTCTGCCCGAGCGCGAGCCGGGCGGCGGTCTGCTCGGGGATGGAGCGGTAGGGCTGCATCTCGTGCAGGTCGAGGCCGTAGAGGGTGACCAGGTCCTCGGGGGCCGGCTTGAAGAACGTCCACTGGTCGACCTCGAAGTCGACCGCGGCGGTGCCCGCCAGCATCGCCTCCGGCTCGTGCCCCGCCGCCGCGACCAGCTCGATGACGCAGTCGGCGAAGCAGTTGGTCTCCTGGTAGGTCCGCTCGCCGTCGTGCAGCGGGTGCTGCCGGTACGTCGCGGGGTCGAGCCCGAACAGGCTGATCACGACGCGGCCCGCCCGTCGACGCCGTCGGTGCCTGGCCGGTCGACCAGCGGCACGTAGGTCGCCAGGAAGTCCGACGCCCGGTCGAAGGTGGCCAGCTGGCCGGCCCGGCTGAGCAGCGAGTGGTCGAAGACCTCGTCCTGGTCGAAGCGGAACCGCGGGTTCCGCCGCAGCCGGGCCAGGAACGGGCGCCAGAAGAGGACCTCGGTGAAGTGCTGGGCGTCGTCGCGGCACGCGCTCACGTGCACGGCGGTCCCGCGTCTCACGACGCTGCGCAGCACCCGGAACGGGCCGTGCCAGACCGCCACCTGGCGGTAGATGCGCCACAGGCCGCCGGCCAGGATCCGGTGCCGCCGGGCCAGCGCCGCGATCGGTGCCGCCGGGACGATGCCGGCCCGCCGGATCGGTGTGTAGACGTGGGTGCCCTTCGCCGCGGGGTAGAGCGTGAGCCGCGGGTTGACCGCGAAGACCGCCTCGACGCGCTCCCACAGCGCCACCTCGAACGCCGAGTAGGACCCCGAGCAGAGCCCGGCGATCACCACCGTCGACCCGTCGGCCGCCAGCTCACGGACGACCTCCCGCATGTCGTCGATCCACTCGGGCGCGAACGGCTCGTCCTCCACCTGGCCGGGGTGGGACGGGCTGTCGCCGATGCCGCTCTGGTCGATCCGCACCACCCGGTAGCCGTCGCCGGCCCAGCGCCGGGCGAACTCCACCCAGCGCCGGCCCGGGCCGATGTGGTGCTCGGCGGCCACGTTGACCAGCACCACCCAGGGCGCGTCGGTCGGGGTCACCGGCTCGTCGACGATGCCGTAGAGCCCGAACGACCCGATCCGGGTCGGCCGCTCGAGGACCGGCCGCGAGCCGGGGCCGGCCGACGCCACGCGTACGCCGGACTCCTCGGGTGTCTTGACGGGGACCCGGGCCTCGTCGGTGCCGGCCACGAGCCACCCCACGACCGAGGCCAGCGCCTCCTCGGGGACGTAGCAGTCGCTCGGCGTCCGGTCGAGGAGCTGGTCCTGCGCGGTGGCCGGCCCGAAGGTGAGGTCCCCGGGCTCGAGCCGGACCCGCCGCTCGATGCCCTCGGGCGCGGGCCGGTCGGTGCGGGTGAGCAGGAGCACCCGGTCGGCCAGCGGCCGGTCCTCCGGGAGCTTCGCCAGGTCGACGCCGCGCAGGGCCGACGCGGTCGCGGCGTCGTACTGGAAGCCCGGCGTGTGCCGCAGCCCGTCGTCGTGCGCCCGCCCGTCGTCCTCGCCGAGCAGGAAGAGCGCCTCGCCCTCGCGCAGGAACGTGCGTCCGCTCAGGCACGGGTCCCACAGCGCCAGTGAGCGGAACGGCGACGACGCGGCGGCCTGGCAGGCCGCCAGGGTCGCGCCCAGGCGCATGCCGACCGCCGAGACGTGGGGCGCGCCGAGGTCGAGGAGGTACTGCCGGGCCGCCTCGACGCTGGCCAGCCAGGAGGCCACCCGGTCCGGGTCGTCCTGGAGTCCCGCGGAGTCGCCGGTGCCGTCGTAGTCGAAGCGCAGGGCGACCAGGCCACGGCCGGCGAGCGCCTCGGCGAGCCGCCGGAAGGTCCGGTGCGCCGAGCGCCCCTCCTCCCCCATCGGCGGGCAGAGGACGACACCGCCGCGGACCAGCCCGTCGGCCGGCATGGCGACCCAGCCGTAGAGCGGTCGCTCGTCCGGGCCGAACCACACCTGCCTGCTCAGCACGACACCCTGCTCGACATCTCAGGGCTCAACATCCCAGGAGGGACCGGACCTCGCCGGGCCAGCCCGTCACGTCGGTGCCGTGCGTGGCGAACAGGGCCAGCGTGATCCGCTCCAGGCCGTAGCCGAAGCAGGCGCTGTGCGCGACCTCGCCGTCCGGGGTGGTCAGGCCGAACGGCAGGCCGAAGTGGTCCTCGTGGTAGTTGGCGGAGGCGATCGCCGTCGGCTTGGCCTCGGTGAGGTCGATCAGGACCTCGTACTTCAGCTCGGCGTGCAGCTGGTTGGCGGCCAGCATCCGGCCGACCCGCCCGAAGAACGGGTCGTTGGCGGCATCGCTGCGCACCGACAGGCCGAGCGCCGCGAGCGAGTCCAGGCCTCGCTGCAGCCACAGGTCGCGGTGCGCCACGGCCTGCGCCGGCGTCCCGACGAGCACGAACTCGTACATCCGGAACGACTGCATCCGGGCCGGGTCGAGGCTCGGCTCGTGCCGGAACGCGAACCCGCAGCACTCGTGCAGCAGCCCGTCGTCCGGGATCCCGGTGGGCAGGGTGCCGTAGAGGCTGTGGCAGATCGACGAGCTCAGCACCACCTCGGCCGGGTCCAGCGCGAGCGTCCAGTCCCGGCCCTCCTCCAGCTCGGCGAGCAGTTGCTTGTGCTCCTGGTCGCCCCCGGTGAACACGTCGACGGACCCGACGAGGTCCGGGAAGGAGCGCAGGTAGTCGGTGCGCAGGAAGTCGTCGCGGGCCATGATCGGCGGGAACCAGCGCCGCGGCGCCGTCGCGTCGGTGCGCTGCTCGGCGGCGTACCGCTCCACTCCCTGCAGGACCCCCTCGAAGTCGCCCGAGCGGTGGTAGAGCCCGTCGGTGCGGGTCTGCACGAGCAGCCCCGCGTCGAGCAGGACGGTCCGCAGGTCCTCGGGGGTGGCGTACGGCGCGGGCACGGTCGTGGACTCAGCTCTCGCGCTGCATGAGGGCGAGCTGGGCGGTGTTGCCGGCGATCCGGTCGTTGTTGACCATCACCGCCGCACCGTGCGCGTCGCGCAGCAGCCGGCCCAGCGAGTACTCGGTGTCCTCCCGGTAGCCCTGGATCCCGACGATCAGCATCGCCTGGTTGATGATGTCGACGACCAACGTGGACGCGGACACCTTGAGCGTGTTGATGGCGACCATGAAGTCGATCGAGCTGGTCTCCTCGGCGTCGTCCATGATGTCGAGGTAGCGGCTCATCAGCGCGTCGACCGACGACGCGAGCTGCTGCCTGGTCACCATCAGCGCGGCCAGGCGAGGCGCGCCTGGCGGGGTCTGGTTGAGGTCCTTGCGGGCGGCCTTCTGGATGAAGCGCTGGGCCCGCCACGAGGCCTCCTCGGCCAGGCCCAGCCACAACGAGGACCACAGCAGGTGCGAGGTGGGCAGCATCGTCTCGGTCGAGATGTCGCCGAAGGGGTGGTCCATCACCAGGTCGGCCGGTCCGGTCGCCTCGAGGGTGAACCCGAGTGAGCAGGTGCCCCGGAAGCCCAGGGTGTCCCAGCCGGAGATCGGCGTCAGGGTCACGTCCTTCGCCTCGCAGATCACCATGACCTGCTCGCTGGGGGCGCTGTCGGCGTCGCGCCGGGCCGTCACGATGATCGCGTCGGCGTACTGCCCGTAGGAGATGACCGGCGCCTGCTTGGTCAGGCGGAACCGCTGGTCGGGTCCGTCACCCTCCCGCTCGACCCAGCAGGAGGAGTTGCGGGTGTTGCCGCCGATGCCGATCTCGGTGGTGGCCGAGGCCAGCAGCAGCTGTTCGGTGGCGACCCGGCGCATGAAGTCCTCCACCGTCCGGGAGGTCATGTGCCGCACCACCGAGGCGACCTTGATGTGGTGCATCGCCAGGATCATCGCCGAGGACGCGCAGTGCCGGGCGACCTCGCGGACGACCGCGGCGGCCTGGCGCAGGTCGTGGCCGAGGCCACCGAGCTCCACGGGGACCAGCGCGCCGAGCAGTCCCTCGGCGCGGAACGCGTCGACGGTCTCCTTGGGGAACCGGGCGTGGGCGTCCACGTCGGCGGCGTGGACGGCGGCGACGTCACGGCCGATCCGGCGCGCGACCGCGACGACCTCCGCGACGCCCTCGTGCTCGTCAGCCAGCTTCACGACGACACCCCGGAGCCGACGCCGTCGGTGATGTCGAGCTCGGCCAGGGCCGCGGCGATCGCGTCCACCGAGGCGAAGGTGCTCTTCTTCAGCATCTGCTGGGGGAACTCGATGTCCCACTCGTCCTCGCACGCCAGCATCACCGTCACCGAGGCATGGGAGGTCATCCCGGCCGCGTAGAGGTCGTCACCGTCGCCCACCGCGGAGATGTCGGTGGAGAGCTTGGCGTGCTGCCCCAGGATGGCGCGGATCTGGTCCTTGACGGTCATGCGGTGCCTGTCTCGTTCATGGTGGCGGTCTCGTTCGTGGTCTGGGTGGTGGGGCGCTGGAGCCCGATCGCGACCGCCATGGCGAGGTCGGCGGTGTGGCTCAGGCTGACGTCGATGCCCGCGGCGTCCACGCCGGCTTCCTCGGCGAGCTCGGCGGCGCGGCCGGTGAGGTGCACCGCCGGCCGGCCACCGCCGACCGCGGGCGTCCTGATCTCCACGCTGCGCAGGTCGACGCCGTCCGCGGTCCCGATCAGCTTGAGGACCGCCTCCTTGGCCGCGAACCGGGCCGCGAGCGAGGCCGGCCCACCGGCGGCGTACGACGCCTGCTCGGCCGGTGTGTAGACCCGGTCGAGGTAGCGCGCCCCGAAGTGCCGGACCGCGTCCCGCACGACGTCGACCGGCTGGAGGTCACAGCCCGTCCGGGGGACGGCCGAGGGGGTCGGCAGCGTGCTCGAGGCAGGTGTGGACACCACGGCTCCCCCCATTCTCAGCACGTCCTCAGCTGGTACAAGAGCAGGCTAACGGTGCCCGTGATACTCCGGACCGTTTTCCGGCACGGCGCCACGCCGCCCTAGGCTTGACCGCATGACCGAAGTTCTTGCAGATCAGGCCCCGGACACGCCGGACGCATCGCGCCCGGTCGTCGTACCGGCCAAGCCTGCCCTGGAGGGACTCGAGGCGAAGTGGGCCGAGCAGTGGAAGGCCGCCTCGACGTACGCGTTCGACCGCACGCAGCCGCGCGAGAACGTCTACTCGATCGACACGCCGCCGCCGACGGTGAGCGGGTCGCTGCACGTCGGGCACGTCTTCTCCTACACCCACACCGACCTGATCGCCCGCTACCAGCGGATGCGCGGCAAGTCGGTCTTCTACCCGATGGGCTGGGACGACAACGGGCTGCCGA
>NZ_JAEMSS010000151.1 GCF_016462705.1 Nocardioides sp. | reverse complement strand
CGCTCCCAGTAGCGCGCGTTCTGGGTGTCGAAGTCGCGCTGCGCGCGCACGTCCTCGGGCTCGGTCGAGCCGGGCGGGGTCTGGGGCCGGACGGGTGGCTGCGCGCCGTCGTTGCCCGCGAGAGCGTCGCGCTCGGCGATCGCGGTGTCCAGTGCCTTCGCCGCCGTCTCGAACGCGTCGGCACCCTGCTTGAGCTGGTCGGCCTTGCTGGCCATCGCCTGCGCCGACACCACGAAGGACTCCCGAGCCGCGTCCGCGGTGCGTCCCTGGAACGCCTCGTCGTCGCTGCTGGCCATGTCGCCGGACATCCGCTCGAGCTCCTGGCCGATCATCCGGAGCACGTTCTGGCCCTCGATCCACTGCCTCGACGCGGTGCGCAGCTCGACCTGGTTGGCGTGCTCGAGGTAGTCGCGCAGCCGCTGCTGCTGGGGCCCGCGGGTCATGAGTCACCGCCGGTCGGTGCGACGCACTGGCTGGGGGAGCCCACCGTCGGCGTGGCCGCGCAGTCCTCGGCGCGCACGATCAGCCGGTTGATGTCGGCCTCGCTGGTGTCGTCGACGCTGAGGGCACGGCGCCGCATGCCGTCGAGCGAGGAGTGGTAGCGGTGCAGCCCGGTGACCATGTCGTTGATGGCGTCGACGACGTGCTGGCGCGCCTTGCCCGCGTGGCCGGAGCACGTGACGCTCGCCGGTGCACCGCCGAACGCCGTCTGCACGACTGACTCCGGCTTGGAGCTGCTCAGGTCGGCGGCGCTGGTGTCGAGGAACCGCATGATGCGGTCCACGAGCTCCTCGGTGAACCCGAAGGAGCGCAACTCTCCCGCTGTGAACACGTCGTTCCTCTCATCCCCGGTCATCCCGGACCGATCCAGGGGCGATTCGGGCCTACCCGCGTCGCCGAGAAGTCAAACACCTCACGTCTCCCGGGTCCGACGGGCCACTGGATACCGTGGTTCCGGCGCCGCCGGTCCCGCTCGGGTCGGCTCGGAGGCGAACTCGGGAGCGAAGGGTGTGGTGCACGTGTCGAGAGCCGGGCGGGGGCTCAGGTGGGTCGCGACGGGTCTGGTGGTGGGTGTCCTGCTGCTCGGCTGCAGCGACGAGGAACCCCGGGAGCCCGACGAGTCGCCGTCGGCGTCCGACCCGACGACCGGGTCGACCGCGGACCCGACGACCGAACCGACCAGCGAGCCCACCGACGCGACCAGCGAGCCGACCGACGCGACCAGCGAGCCGACCGAGCCGGCCGTCACGCCGGCCGCCGGTCTGCTGCTCGAGGAGGAGACCTCCCAGGTCAACGTCCCCGTGGGGGAGTGGGAGCGGATCCCCGACATCGTCACCTACGCCTCCGCGGCCGGGCACGTGCCCTCGACCCAGGTCATCTCGCTCAGTGACCGCGAGAACTTCGCGTCGCCCGCGTCCCTCGACGAGCAGGTGAAGTTCCACAACCGGACGCTGCCCGAGGGCGCCATCGTCAAGCGCCAGGACAACGTCCTGCTCGACGGCGCGCCGGGCTACTACGTGCAGTGGTGGGAGAAGGGCGACACCAAGATCCAGCACGACATCGGCCTGGACCACGACGGGCGGGTGATCTCGATCCAGATGGACCTCGACCGCGCCGATCCCGCGGCCACCGAGGCACTGGTGGCATCGGTGCTCGCGTCGTTCAGGTGGCGCTAGTTTCGGCTGCGTGACGAGCGGGATCGGCGACTTCCTCGACCTGGCCCACCAGCTCGACGAGGTCGTCGAGTCCGACCACGGCCGCTACCGCAGGTTCGAGGTCGGGGGCCGCACCTTCGGCTACCTGTGGGAGCCGACCCGGACCGTCGGGCTGAAGCAGACCATCGCCGAGCAGCAGGCCCTGGTGGCCGAGCGGCCGGAGGTGTTCGAGGTGCAGTACACGGCCTACGGGTTCGGCTGGGTCGTCGTCCGCCTCGAGGGCGTGCCGCGCGACGAGCTCGCAGAGCTGACCTTCGAGGCGTGGCGGCTCACCGCGTCCGACGCCTTGGTCGAGGCCCGCGCGGACGTGCTCCCGAGCTGAGCCGGCCGCCGTCAGGCGTCCGGCCGGGTGTCCGGCCGGGTGTCCGGTCGCAGCACACGCAGCTGGAGCATCAGCGCGAACCGCTGGTCCGGGTCGTCGAGGTCCACCTCGGCGACCTCGACCACCCGGCGGAGCCGGTAGCGGAAGGTGTTGGGGTGGACGAACAGCGTCCCGGACGCGGTGACCACGTCACCGAAGGCGTCGAGCCAGGCCCGGAGCGTCGCGACCAGGCTGCTGCGGTGGCGCCGGTCGTAGTCGACGAGCCGGGCCAGGGCCCCGCTGGGCCGGTCGCCGCGGGAGGTCGCGAGGTCCCGGAGCTCGAGCACCAGCGCCTCCCCCTGGAGCTCGTCCAGGCGCCCGACCCTCAGGTCGGTGCGGCCCTCCCGCAGCACCCGCAGCGTGCGGTCCACCGCGCTGCGGCCGTGCGCGAGCCCGGACAGGTCGGAGGCCACCGGTCCCACGGCGGCCAGGGTGGGGAGCCGGTCGCCGACCCGGTCGAGGAAGTCCTCGACGATGCGCAGGGCGCGCGCCTCGCCCTGCTCGGACGGCCCGGTCAGGGGCAGCAGGCCGTAAGTCACGCCCCCGATCTCCGCGGCGGCCGAGCGGGCGTGCACCGACCCCAGGTGCAGGGCGAAGGCGTCGCTGAGGCGCCGGCGTTCGTGGACCAGTGAGGCCGCGTCCGGGTCGGCGACGGCCAGGTCGCGTTCGTCGAGGGCGATCCCGAGCACCAGGAGGCGCTGGCCGGAGAGGCCGAGCCGCTCCAGGGCCTCGTGGGCCCCCGGGCCGCCCTCCAGCGCGGAGCTGAGCAGGTCGGCGCGGACCCGGCGCTGGACGTCGGCGCCGGCCCGGACCCGCAGCAGGTGCAGGGCGACCAGCTTGGCCGAGTCGCGCAGCGCCTCGGTGCGCTCGTCGCTCAGCGGTCCGGGGACGGCCGCCCAGATCGAGCCGAGGACCTCGTCCCCGGCGCGGACGGCGATCGCGACCCGCGGCTTGGAGAAGCCCTCGTGCTCGGCGTCGACGGGCTCGATGAAGACCGGTTGCTCGCTGCGGTGCAGGTCGCGGAAGACGCCCCGGTCGGTCAGGATCCGGAAGTACCGCTCCGGCACCTGCCGGCCCAGGATCGTCTCGACCCGGGACGGGTCGGCCTCGTCCTGGCGGCCGGAGAACGCCAGCACCCGGGCGCTGCGGTCCTCGATGGTGACCGGTGCGTCGAGGAGAGCGGCGATCGCGTTGGCGACGGCGAACAGGTCGCCCGAGGGCAGGCCGCCCAGCGACTCCGGCTCCGCGGTGCCGACGTCGCCCTCGGCGAGCACCGAGCGGAGCATCTCGGCCAGGTGGCCCCACGGGGCGCCGCGGCTGAGTCCCAGCAGCGCAACGCCGGCCTCGTCGGCGGCCCGGCGTACGTCGTCGGTGAGCGGGACCGGGGCGCGGACCACCAGGCCGACCGCGCCCTGGCGGTGCAGCTCCCCCAGGAGCTCGACGACCTGGTCCGCGGTCTCGACGCCGACGCCCAGGACCAGGGCCCGCGATGGCAGCACCGGTCGGTCGAGCGGGTCGTGGATGACGACTCCGCCCAGCTCGCCCGCGTGCTCCGGGTCGCCGTGGGCCAGGTCGAGCAGGGTGGCGCCCAGGTCGTCGAGCACCCGGCCGAGGCTGGAGCGCGGCCGGGCGCCGCCCGCGTGCTGCATCCCCCGACCGTAGGTGAACGTCACACGGGCAGCCACTCCGTCGCGGTGGTCACCTCGGCCAGCCGGTCCTCCAGCGGTGCCACCCCCAGGCCGGGGCCGTCCGGCAACCGCAGGTGCCCGTCGTCCAGCACGAACGGCTCGGTGATGTCGCCGGCGTAGTACCGGCCCGAGGCCGAGGTGTCGCCGGGCAGCGTGAAGCCGGGCAGCGCGGCCAGCGCCACGTTGGCGGCCCGGCCGAGACCGGTCTCCAGCATCCCGCCGCACCACACCGGGACCCCCTGGGCGACGCACACGTCGTGGATCCGGCGCGCCTCGAGGTAGCCACCCACCCGGCCCGGCTTGATGTTCACGATCTGGCATGCCCCCAGCCGGAGCGCGGCCGCGGCGTCGCGCGCCGAGGTGATCGACTCGTCCAAGCACACCGGGGTGCGGATCAGCTTGGCCAGGTCGGCGTGGCCGAGCACGTCCTCCTCGTCCAGCGGCTGCTCGATGAGCAACAGGTCGAACGCGTCGAGCCGGGCCAGCTGCTGGGCGTCGGCGAGCGTGTACGCCGTGTTGGCGTCGACCTGGAGCAGCACCTCGTCCCCGAACCGCTCGCGCACCGCTCGGACCGGCTCGACGTCCCAGCCCGGCTCGATCTTGAGCTTGATCCGCAGGTAGCCCTCGTCGAGGTAGCCGCCGACCGCGTCGAGAAGCTCGGGAACCGAGTCCATGATCCCGACCGACACCCCGCACGGCACCCGGTCGTGGACGGCGCCGAGCTCGCGACCGAACGACCTCCCCTCGCTGCGCAGCTCGGCGTCGAGGACCGCCATCTCCAGCGCCGCCTTGGCCATCCGGTGGCCCTTGACCGGTGCCAGCCGGCCGGCGACCTCGTGGGCGCCGAACGGTCCGCCGGCGACCAGTCGCGGGACCAGGAACCGGCGGAGCACGTCGACGGCGCCGTCGACGTACTCCGAGGAGTAGAGCGGCCCGGCCATGGCGACGCACTCGCCCCAGCCCTCGGCGTCGTCGGTCACGGCGCGGACCAGCAGGACGTCGCGCTGGGTCTCGGTGCCGAACGAGGTGCGGAACGGTGCGACCAGCGGCATCGCGATCCGCCGCAGCTCGACACCCGTGAGCTTCATCGTCCGCTCCGCACGACGTACCAGCCGGCCCGGTCGAAGCCGTCGATCCGGCCGCCATGCGCGGCCAGGCCGGTCAGGGCCTCGCGTACGGCGACCCGCCACCGCTGGGCCAGCACCGGGTCGGCCTCCCGGAGCCGTCCGATGTCCGGCGGCACGGCGACCAGCGCGGTCCGGCCCTCGAGCGCCCCGGGTGCGGGGCCGCCGTCGGCACCCACCCCGAGCGCGACGGCGGCCCCGGCCGCGAGCTCGTCCTCGGCGGACGCGCCCACGTTCTGCCCCGCACAGGCCCGGGTCACGTGCGGGTCGGTGAGCCGCCAGCGGACCAGCAGCCGGTCGGAGTCGTCGTCGCCGTTGATGGCGTCGACCATCGGGCCGTAGAAGTTGGGCAGGTACTCCGTCGGGGTGGCGGCCAGCTTGACCAGGTTGAAGTACGCGTTGCGTGCGACCAGCGGGTCGAACGTCCACGCGATCTCGGAGACGCCGTGCAGCAGGGCCCACGACCGCTGGTGCAGCTTGAGCGCGAACCCGATGTGCCGGCCGGTGTCGGAGACGCCCGCGATGTGGCTGTGCAGCGCGTCCTCACCCGGCGCGTGGAAGAAGCCGACGCAGGCCCCCACCAGGCGGTCGCCGTCGAAGGCGCCACCGACGTAGTTGCCGGCCTTGGTGAGGGCCCGGAGCAGCTCCAGGGTCATCGGCGGGTTGTCCGAGCGGCCCCAGATCCCGGTGAACAGGCCCACGACCCCCTCGAGGTCGGCCAGGTGCTCGAGGCTGCGTACCGAGACGCCCGCGGCCCGGGCCGCCGCGTCGGCGGCCTGCACCGCGCGGTCGACCTGGGTCGTGGCCCGCGGTGGCTCGGTCGTCCGGTCGATCACGAGATCCATGCTGGTCGTCTCCTCGGGGGCGGTCATGGTCGGGCCGCACCAGAGGTCGCGACGGTTTTGGTCGGGTCGTCCACAGTGCCGGCCACGGGGTCGGCCAGCAGCTCCTCGAGCAGGGCCCGGAGGAGCGCCGTGCGGCCGAGGAGGGCGTCGACCAGGACGTGCTCGTCCTCGGCGTGCGCCCCGCCGCCGACGGCGCCGAGCCCGTCGAGGGTCGGCGTCCCGACCCCCGCCGTGAAGTTGCCGTCCGAGGCACCGCCCACCGCGGCCCCGCGGAGCGACGGCAGGCCGAGCCGGGCGGCGACCGCGCAGGCGCGGGCGAACAGCTCGGCGGACGCGGAGGACTCGAGCGGCGGGCGGTTGGCGCCGCCGAGCACCTCCAGGGTCGCACCGGGCAGCACCGGGTGCAGCCCCCGCACCGCCCGGTCGACCCGCTCCTGCTCGGCCAGGGTCCGGACCCGGACGTCGACGGCGACCGAACCGGACGCGGGCACGGTGTTGGTGGTCGTGCCGGCCACGGTGACCGTCGGTGTCACGGTGGTCCCGGCCTCGGGGTCGCCGAGGCCGGCGAGGGCCAGGACCTGGTGGGCGAGCTCCACGGCCGCGTTGACGCCGCGCTCGGGCTCGAGGCCCGCGTGCGCGGCACGGCCGGCGACCCGGACGTCGTAGAGCGAGACGCCCTTGCGCTCGGTCTTGAGCGCGCCGCCGTCCGCCGACGCCTCGAGCACCAACGCCGCTACGGCGGCCCGGGCCTCGTCCTCGACCAGGCCGCGGGAGCTGGGGGAGCCGAGCTCCTCGTCGCCGGTCACCAGCAGGGTGACGCCGGACAGCCCGGCCGCGGCCTGGAAGGCCATCGCGAGACCGGCCAGCATGTCGAAGCAGCCGGGCCCGCGCACCACCGCGCCGTGCGGCGAGTCCTCGACGGCGAACGGGCGCCGGGCCAGGGTGCCGATCGGCCACACCGTGTCGTGGTGCCCGAGCAGCAGCACCCGTGCCCCGTCACTGCCGAGCCCATCGCCCAGCCGCCAGCGCAGGTGGGTGCGGCCGTCCAGGACGATCCGCTCGGGAGGTACGCCGAGGCGCGCGGCGCCGACCCGGGCGACCACGTCGGCCGACCGGGCGACCGCGGCGAGGTCGGCCGACGGCGACTCGCACTCGACCATGACCCGCAGGTCGTCGAGCAGGCCGCCGAGCAGGTCTTCGTGCAGGTCTTCGTGCAGGTCTTCGTGCAGGTCGTCGCCCAGCTCCGCGGTCACGGGCCCACCCGTGGGGTGGCGCGGACGCCGAAGTGCAGGTAGCGCTCGCCGGTCGGCAGCTCGTAGAACGTCACGGGTGCCCAGGTCTCGGCCTCGGGCGGCCGCACCGCGAACAGCGCGGGGCCGACCGGCACCAGCGCGTGCTCCTCGACCGGGTCCGGCACCAGCTCCGCCAACGGGCCGGTGAGGGTGGTGCGCAGCAGCGGCCCGTCCGGCCCCTCCTCCACCTCCATGATGACCGAGGTCCGCTCGTAGCGCCCGACGTACGGCGTCACGTCGACCTCGACCGGCTCGGCGGGCGGGGCGAAGCGCTCGGGGACCTGCACGCCGGCCACCTCGGCGAAGATCTCCCGGTAGAGGTCCTCGTAGAGGTCGCGGGTGTGGCCGCCGTTGGTGAGCAGCGCGACGGCCAGCCCGCCCCCGTGGACCGGGTCGGGCAGGACCCGCAGGAAGGCGGCCTGCCCGAGGGTGTTGCCGTCGTGGCCGATCAGCCGGTGCTCGCCCCAGCCGAAGCGGATCCAGCCCAGCCCCCAGGAGTCGCCGAGCACGATCTTGTCCGGCAGGTCCGCCTGGTGCGCGGCCATGGCGGCGGCGCTCTCCTCGCTGAGCACCCGGGTGCCGTCGGCGGCGAGGCCGCCGGTCAGGTGCATCCGGGCGAACGCCAGCACGTCGGCGACCGTCGAGGTCACCAGGCCGGCCGGCCCGATCGACCTCGGCAGCTGCCACGCCGGGGCAGGGGCGAGCTCGCCATCCTGCTCGTCGTGGCCCATCGCGGCGGCGAACATCAGCGCCTCCTCGGGGAGGGTCACGGTGTGGTCCAGGCCGAGCGGCGCGTAGAGCCGCTCCCGCATCGCCTGGTCCCAGGTCTGGCCGGTCACCTTCTCGATGACCCGGCCGAGCAGGGCGTAGCCGGAGTTGCAGTAGGACCACGTGGCGCCGAGCGGGTGGTTCTGGCCGGCCTCGCCGAGCACCTCGACGTACTTCTCCAGGCAGTCGTCGCCACGCCCGGTGTCGGTGAACACGTCCCCGTCGATCCCGCTGGTGTGGTTGAGCAGGTGCCGCAGGGTGACCGACTTCGTCACGTCGGGGTCGGCCAGCCGGAGCTCGGGCAGGACCTCCGCGATCGGGGTGTCCAGGGCGAGGAGTCCCTCGTCGACCAGCGCCATCGCGACGGTCGCGGTCCACACCTTCGTGATCGAGCCGATCTGGAACAGCGCGTCGGTGGTGACCGGCTGCGCCGTGCGCACGTTGAGCACGCCGTACGCCGTGCGCACCAGCTCATCGGGGGCGCCGCCGGGCCCGACCCGGAGCAGGCCGAGCTGGGCGCCGGGCACGTGGTGCCGCTCGGCGAGCCGGGCCAGCCGCTGCTGCCAGTGCGCCTCGTCGAGCCGCGGCCGGCCCCCGCCGGTGGTGTGCTGCTCGATCCAGCCGAGCACCCGCCGGTTGAAGTCGAGGCGCTGGGACGGCCGCCCCAGCAGGATGAAGACGTGCGAGGCGTCCGGGTAGACGACCAGCTGCGTCGGGACGCCGAGCTCGCACAGGGAGGTGTGCCACTGCTGGGCCTGGCTCAGCGGGCAGGTGCGGTCCTCGGCCCCGTGGAGGACCAGGGTGGGCGTGCGGACGTCGGAGACCCTGCTCAGCGGTGACATCGCGGCGTACCGCTCGGGCTCGTCCCACGGCGTCCCGCCGAGCTCGTAGGCGCTCAGGCACAGGTCGTCGCTGGTGCCGTACATGCTCACCAGGTCGCTGACCGTCCCGCCGGCCACCGCCGCCGCGAACCGGTCGTCGTGCCCGGTCAGCCAGCAGGCCATGAAGCCGCCGTAGCTGTAGCCGGCGACCGCGAGCCGGTCCGGGTCGGCCAGGCCGTCGTCGACCAGCTGATCGAGCGGCTCGAGGAAGTCGCCGGCGTCCGCGGTCCCCCACGCACCGCGGACGCCGTCGTAGAAGGCCTCGCCGTACCCGTCGCTCCCGCGCGGGTTCACCAGCAGCACGGCCCAGCCGCGCTCGACCAGCTCCTGGTGGTAGAGGTGGATCTCGTCGGCGGCGGCGTTCCACGCGTTGTGGGGTCCGCCGTGGATGTCGAGCAGCACCGGACGTGGACCCTCCTGCTCCGGGTCGTGCACGAGCCAGGCCTCGACCTCCGTGCCGTCGGAGATCGTGAACGTCCGCGCCTCGCGCGGGTGGTGCCGGACGTCGGCGAGGGGAGCCCCGTGGTCGGTCAGCACGGTCTCGGTGCCGGAGGCCAGGTCGACCACGGCGATCTCGCCGTACGACGTCGGCGTCGCCAGCGCGAGCGCGGCCCGGCCGGCGGTGGCGGACAGCCCCGACACGACCCGCCCGGCCCCGTCCAGCACGGCCCGGGCGTCGCTGCCGTCGGCGGCCACCGACCACAGGTGCGTGCAGCCGCGGTCGCGGAGGCAGAACCAGACCCGGCCGTCGTGCTCCACCGGCAGCCCGCCGGGGTACGCCGGGGCGCCGGCCATCACGTTGCGGTCCAGTGCCGCGGCCAGGTCGGTCGGCTCGCCCCCGGCGAGGGGCACCCGGAGCAGGTGGGCGTGGCCGACCGGGTCGCCGGGGTAGCCGACGACGAGCAGGGCCTGTCCGTCGGGCGTCCAGGTCGCCGCGGCCGCGATGCCGTCGGCGAGAGCGACCACCCGTGGGCGGGCGTGCGGCTCGTCGACGGCCAGCACGTGGACGGGCATCCGGAACCGGTCCGCGGGGCCCTGGGTGAAGGCGATCTCGGTGCCGTCCGGGCTCCACTGCGGCGCGGCGGTGTGCTGACGTCCGTCGGTCAGCTGGCGGACCTCGCGGGTCGCGACGTCGACGACGTGCAGCTGGCTGCGCACCGCGCCGTACATCCCGGCGCCGTCGGCCTGGTAGTCGGTGCCGTCGGACACCATCGGCCCGTCGCCGCCGCCGGTCGGGTCGACCGGGGCGGTGAACGCCAGCCGCCGTCCGTCCGGGCTCCACTGCGGGGCGCCGGCAGCCAGAGGGAGGTCGGTGAGCACCTCGGGCTCACCGCCGGCGGCGTCGAGCACGGCGAGCTGGCCCGCCCGGAGGAACGCGACCCGGCCGCCGTCGGGCGACCAGGTAGGTGCGCTGTCCGACGGCCCGTGGGTGAGCCGGTGGGGAGCGTCCCCCTGGGACGGGTCGGTGCCGACCAGCCACAGCTCGTCGACGTTGCGGTCGTCCTCGACGTCGAGGGTGCGCAGCACGTAGACCACCCGCGACCCGTCGGGCGAGAGCGCCGGCTGGGACGGGACCGCGAGGTCGACGAGGTCCTCGATGCGCAGGCGACGAGTGGTCTGGCTGGTGGGC
>NZ_JAEMSS010000017.1:12089-38146 GCF_016462705.1 Nocardioides sp. | reverse complement strand
GGGCGTAGACGCCGGTCGCGACGCCGTGGGCGATGCGGTGGGTGATGGCGCGGGTCTTGCCCGTCCCGGCCCCGGCGAGCACCCGGACCGGCCCGCGCAGGGTCTCGGCCACCGCGCGCTGCTCGGGGTCGAGCGCGGACAGGAGATCGGGCGCAGCCATGGTGGAACAACACTCCAGGTCAGGTGGTTGGATCGGACGACACCCGACCCTAGACGTCCGAGGGGACACTTCCACGATGAGCAGCTTCACGATGTACTCGACGCCCTGGTGCGGCTACTGCCACCGGCTCAAGAGCCAGCTCGAGCGCGAGGGCATCGCCTTCGACGTCGTCGACATCGAGCAGCACCCCGAGGCGGCGGCCATCGTGGAGTCGGCCAACGGCGGCAACCAGACCGTCCCGACGCTGGTGTACGCCGACGGCACCTCGATGACGAACCCGTCGGTGCTGCAGGTCAAGGACAAGCTGGCCGCGCTGGCCAGCTGAGCGTCACCACTGGCCCGGCAGCTCGCCGCCGAACCAGTGCTCGACGAGTGACCGGCTGATCGAGACACCACCCGGGAGCACGAGCGTGCCCGCCTCCGCCTCGGCCTTCATCTCGGCCCGGGTGAACCAGCGGGCGTCCTCGATCTCGTCCTCGTCGACGGTGATCTCGAGAGTCTCGGCCCGGCCGACGAACCCGATCATCAGGCTGGCCGGGAGCGGCCACGGCTGGTTGCCGAAGTAGTCGACCCGGCCCACCACCACGCCGGTCTCCTCCAGCACCTCACGGCGTACGGCGTCCTCGAGGGTCTCCCCCGGCTCGCAGAAGCCGGCCAGCGTGGAGTAGCGGCCCTCGGGCCACACCGCCTGCCGGCCGAGCAGGCAGCGCTCGTCCTCGGCGCCGGGCTCGCCGGCCGCGACGATCATGATCACGGCGGGGTCGGTCCGCGGGAACTGCGACTTGCCACAGGACGTGCACACCAGCTCGTGGCCGGCCTTGCGCACCTCGAGCGTGCCGCCGCAGCGCGGGCAGAAGCGGGTGGCGTAGAGCCACTCGGCCAGGCCGAGCGCGTGGAAGACCAGCGGCGCCCCCGACAGCTCGCCCTCGGCCGCGCCGGCCAGGTGCGGCAGCAGGCCACGCAGCGGGTACCACCCGGCGTCGACCGACGCGCCCTCCGCGGGGGCGACGACCGCGAACCAGGCCCGGCCCTCCCGCTCTCCCAGCAGCACCCGCAGCCCCTCGGGTGCCTCGGCCGGGGACACCCACTCGACGGCGCCGTCCACCGGGCGGACCCGGGTCCCGGCGACCACCAGCACGCGGGTCCCCGGGTCGGCCCAGCGCTCCTCGAGCCAGGCCTCGTCCGCACGGCGTACGGCCACCCGGTCGTGCGCGTCGGCCGCCATCTGCTGGTGCGCGAACTCCACGGTCCTGAGACTAGGGTCCCTGCGGTGAGCACCCATATCGGAGCCCGGCCCGGCGAGATCGCCCCGCTCGTCCTGATGCCCGGGGACCCGCTGCGCGCCAAGTGGATCGCCGAGACGTTCCTCGACGACGCCGAGTGCTACACCGAGGTCCGCGGCATGCTCGGCTTCACCGGCACCTGGCGCGGGCACCCGGTCTCGGTCCAGGGCTCCGGCATGGGCCAGCCGTCGCTGGCGATCTGCGCGACCGAGCTGTTCCGCGAGTACGACGTGCAGTCGGTCGTCCGGGTGGGGTCGGCCGGCGGGCTGACGGACAAGGTCGCGATCCGCGACGTCATCATCGCCTCCGGCGCCTGCACCGACTCGTCGATGAACCGGATCCGGTTCGACGGTCTCGACTACGCGCCCGTGGCCGACTTCGGCCTGCTGTCGGCCGCGGTCTCGGCCGCCGGGGACCGCTCGAACGTCCACGTGGGCCTCATCTTCAGCGGCGACTCGTTCTACTCCCCCCGGCCCGAGCTCCTCGGCCCGATGGTCCAGCACGGCTGCCTCGCGATCGAGATGGAGGCCAGCGCGCTCTACACGATCGCGGCCGGCCACGGCCGCAAGGCGCTGTGCATCTGCACGGTCTCCGACCACATCGTCACCGGCGAGGAGACGACGGCCGCCGAGCGCGAGCAGACCTTCGGCGACATGGTCGAGATCGCACTGGCGGCCGGCACTGCGTCCGGGACCAGCATCAGCTGAGCCCGCCCTCCTGCGCCCGGGCGGTGATCCACACGCCGAGCTCGAAGTCGGGCACGGCCAGGTGGCGCGGCAGCGGCAGTGCGGCCAGCTCGTGCCGGCCCGTCTCGATGGCGTACCGGCGCAGCGACGAGAGGTGACCGAGGTTGCCGCGGGCCCAGTCCTTGTCCACCATGAGCACGACGGACGGGTTGCCCGCGGTGCGCGCCTCACCGATCACGCCCCAGGGCACGAGCACCGCCAGCGCCGAGGTCCAGACACCGGCCGGTGAGATGACCACCGCCGGCTCGGTGACGTGGAGCCGTCGCCACCCGGTCCCGGCCAGCACCGCGGCCGCGAGCCCGAACAGCCCCGCACCGGGCGTGAGGGCGACCGCCGCCCAGACGGACAGACAGAGCACCGCCGTCCCGGCGCCGACCTCGAGCCGGCCACGGGTCCGCGAGTAGCCGATCTCGATCGGCTCGCCCCGGTCGGCGAGCCCCCGCCAGGAGGCGTAGAGCTCGGCGGTGCGCTGGTCGGTCACGGCACGACATCCTTCCCGATGGACTATCCGGGCCGGCGCCGGCGTTGACCCGGCATGCCCGTCCTGGACTCGGTGGTGATCGGCGCGGGCCAGGCCGGGCTGTCCGCCTCCTACCACCTGGCTCGGCGCGGAGTCACCCACGTCGTGCTGGACGGCGACGACTCCCCGGGCGGCGCCTGGCAGCACCGCTGGGACTCGCTCACGATGCGGGACGTGCACGGCGTCGCCGCGCTGCCCGGCTCGGAGCCGCCGCCCGAGGCCGAGGGCCGGGCCAACGTGGTGGTCCCGGCCTACTTCGCGTCGTACGAGCGCGCACACGACCTGCCCGTCGAACGGCCGGTGCGGGTCGAGGAGGTGGTCCCCGTCGAGGACGACCTGCTCGAGGTGCGGGCGGGGCGGCACGCGTGGACGACGCGCACGGTCGTCAACGCCACCGGGACGTGGTCGCAGCCGTTCGTGCCGGCCTACCCCGGCAGGTCGAGGTTCCGGGGACGCCAGCTGCACACCCACGACTACGACGGGCCCGGGTCGTTCCGCGGCGCTCGTGTGGTGGTCGTCGGCGGCGGCGCGTCCGCGGTGCAGCTGCTCGGGGAGATCGCCCCGGTCGCCGCCGGCACCCGGTGGTTCACCCGCCGCCCGCCGGTGTGGCGCACCGACGACTTCACACCCGAGATCGGCCGGGCCGCGGTCGCGCTGGTCGAGGATCGGGTACGCCGGGGGCTGCCGCCCGCCAGCGTGGTGAGCGTGACGGGCCTGGCACTGCGGGAGCAGGAGCGCGAGGCCGACCGGCTCGGAGCGTACGACCGGCACCCGATGTTCACCGCCCTCGAGCCCGACGGCGTCCGGATGGCCGACGGCTGCCTGTGGCGGGCGGACACGGTCCTGTGGGCGACCGGGTTCCGCCCGGCGGTCGCCCACCTGGCACCGCTGCGGCTGCGCTCACCGCACGGCGGGATCCAGCTCGACGGCACGACCGCGGTGGCCGACCGGCGGGTCCAGCTCGTCGGCTACGGGCCCTCGGCCAGCACCATCGGGGCCAACCGGGCCGGCCGGGTGGCCGCGCGAGGTGTCGCGGCATGGCTGGACCGGGCCGGTCAGAGCGAGAGCATCGCCTCCAGCGCCTGACGGTCGGGCAGGTCGTCCGGTTCGACGGTCCGACCGGTCCGCACGTAGTGAAACGCCGCCCGCACCTGCTCGACCGGGACGCCTGTGAGCTCGGCCCAGGCGAGCCGGTAGATCGCGAGCTGGAGCGGGTCGGCGGTGGCCTGCTTGTTGGTCTTCCAGTCCACGACCAGGAACGCGCCGTCGTCCTCCTCGTAGACGGCGTCGATCCGGCCGCGGACGACCTGGCCGTCGAGCACGAGGGCGAACGACGCCTCGACGGCGTACGGCGCGCGGTCGGCGAACGGGCCCTTCTCGAACGCCGCGATCACCTCGTCCAGCTCGGCCTCGTCGTCGATGCCGAGGTCCCCGCGGCCGGGCAGGTCGTCGGGGTCGAGCAGCGGCTGCTGCGCGAAGCGTCCCTCCACCCAGGCGTGGAACAGGGTGCCGAAGCGGGCCGCGCGCGACGGCGGCCGCGGCATCGGCCGGGCCAGCTCGCGGGCGAACGCGTCCGTGTCCTCACGCAGCCGCAGGAGGGACGTCGCCGACAGGCTGCCGGGCAGCGGAACCTCGATCTCGGGGCTGCGCTCCGACCGGGCCTCGACGAGCAGCCGCTCGACCTCGTCGTCCCAGTCGGCCACCCGGGCGCTCTCGACCATGTCGAGGTCCTCGTCGTCGGCCAGCGGGTCGGCCGCTCGCACGAGCGCGGCGGCGGCGACCCGGCGCTCGACCTCGGCGCTGACACCGGTCGGCGGCCAGGGCCGTGACGGGTCCTGGTCGGCGTACGGGTGCGGATCGCCCTTGGCAGGGGCGTCGAGCCACTCCGTGACGGGCTCACCCCACTCCGCGAGCTGGTCGCGCAGCTCGAGCTGGTAGGCCGAGGGCCCGAACGGCGTCGCCCGCGGGCTCCAGCAGAACGACGTGACCGAGAGCCGGTGCGCGGCACGGGTCATCGCCACGTAGCCGAGCCGCAGCTCCTCGGTGGCCTCGTGCTTCTTGGTCTCGGCGCGGTAGTCGTCCAGGGCCGCCTTGTCGTAGCCACGCAGCTGGGGCAGGTCGGCCGCGTCGCCGCGCAGCGGGGCCGGGAGCACCGCGGGCGACGACGTCCAGAGCGTGCGGGACTGCGCGCTCGGGAAGCGCCCGGCGCACACCCCGACGAGGAAGACGGTCCCCCACTCCAGGCCCTTCGCGCGGTGGACGGTGAGCAGCTTGACCGAGTCGGCGGCCGACGGCGCCACGATCTCCAGGCCCTTGCTCTCCTCCTCCTCGGCGGTCAGGTAGGCCAGGAGCGCGACGAGGGTGACGTCGCCGTCGACGGCCTGGAAGTCCGCGACCGCGCGGACGAACAGGTCGAGGTTGTCGCGCCGGGCGGCCGCCGAGGGTGACACGACCGAGGCGAGCTCGACGTCGACCCCGGTGGTCTCGACGATGCGCCGGACCAGGTCGAGCAGCGGCTCCCCGACGTAGGAGCGCAGCGTCCGCAGCTCGGCGGCGAGCAGGGCGAACCGCTCGAGTGCCTCCGCGGAGTACGGCGCGTCGCCCGGGTCGCGCAGCGCGTCGTCGAGGCACGGGATCTCGGCGGGGTCGATGCCGTCGGCGATCTCGACGAGGTGGTCGTCGATCGACGTGGGTGCGGCGGACCGTCCGCGGCCTCCGGCGAGCTCGCGCGCGCGGTCGCCGAGCAGCTTGAGGTCGCGCGGTCCGATCGCCCACCGTGGCCCGGTCAGCAGGGTGAGGAGCGAGGCGTTGGAGGTGACGTCCTTGAGGAGGTGGAGCACCGCGACCACCTCGGCGATCTCCGGGAGCCGCAGCAGTCCCGCGAGTCCGACGATCTCCACGGGGATCCCGGCGTCGGTCAGCGAGTCGAAGACCTCGGCCGCGTGCGCGTTGTCGCGGGTGAGCACGCCGATGTCGGACCAGCGCTCGGCGTCGCGGGTGCCGTGGACCTCGCGGACCGCGTCGGCCAGCCAGCCGAGCTCGTCGTGCTGGGTCTCGAAGACCCGGGTGGTGACGACGCCCTCGGCCGCCTCGGGCTTGGGCTCGAGCGGCCGGACCGCGGTCGTGGCGTCGTAGAGCGGGCGGGCGAGCCGGTTGGCGACGGCCAGGATGCGCCGGTCCGAACGCCGGTTGACGGTCAGCGGGTAGACGGGCACGCCCAGCTCTCCGGACTCACCGGAATCACCGGGCTCACCGGGCCCGTCGGCGCGCGCGGGGAACGTCTCGGCGAAGCCGAGGATGTTGGAGACGGACGCGCCCCGCCAGCCGTAGATCGCCTGGTTGGGGTCCCCGACCGCCGTGACCGCGTGCCCGCCACCGAAGATCCGCGACAGCATCGTGGCCTGGGCGACGGAGGTGTCCTGGTACTCGTCGAGCAGGACGACCTTGAACCGCTCGCGCTCGGCGACGCCCACCTCGGGCTGCAGCCGGGCCAGCCGCGCACCCAGCTCGATCTGGTCGGAGAAGTCCATGAGACCCAGGTCGGACTTCATCCGGCGGTAGCCGGCGACCAGCCCGAGCAGCTCGGAGCGCCGCTCGATCGCGTTGGCGGCCTTCTCGATCTCCCGGACGTAGGTGACCCGGTTCTTGCCGGCCCGCTCCTCGTCGGCGGCGGCCTGGAACCGCGCCAGCGCCTCGGCGTCCACGCGTCGCACGTCGTCGGGCCCGACGAGGTGCTCGCTCATCGCGCCGTCGAGGTCGAGCAGGTTCTGGATCACCGTCTGGGGGTGGTCGCTGAGGAAGCTGATCTCGCCCGTGTAGCGGTCGACCACCCGCGCGCCGAGCTGGTAGCGGGCCGCGTCGGTGATGACCCGGGTGTCCGGCTCGTGCCCGATCCGGAGCCCGTGGTCGGTGAGCAGCCCGGCGGCGTAGGCGTTGTAGGTCGCGACGGTCGGCTCGAGCACGTCCTCCCGGTCGTCCCCGCCGTCGCCGGCGTCGCTGTCGTCGAGTGCGCCCGCGTCGGTCAGGGCCTGCCGGATCCGGCCGCGGAGCTCGGTCGCGGCCTTGGTCGTGAAGGTGAGGCCGAGCACCTGGTCGGGGCGAACCGCGCCGGTGAGCACGAGGTAGACGACCCGGGCGGCCATCAGGGTGGTCTTGCCCGAGCCGGCGCCGGCGATGACGACGGCCGGCGACAGCGGGGCGGTGATCGCGGCCCACTGCTGCTCGCTGGCCTGCCAGGGCGCGCGCATCGCCGCCGCGAGGTCGGCGGGCGTGTCGAGGCGGACCGCGGGCCGTGCCGGGGGGTGGATCGGGGCTGCGCTCACGGTCAGATCACCGACCCGCGGCTCTTGACCGGGCACAGCGGCACGAAGTCGCAGTCGCGGCAGTGCTGACCGGCGGTCGCCGGGAAGCTCTCGGTGCGCAGCAGCGACGCCGCCCGCTGCAGCCGACCGCGGAGGTCGTCGCGCGCGGTGCCGTCGTCCGCCTGCACCGGCTGTGCCTGGACGGTCGCGAGGTCGGTGTCGCCGGGCAGGCCGAGCTGCACGAGCTCCGCACCGCCGGCGACACCCTGCCGGTCCTCGCCGACCAGGCCGTCGGCGGCACCGTGGTCGACGGCCAGCTGGTAGAGCCCCAGCTGGACGTTGGTGAGCACGGACCTGTCCGAGGGCTTGGTGCGCCCGGACTTGAGGTCGACCACCACCACCCGACCGTCGCCGTCGAGCTCGATGCGGTCGGCGTAGCCGTCGAGCCGCACGGTCTCTCCGTCGGGCAGCTCGATCAGCGCGCGGAAACCCTCCTCGACGCCGAGGACCGTGCGGGGGTTGCTGTGGTGCCAGGACAGGAACCGGGCCAGCGCCATCCGGATCCGCTCCAGCTCGCGAGCCTTGGCCCACGGCGTGCGGAACTCGAGCCGGTCCCACACCTTCTCCACGTGGCCCATGAGCTGCTCGACCCCGTCCGGTCCGGGCTGGAGCTCGCCGGCCGCGACCCGCTGCGCGAGCGCGTGCACCATCTCGCCGACGTTGGCCGACTGGTGCTGGCGGGCGACGCCGCCGGCCTCGCGGGCCAGGAACCAGCGCGTCGGGCAGACGTCCATCGCGTCGACGATGCTGGCCGAGACCGGCACCGGCCGGTCGGGCGGGCGGATGTCCTGGACCGACCTGCTGACCGACCGGGTGCCCCACCAGGTCGACGGGTCCGCCATCGGCACCAGCTGCCGGTCTCCACTCCTCTCGCCCGCCAGCCTGGCCAGCCGGCGTGCGGCAGCGCCCCGCATGGCGTCGCCGGCGTCGGGGTCGGTGAGGGTGCGCCGCAGCTCGGCGACCAGGCCCGCGAGCGACAGCGTCCGCGGCGGCCGGCCGACGACCTGCTCGACGGTCACGCCGAGCTCCTCGAGGAACCGGGACGGCTGGTCTCCGTCGTCCTCGGTCGACGCGACGGCGGTGACGACGAGGCGCTCGCGGGCGCGGGTGCAGGCGACGTAGAACAGCCGGCGCTCCTCGGTCAGCATCTCGCGGGCGGACGTCGGCGGCACCAGGCCGGACGGCCCGATCCGGTCGGCGCCGAGGATGCTGGACCGGCGGCGCAGGTCCGGCCAGCCGTCCTGCTGCACGTGCGCGACGACCACCAGCCGCCACTCGAGCCCCTTGGCGCGGTGCGCGGTGAGCAGCCGGACGGCGGCTCCGCGGGCACCCCGCTCCGCCAGGGTGTCCGCGGGGATCTGCTGGGCGACCAGCGTCGCCAGGAACTCGCGGACCCCCACGTGGTCCCGGGTCTCCTCGGCACGCGCCGCGGCCTCGAACAGCGCCACGATCGAGTCGAGGTCGCGGTGTGCGCGCCGGGCTGCGGCGCCGCCGTACTCGACCCGCTGGCGGAGGCGGCGCGGCCAGGACGTGCCGTCCCAGAGCGCCCACAGCAGCTCCTCGGCGGTGGCACCGGCCTCCATCTGGTCACGGACGGACCGGACGAGGTCGCCGACGGCGCGGGCCCGCTGCACCTCGGCGCCGGTCAGCCCGTCGAGGGTGCCGACGTCGAGGACGGCTCGGCGGACCAGCTCTCGCGAGTGGAGCGGCAGCCGCGCCTCCGCGTGCGCGACCTCCTTCTCCCGGGTGCGCAGCTGGCGGGCGAGGCGCCGTACGTCGCCGGCATCGAGCCCGCCGAGCGGCCCGGTGAGCATCGCCTCGGCACGCGCCGCGTCGATGTGGTCGACGTGGTCCGGGTCGTCGTTGTCGAGGTTGAGCACGACGCGCAGGGCGTCGATCAGCGGGAGCGCGGCCGGGTCCCGGACGAGCGGCACCTCGTCGCTGGCCACCTCGACCGGTACGCCGGCGGCGCCGAGCGACCGGCGCAGCGGCGGGATGGACGCGCGGCCCGAGCGGACGAGCACCGCCATCTCGTCCCAGCCGATGCCGTCCTCGAGGTGCGCACGGCGGAGCAGGTCGGCGAGGTGCTCGGCCTCGCTGCGGTCGCTGTCGTAGGTGCGCACGACCACCCGGCCCTCGCCGTGCCCACCGGTGACCGCGACCGGTGACAGGAACGCCTCGCGCGCCTCCACCGGGATGCTGCCGGGCAGGCCGATCCGGCCGGCCACCCGCTGGGCGGCGGTCAGGATGCGCGGCCCGAACCGGCGGGTCGTCCCGAGCGCCACCACAGGCGCTGCCGTCCCGTCCTCGGCGGGGAACTCACCGGGGAAGTCGAGGATGCCGCGGACCTCGGCGCCGCGGAACGCGTAGATCGACTGGTGCGGGTCGCCGACCGCGACCAGGTTGCGGCCGTCGCCGGCCAGCGCCTGGAGCAGCGCGACCTGGCCGGAGTCGGTGTCCTGGTACTCGTCGACGAACACGTGCGCGTAGCGCGCCCGCAGCTCGTCACGGTGCAGGGTGGCCTCGATGGTCGCGCGGCGGATCAGGTCGGAGTAGTCGACGGCGGCGCGCTCGTCGAGGATCGTGAGGTACTGCTCGAGGAACAGCCCCGCGGCCACGAACTCGGGCAGTCCGTTGTCCTCGCCCAGCCGCTGGAGTGCCTCGCCGTCCAGCGCCTTCTCGCGGGCCCGCGACAGCACGGCGTGGACCTCACGGGCGAACCCGCGGGTCCCGAGCGCCGCCTTGAGCCCGTCGGGCCACCGCACCGACTCCGGGTGGTCCTGGAGCAGCTCGCGCAGGACCACGTCCTGCTCCGGGGCCGACAGGAGGCGCAGCGGGCCGAGGTAGAGCTCCGCGGGCGCGTAGGCGCGGATCAGCCCGTAGGCGAACGAGTGGAACGTCGAGCCGATCGTGGCCGACATGGTGCGGCCGACGCGGGCCGCGACCCGGTCGCGCAGCTGCTCGGCGGCCTTGCGGGAGAACGTGAGCGCGAGCACCGAGTCGGGGTGGGCGCCCTCCTCGATCCGCCGCACGATCGCCTCGACCAACGTCGTCGTCTTGCCCGTCCCGGGACCGGCGAGCACCAGGAGCGGACCGCCGGGGTGCTCGACCACCCGCCGCTGCGGCTCGTCGAGCTCAGGAACCGCCGCCGTCGCCGGCGGCCGCACGAGGCGGTACGCCGGCGCGGAGGTCCCGGGGGTCCCTGAGGTCACAGTGGCCATTCGACCACCCGGTCCCGACAGGGCCAGGACCCAGGGATCAGAGCGCCTCGCGGACCAGCAGGGCCAGGGCGGTGCTCCTGGGCAGGTTCTCCTCGTCGGACCCGCTGAAGTCGTACCACTGCGCGGTGAACGAGCCCTCGCCCGCGTAGGCCCAGACGCTGGCGAACGGGCCGACGAACGCGTCGTCGCCGAGCTCGGGCACCGGTGCCGAGTCGTCCTCGCGCACCGAGTCGGCGGCGCTCGCGTCGGTGTAGACGGTGATCATCGCGCTCGCCGACGGGTCCTCGACGCCGCGCCAGGTGCAGGTCGACTGGGACCCGCCCGTGGCGACCGGCCCGTCCCCGCCGACGCCGTCGGAGACCGTCGTCCCCACCGCCATGGTGACCTCGTCGGTCGAGACCAGGGAACAGGCGTCCGGGACACCGCCCGCGTCCTCGGTGACGCTGGGACCGTCCGTGGCGTCCGGGCTCCCAGCGGTGCCGGAGCCGGAACCGTCGGAGCCGGACGGGTCGTCCGCATCGGTGTCGCCACCGCAGGCGACCAGGAGCGGGACGACGAAGAGCAGGGACACGGCACGTCGGAGACTCACGGCGGGCATCGTAGACGCCGATCCGCCCGCGGGTTCTGCCAGAGTTGGGGCATGAGCACGGAAGCCCCGGCGGCGGCCCGGGTCTCGCCCCGGGCGGCGGCCGTCACCGTCGCGTCCGTCCTGGTCGTCGCGGTGAGCCTCACCTGGACCTACCTGTCGATGCGGGCCGTGATGAACGTGGGCGGCTCGTGCGCCGACGGCGGGCCCTACGTCAGCGCGCAGCCGTGCCCGGACGGGTCGATCCTGATCGCGGTCGCGATCCCGGCGCTCATCATCTTCGCGATGATCGGCACGGTCTCGGCGAGCAGTGTGGGCGCCCCCAACCTGCTGGTCCCGATGTGGGGCGGGCTGTTCGGGTCGCTCGGGTGGAACTTCCTCGAGTACGCGTTCATCGGACCCGACGTGGTCTGGAGCTGGCTGGTCTGCGGCGTCCTGTTCTGGGCGATGGCGCTGCCGGCGTTCGTGTTCATGGTGTCCCAGCTCCGGCAGACCCGTCAGGGCCCTGCGGTCTGGTGGCTGCCGGCCTACGGCGTGCTCGGCGCGGCCGGCCTGCTCCTCGGCTGGTGGAGCTTCGTCGCCATCGCGTCGTAGAACTGGGCCGCCTCGGCCCCGTTGAGGAACAGCTGTGTCAGCCCGCGGGTCACCACCTCCGGCTGCCTGAGCCGGATGGTGAGGCTGCCTCGGCGCCTCGCGCCGTCGTGGGTCCCGAAGAACCGCAGCCGCAGGCGATCCACCTTGATCGTCCGGGCGTCGATCCGGAGACCCAGCAAGGTCAACGTCCCGCCGGCCGCCGTTATCTCCGGTCCGAGGGCAGTGATGAGAGTTCCGGAACCGGTTGCCTTCCGGGCGCCGACGTGGGTGACGTAGCCGTCGAGCGATGCACGCCTCGGCTTCTCCTTCGGGTGCCCGCGCCGCCGGGACGCGGGCGCCGTCGACCGACGGTCGCCGAAGGCGGCGAACAGCTGGTCCAACTCGCTCCGCGACAGGCTGAGGCTGGTGATCCCCGGCCTGAAGGAGTACGGGGAGTCGAACGTGATCGACGCTCGACCGGTCGAGACGTCGCCCCCGCCGACCGGTCGGACCACGAACCTCAGCCTCATCGCCGAGGCCTCGAACGACCTGGCTGACACGGGGGTACCCGCCAGGCGCACCGAGGCGCCCAGGTCGATGCGGGATCCGTCGACCGAGGTGCCCCGGATGAAGAGCGCGCCGAGGGGTGCCTCACCGAGCGGCTTGCGCAGCACGAGGAAGACGTGGGCCGTCGGGCTCGGGTCCGAGACGCGACCGTGAGACGCGTCCGCGGGCAGCACGACGCCAGGTCCGGCGAGCGCGAGGCACACGACCACGGCGAGTCGGCGGATCATGCCCTCACGCCACGGGCCGGTCGTTGTAGACACCCGCTTCGACCTGGCCGGTGATGGCCCGGATCGCGGCCATCACCTCGTCGGTCACCTGCCGCCGGGCCCGGCCGAGCGGGACGCCGTCGAACCGGCCGGTGAAGTCGATGGGCTTCCCGAACTCGATCGTGACCGGCACGACGCGCAGCCGGTTGGAGTCGACCGCCATCACGTGCTCGGTCCCGGTCAGCCCGACGGGGACGACGGGCACCCCGGCGGTCAGCGCGAGGTGCGCGACGCCGGTGCGGCCGCGGTAGAGCCGCCCGTCGCGGGAGCGGGTGCCCTCGGGGTAGATCCCGAACGCCTCGCCCCGCCCCAGCACCTCGAGCGCGGTCTGCAGGCTGGCGATCGCCGCCTTGCTGTCGTCGCGGTCGACGGGCAGCATGCCGAGGCCCTCGAAGAACGCCCGGGACACCAGGCCCTTGGGCCCGGTACCGGTGAAGTAGTCGGACTTGGTGAGGAAGACGACCTTGCGCTTGACCACCGCCGGGATCGCGACCGAGTCGACGAAGCTGAGGTGGTTGCTGGCCAGGATGACGCCGCCGGTGTCCGGGACGTGCTCGAGGCCGACGACCGTCGGGCGCCACACCGCTCGCATGAGGGGCGGCACGATGCCGTGCATCACCTCGTAGAGCATGCGGACCAGTCTGGGTCACTACTGACGCGTAACGAGGCGGCGTCTCGAAACCCCGGAAAAGACGGAAGGCCTCTCGCAAGTATGAGTTGCAAGAGGCCTTCCTATCCAGCTCCCGAAGGAACTGGGTAAGAGAGTTCTACGCCCACCACCGGCCCACGCGCAAGGGGTGCGGCCGACATTCTTCTGGTTCCACAGCTCTGTCCACAGACTGCACAGGAATCAGGCCTCCCCGGGCTCCCAGAACGCCTCGCGCATGTCGATCGCACCGGACTTCTTCAGAGGAGTGCCCTCGGCCCGGTAGTGCTCGCCCGCCTCGCCCTCGTGGCTCGGCGGCAGCGACCCGTCGGCGCGCACGACCCGCCACCAGGGCACGCCACCGCCGTGGGTGGCCATCACGTTGCCGACCCGGCGGGCGCCGTGGCGGCCCAGGGTCTGCGCGATGGTGCCGTAGGTCGTCACCCGGCCCGGCGGGACGGCCTCGACGATCGCCAGCACCGCCTCGACCCAGTCCTCGCGGGCGTTCCCGGGTTCAGCGTCCACGTCCGAAAACTAGCGCTGCCCGCCCCCGGCCGGAGCCGGGGACGGGCAGACCCTCGTGGGTACGAGCTAGAGGCCGTGCGTCACAGGATGGGGTCGAACGGCTCGGTGCCGTTGACCAGCGTCAGCCCCGCGATGCCCGAGTGGGCCTGGGCGAACGCGAGCTCCTTGGCCAGGTCGCCGATGTTGTTGGACAGCGGCAGCGGCGCGAGGCCCAGCGTCGACAGGGTGCCCACCGCCTTGCCGCCGGCGCTGACGAACGCCGAGCCCGAGTCACCCGGGACGCCGGGCGTCAGGGTGTAGAGCGGGTGCGACCAGCCACCGTCGGCGGCGTTGTCGCCGAGGCTGATGCCGGTCTTGGGCGACAGCGCGGTGACGCCGCCGCGGAGGCTGGAGTTGCCGTAGCTCCACACCCGGTCGCCGGCGGCGGTGCCGTCGGTGTCGATGCCGGTCGGGCCGCCCCAGAACGGGATGGACGGGTTGACCTTGCCCTTGTCGGCCTCGGAGACCTTCACCAGGGCGAAGTCGTTGTAGGCGCACTCGTTGGAGTCGGTGGACAGGCCGAGCGCACGCATGGTGCGCCAGGAGGAGTAGGCGAGCGTGCCGCTGCCGACCTGGGTGCCCTCGCTGACGAGGCTGCCGCCCTTGTTGAAGGTGACCGTGGTGCCGAGCGGGACCGACTCGTTGAGGCAGCCGTTGGTGTCCGTCGCGGCACCCATGCCGGCGCAGTGGGCGGCGTAGCCCACGTAGACGTTGTTCGCGCTGTCGGTGAAGACGAAGTTGCCGGTGCACTGCGCGCCCTCGGTGTACATCTGCACGCCGGGGGTGATCTCAGCGGTGGCGGCTGGTGCCCAGGTGGGGGCGGCGTTGGCGGCGGGCGCGGTAGCCACCGCGACGCCGAGGACGGACGAGGCGAGGAGCGTCATCGCTCCGGCCAGGCGTGCCGTCGTCGATCGAACGAACGTCATCTGGATCCTCCGGGTCTGCTGCCCGTTCCGAGGCGGGCAGATCGGCGGTCCAACGAGCGGACGGCGGCCGGGGTTACGCGTCAGTACGGTGGCCGTATGCCCGATGACGAGCCCGACGACCAGCCCGGCGACCAGCCCGGCGACCAGGTCGCGCCCTTGTCCGGCCTGCTCGTGCTCGACCTGACCCGCGCGCTGGCAGGCCCGCACGCCGCGATGACGCTCGGCGACCTCGGTGCGCGGGTCATCAAGGTCGAGCCCCCGGCCGGTGACGACACCCGGTCCTGGGGCCCGCCGTTCGTCGGGCCGCCCCAGGACGCGGACGACGGCTCGACGGTCCGGGAGTCGACGTACTTCCTCTCGGCCAACCGCAACAAGGAGTCGCTGGTCCTCGACCTCAAGTCCGAGGCCGACCGCGACGTGCTCGCCCGCCTCGTCGAGCGGGCCGACGTGCTGATGGAGAACTACCGGGTGGGCGTGCTCGACCGGCTCGGGTTCCCGGTCTCGCGGCTGCACGACCTCAACCCCCGGCTGGTGGTCCTGTCGATCACCGGGTTCGGGCACGACGGGCCGGAGGCCAGCCGGGCGGGGTACGACCAGATCGCCCAGGGCGAGGGCGGGCTGATGTCGATCACCGGCACCGAGCAGCCCACCAAGGTGGGCGTGCCGATCGCCGACCTGATCGCCGGCATGAACGGCACCATCGGCGTGCTCGCGGCGCTCACCGAGCGGGCCCGCACCGGTCGCGGCCGGGTGGTGCGTACGTCGCTGCTGGCCGGGATGGTCGGCGTGCACGCGTTCCAGGGGACCCGCTGGACGGTCGCCGGCGAGGTGCCCGGCCTGGCCGGCGACCACCACCCCTCGATCGCGCCGTACGGCATGTTCGCCACCGCCAGCGCGCCGATCCAGATCGCCTGCGGCTCCGAGGGCCTGTGGCGGGCGCTGTGCGGGGCGCTGCAGTGGGACCCCGAGGACGACGGCTTCGCCACGAACCCGGAGCGGGTCGCCCACCGCGACGACCTCGTCGAGCGGCTCGAGTCGCACTTCGCCCACCAGCCCGCCGAGCACTGGCTCCGGCTCCTGGCCGAGGCCGGCGTCCCGTCCGGCAAGGTCCGCTCGATGGACGACGTCTACTCCTGGGACCAGGCCCTGTCGCAGGGCCTGCTGCTCTCGGTCGAGCACTCGACCCTCGGCCCGATCGACCTGCCCGGCTCACCGCTGCGGTTCGACGACAACGCCTTCTCCGGCGGCCGCTCCTCGCACGACCCGCCACCGACGCTGGGCGAGCACAACGACGCGATCCGGGAGTGGCTGGACTCCTGAGCCCCCCGTTGGTTGAGGAGGCGCGCTAGCGCCGTCTCGAAACCTCGCAAGCCGTCGCTGGGACCCGCCTGCATCCAGTTCCAGCCAACGCTGCGGAGGTCTCGAGACGCTCGCTGCGCGAGCTCCTCGACCGACGACCGGGGTCAGCCCAGGTCGACGATCGCGGCGACCGGGCCGCCGCCGTCCGGGCCCTGGTGGGCCGCGGAGACCGACACGAAGACCGCCGGGTCGCCGGTGACCGCCGCGGTCACGCCGCCGACGCAGGCCTTGATCTGGCGGTGCCAGTGCACGTCGGAGTCGTCGAGCATCGCGTTGCGGCGACCACGGACCTGGCCGTCCTGGGACGCCTCGCACTTGAGGAAGACGTTGACCAGCCTGCCGTCGAGGTCGCTGGTGTGCGGTCGCTCGGGGAGCTCGAGACCGGCGTCGCGGATGGCGTTCCAGATGCCGTCCTGGTCGAGGGCGTCGGTCATCACCGAGTGCCCGATCCGGTAGCGGCCTCCCACGCCGGGGGCGTTGCCGACCACGACCACCTGCGCCTGGTCGAGCTCGACACCGGAGGAGCACGACGCGACGCTGGAGAACAGCGACCGGTCGTGCATCACGTCGTCGTCGCTGGGCATGTCGATCTCGCCGAGGGCGACGGCGATACCGAGCGCCGTACAGCCGTTGGAGAGGTCCATCGACTGGTGCGTCTCCTCGGTCCACACGGTCTTGCCGCGCGACTTGGCGTCGCGGATGGTGTGGATGGTGAGCAGCGGGGTCTTGGTCTGCACGTAGTGCACGTCGGCCGGGTCGGTGATGCCGGCCTTCTCCATCGCCACCTTCACGGCGTCCGCGACCTTGGTGATCATCGGCGTGCGGCCGATGTCCTCGGGCAGCAGCTGCTCGCTCATCGCGAACCCGACGGTCAACCGGGGCTCGTCGGACGGCGTCACGTCCTCGGGCGGGACGGTCGCGAAGATCGTCGCGTGGGGGCTGATCACGCCGTCGGTGCCGCCGGACCACACGATCGGGACCTGCTTGACCTGGTCGGCGGGGGCGCCCTTCTCGACCAGCACCTCGCGGAACGCGCGGTCGGCGATGATCCGGGTGTAGTCGTTGACCCCGCCGTTGCCCTCGGTCTTGCCGATGATGGCGACCACGCGCTCGGCGTGGAGGACCCCGTCGTCGATGAGCTTGGCCAGCTCGCTGGCGTCGGCGACGGAGTGGATCGGGACCTTGCGTACTTCGATGGCGTCGGGCATCCGGTGATCCTCTCAGGTCTGGTCGGAGGACGGTACGACGACCGTGCCCCCGTCCCCGTTGATCGCGGCGGTGAGATGGGCCAGGTCGGTGATCACGGACCGGGCGCCGCCCTGCTCGACGAACCGGCATGCCGCGTCGACCTTGGGTCCCATCGAGCCGGAGGCGAAGTGGCCGGCGGCGGCGTACTCGCGCATGGTGGCGACCGGCACCGTGCCGACGTCGGCGGCCTCGGGCGTGCCGTAGTGCAGCACGGCGTGCGGGACGTCGGTCGCGATGACGAGCACGTCGGCGTCGACGGTCCTGGCCAGCAGCGCGGCGCCGAGGTCCTTGTCGATGACCGCCTCGACCCCGCGCAGCGAGCCGTCGGGGTCGCGGACGACCGGGATCCCGCCGCCGCCTGCCGCGACGACGACGAAGCCGTCGGCCACCAGGGACTGCACGGCGGGGGCATCCAGGATCTCGACCGGCTCCGGCGAGGCGACCACCCGCCGCCAGCCCTTGTCCCCGCGGTCCTCCCAGGTCTCGCCGTGCTCCACGAGCACCAGCGCCTGGTCGGCCGGGAGGAAGTGCCCGATCGGCTTGGTCGGCTTCTCGAAGCCCGGGTCGTCGGCGTCGACCCTGGTGCGGGTCACCAGCGCAGCGGTACGCCGGGCGAGGCCGTGCTCGGCCAGCGCGCTCTCCAGGGCGTTCATCAGCACGAACCCGAGCGTCGCCTGGGTCTGGGCACCGCACCAGTCGAGCGGCACCGGCGGGACGACGGCGGCGGCGAGCTCGTTCTTGACCAGCAGGTTGCCCACCTGCGGGCCGTTGCCGTGGGTGATCACGACCTCGACGTCCTGGGCGAGCAGGTCGGCGACCGCGGCCATGGCGACCTGCGCGGCGGCGATCTGGTCCTCGGGCCGGGCCCGGCCGTCGGCGTTGGTCATCGCGTTGCCGCCCAACGCCAGCAGCACCCTCACCCGATCGAACCTACGCGAGGGCCGACCGACCCGGCCAGCGGTGAGTAGCCCGCACGCCCCTCGGCCAGTCGCCTGTGCAGCTCACGCATCTCGGCCTCCAGCTCGGGCGCGGGGCCGTCGACCGGGACGCCGGGTGCGACCGCCTGGACCGGGAGTGGCAGCACGGGTCCGGCCGGCACTCCCCACTCGGCACGCCACGCGCCGAGCTGGGCCGAGGAGACGGCGTAGACGATCCGGCCGAGCCCCATCCAGCCGTGCGCGGCCGAGCACATCGGGCAGTGCTCGCCGGAGGTGTAGACCGTGGCGGTCGAACGCTCGCCGGCGGTGAGGTGCGCCGCCGACCACCGGGCGATCTCGAGCTCGGGGTGTCGGGTCTCGTCTCCGTCCTTGACCCGGTTGCGGTCCTCGAAACGGACCTCTCCCGCGGCGTCGACCAGCAGCGAGCCGAACGGCTCGTCGCCGTCGTCCAGCCCCTCGCGCGCCAGCTCGACGCAGCGGCGCAGGTGCACCAGGTCGGTCTCGGTGAGGGCCATCACGGCAACCTAACCCGCCGGCGGGGCGATTCGCCGGTGCAGCATCTGCCAGAGTGCCGCCATGTCGGTGCGCACCCGCTCCCTGCTGACGGTGGCCGCGGTGCTGCTGCTGGCGGTCACCATCACCTGGTTCCTCGTGGGGTCGTGGGCCCAGATGGCAGCCGGGTACAGCTGCGCGACGGGCGGGCCCTACGTGATCGCCAACCCCTGCCCCCACCACACGACCTCGCTGATCCTGGTCGGGATGTTCGTGTCGCTCGTCGTCGCGCTGGCCGGCACGATGGTGTCTCTCGGCGTCGGCGCGCCCAACCTGGTCGTGCCCTACTGGACCTTCACGCTGGGCGGTCTCTCGGTCCAGCTCTTCGCCCAGGGCGGCGACGACGGCTGGGTCCTGGGCTGGGTCGTCGGCGCCGGCATGTTCCTGCTCTTCGCCGTGCCGGGGCTCTACCTGATGAGCCCCTGGCAGCGGCTCTACGACCGGGAGCCGGTGAAGGGCGCCCCGCTGAGTCGCAACCAGTGGTGGCTGGTCTACCTCGTCCTGGCCGCGGCCGGCGTGGTGGCGGGCTCGTGGACGGCGAACACCTGGCTCTGAGAGCTAGGCGAGCTCGAAGTCGTCGAAGTCGAACCCGGGGGTCACCAGGCAGCTGACCAGCGCGTCCGCCTCGCCGGGCAGGGTGCGCTGCCAGGTGCCGCCGGGCACGAGTGCCTGGGTCAGCTCGCCGGCGCCGGTGCCGACGAGCAGGACCTCGCCGTCGGCCGGCGTCCCGGCCCGGCCACCGAGCTGGAGACGGACGGTGCCGAGGTGGGCGAGCCACACCTCGTCGGAGGTGACCCGGTGCCAGGCCGACGAGTCCCCGGCGGTGAGCAGGAAGTGGATGAGCGTCGCCAGGGGCCGGATCCGGCCGTCGGGCAGGGTGACGGTCTCGGACGGCGCGAACGTCTGGCGGAACCAACCCCCCTCGGGGTGCGGGTCCAGGTCCAGCGCCTCGGCCAGCGGCGGCCGGCCGGTCACCGGACGTCCACGTCGGCGTGCGCGGCGCCACCGGACAGCCGTGCGTAGCCCGGTCCGCGGTCGAAGAACACGTCGGTCCGCGCGGGCCGCCCGGCCCGTTCCGCGACGGTCGCCTCCTCGTCGTACGACAGCGAGTCGTCGTCCAGCGAACCGGTCAGCACGACGCCGTACGCCGAAAGGGCCGCCTCCGGCGACACCTTGCGCCAGACCACGTCGCGGACGACCAGGGCCGGGTCGCGCTGCAGCGGGTCGCCCCAGCCGCCGCCACCGGTGGTGCGGATCCGGATGACCTCGCCGGCGACCACGGGCTCGGCGTCGGCGAGGGCGTCGACCTCGCGCTCGTTCGGGCCGCCCGGGTCGATCACGACCTCGAACGGCCTGCCGGCCTTGCCGCCGCGGACGCCCCAGCAGGCCAGGATCGACCGGTCCGCGATGGACATGAAGTGGCCGTCCTTGAGCATCCGGATGTGCTTCTCGTAGCCCAGGCCGCCGCGGAACTGGCCCGCTCCCCCGCTGTCGACCGCGAGCGACAGCGCCTCCACCCGGAACGGGAAGCGCGCCTCGGTGAACTCGGTCGGCAGGTTCCGCGAGTCCGGGACCACGTGGATGGTGTCCTCGCCGTCGGCGTAGTAGCGGCCGCCCGAGCCGCCGCCGAGCACCTCCCGCATCAGGTAGGGCCGGCCCTCGAGGTCCTCGCCGTAGACGCCGGTGTAGCGGATCGTCTCCTGGTCGGCCGGCATCCGGCCGTCGACCGCCTTGGCGATCACCCCCGCCAGGACGCCGAGCAGCCGCAGGATCACGAACGTGCGGGCGTTGGTGGGCGCCGGGAAGACCGGCGTGAGCAGCGTGCCCGGAGGCGGGAAGCGCATCTCGATGAGCGGCACGACACCCTCGTTGACGTCGAGCTCGGCCATCCGCTCCGGGGTGTCGGCGAGGTTGCGCAGGATCGGCGCCAGCCACTTCTTGAGGAAGACGCCGTCGCTGGCGTCGCCGACGTGGTTGATCGGCCCCTTGGCCTGGGGTGACGTGCCGTCGAAGTCGAGGACCAGCCGCTCGCCGTCCGGGTCGTCGGCGGCCGTCCGGGTCAGCGTGATCCGCTGGGTGTGCAGCATCGGCTCGTCGACGCCGTCGTGCTCGGCGTAGTCCTCCCACACCCAGGTGCCGACCGGGATCTTGCCGAGGATCTCGCGGCGGTAGGTCTCGGTCGTCCGCGCCAGGATCGCGTCGAAGCAGGACTCGACGGTCTCCACGCCGTACCTGTCGAAGAGCTCGCCCAGCCGCCGGGCACCCATGAGGCAGGCCGAGCACTCGGCGTCGAGGTCGGCCGCCAGCGACTCCGGCATCCGGGAGTTGCGGGTCATGATCGTCAGCGCCGCGCGGTTGGGGACGCCTGCGTCCCAGAGCCGGATCGGCGGGACCATGAGTCCCTCCTCGAAGACGCTCGTGGCGTGCGAGGGCATCGAGCCGGGCACCGCGCCGCCGATGTCGTCGTGGTGGCCGAACGCCTGGACGAACGCGACCACACGGCCCTCGGAGAAGACGGGCACCGTCACGCACAGGTCGGGCAGGTGCCCGATGCCACCCTCGGAGCGGTAGACGTCGTTGTGGAAGAACACGTCCCCCGGCCGCATCTCCTCGAGCGGGAAGTCCCGCGCGACCGGGTGCACGAGCGCGGAGTACGAGCGGCCCGTCAGCTTGCGCAGCAGCCGGTCGTGGATGCCGGCCCGGAAGTCGTGGGCGTCCCGGATCATCGGGCTGCGGCTGGTCCGCCCGATCGCGGTCTCGACCTCCATCTCGACGCTCGCCAGAGACCCCTGGACGATCTCGACGAGGACCGGGTCGGCGCTCGCGCCGGCGTCCGCGGTGAGGTGGCCGTAGGGGAACTGGGTGGGCGCCCTTCTCGACTCGGTCACGACTCGCTCCTGGTCACGATCAGGTTGAGGTACTCGTCGACGCGGACCTCGAAACCGGGATGGACCGGCACCGTCGAGCCGAACTCCTCGATGATCACCGGACCCGGCATCCCCTGCCCCGGCCGGAGGTCGGCACGCGGGACGACCCAGGTGTCGACGAACCCGATCTCGGCGTCGAAGCAGACCGGCCGGCTCGGTGCCGGCCAGCCCATCTCCCAGCTCCCGGAGATCTCGTGGCGCGTGATCTCCGGCCGCTTGATCGGCCCGATGCCGGAGACCCGCAGGTTGACCCACTCGACCTGCTGGGTCGTGTCGCCGGAGAAGTCGTAGCCGTAGAGCGCCTTGTGCTCGGCGTGGAACCGACCCGCGACCTCGGCGAGCACGCCGGCGTCGACGGCGCCGTCCGGCACCGGGACCCGCACCTCGAAGGCCTGCCCGAAGTAGCGCAGGTCGGCGGTCCGGACGAACTGGTGCTGCTCCGGCGCGAACCCCTCGGCAGCGAGCGCGTCGGCGGCCCGCCCGGTGAGCTCGTCGTACGCCGTCGCGACCGTCGCCGGCTCGAGGGCGTCGGCGAGCGCCACGTGGGTCTGCACGTAGTCGTTCTTGACGTCGACGGTCAGCAGCCCGAACGCCGAGACGTTGCCCGGGTTGGGCGGGACCAGCACCGTGGGAATGCCGAGCACGTCCATCAGCCGGCACAGCAGCAGCGAGCCGGAGCCGCCGAACGTCGTGAGGGTGAAGTCGCGGACGTCCAGACCCCGCTTGACGGTGACCTGGCGCAGCGCGTTGGCCTGGTTCCAGGCCGAGATCTCCAGGACGCCGGTGGCGCACGCCTCCAGCGAGAGGCCGAGCTGCTCGGCGAGCGCCTCCACGCCGGCCCGCGCGGCGTCCACGTCGAGCGGGATCTCGCCGCCCAGGAGGTGCGGCGGGATCCGGCCCAGCACGACGTGGGCGTCGGTGATGGTCACCTCGGTGCCACCCTTGCCGTAGCAGATCGGCCCGGGGTCGGCTCCGGCCGACTGCGGGCCGACCTTGAGCGTCCCCTCCGGCGAGAGCCACGCGATCGAGCCGCCGCCGGCGCCGACCGTGACCACGTCGATCATCGGGATCTTCGACGGGAACGCACCCACCGTGCCCTCGGTGGTGAGCGTCGGCTCGCCGTCGATCACCACGGACACGTCGGTCGACGTACCACCGCCGTCCGAGGTCAGCACCCGGTCGAACCCGGCCACCTCGGCGATCAGCGCCGCGCCCAGCGCCCCGGCCGCCGGACCCGACAGCACGGTCGTGATCGGCTGGTGGACGACCTCGTCGGCCGACAGCACGCCGCCGTTGGACTTCATGACGTAGAACGGGATCGTCCGGTCGTCGTAGGCCTCCAGACGCGCCTTGATGTTGGTGACGTACGCCGAGAGCCGCGGCTTGACCGCCGCGTCGACCAGCGTGGTCATCGCCCGCTCGTACTCGCGGTACTCGCGCAGCACCTGGCTCGACAGGGAGACCACGGCGTCCGGGTGCTCCTCGAGCAGCACCGCGCGCATCCGCTCCTCGTGCACCGGGTCGGCGTAGGAGTGCAGGAAGCACACGCCGAGCGTGTCGACACCCTGGTCCCGGAACCAGCGGGCGACCGCCCGGGCCCCGGCCTCGTCGAACGGCCGCACCTCGTCGCCGTTCACGTCGAGCCGGCCCTCGACACCCTTGACCAGGTCGCGCGGGACGATCCGGGGCGGCTTCACCCAGAAGTAGGAGTTGCCGTAGCCGTCGGGCACCGACTGCCGGGCGATCTCGAGCATCGCCTCGTAGCCGGTGTTGGTGATGAACCCGAGCCGGTCGACCTTGCCCTCGAGCAGCTGGTTCGTCGCGACCGTGGTGCCGTGGCTGACCGCGTCGATGTCGGCGCCGGTCGCGCCGAGCAGGTCGAGCACCTTGTCGATGCCGGCCAGGAAGCCGTCGGCCGGGTTGGCCGGTGTCGACGGCGTCTTGGTGGTGACCAGCTCGCCGGTGTCCTCGTCGAAGGCCACGACGTCGGTGAAGGTGCCGCCGGTGTCGATGCCGATGCGGATGCGGCGAGGCATGCGCCCACTCTGTCAGCCTGCTTCGGCACTGTGCACCGGCGACTCCGGGTTGCAGACTGGGGTCATGGCAGACGACGGCGACATCCAGACCCGGATCAAGGCGCTCATCGACGAGGAGCACGGGCTGCGCGAGGCGCTCTCGGCCGGGCAGATCTCGGCCGAGGACGAGCACGCGAGGCTGGCCCGCGTCGAGGTGGAGCTGGACCAGTGCTGGGACCTGCTGCGCCAACGACGGGCCAAGCGGGAGTACGGCGACAACCCGGACGACGCACAGGTGCGCCCGGAGGGAACCGTGGAGACCTACCTCGGCTGAGGCGGTCCCAGCAGATCCACCGCCACCTGGAACGACGTCAGGTCGAAGATGTTCTTGGCCAGGTAGGCCGGCGCACCGTCCTGGGCCAGCACCGAGGTGACGACGGCCGGCATGCCGTGGAGCGGCAGCTCCATCCAGGACAGCCGCTCGGTGTCGCGGGAGACGGGCGAGAGCCGCCACACCATCGGCACCATCGCGGCCCGCCGCGCCGGGTCGAGCGCGTCGAGGAGCGTGGGCCACCTCCCGACGTCGCGCTGGGCCTCGTCGTCGGCCTCCGCGACCTCGGGGGGCACGACCGACAGCGGCATCACCTCGAGGGTGGAGGCCAGCAGCACCCCGTCGAGCTCGAACACGGTCTCCCACACCAGCTTCGGCTCGTCGGTGCGCAGCAGCTCGCGTGACCAGCTGCCACCTCGCTCGACCGCGGCGTGCAGGCGCCGCACCGGCGTGGCGGCGTCCCGGAGCTGCCGGTGGAAGCCGTCGGCGAACCCGACCGGGTACGGCGGCGCGGGCGCGACGCACCAGCGCCGGTCCCGGTCGCGCACCAGGTGCCCGTCCTCCTCGAGGAGCAGCAGCGCCTCGTGGGCGAGCTCGCGGCGGATGCTCAGCTCGCCGCCGATGACCACCTCGTTGGGCAGCTGCTCACCGGGCTCGAGACCGTCGCGCCGGATCAGCTCCCGCACCCGGTTGTAGGCGTCCACGAACGGCGGCATCCCCGTGCGCACGTGCCGTTCCGGATCTCGCCACTCGGTCATTCGTCGTCCCCCCGTCGTCGTGCTCAGCTCACGTTGCGGTCGATTCCACCCCGGCCGCCACCTCGAGGAGGAAGCGGTCCGCCCCGTGGGCGGCGACGATCTGCACCCCGACGGGCAGCCCGTCGGGCGTGCTCCCCCAGGGCACGGAGATCGCCGGGCATCCGGTCACGGTGATGTAGTAGCACGCCCGCATCCAGTCGAGGTACGTCGCCATCGGGCGGCCGTTGATCTCGGTGGGGAACTCCTGGTCCGCCGGGAACGGCGGCACCTGCGCGGCGGGCAGCACCAGCACGTCGTGGTCGAGGAAGAACTCCCGCATCCGCTCCGAGAGGGTGGTCCGGCCGGCGTACGCCCTCGCCACGTCCGCGCCCGTCAGGTGCGCACCTGCCCGGATGTTGTCGGCCAGGGAGGGCTTGAACGCATCCGGGTGGGTGGCCAGGAGGTCCCCGTACGCCGCCTGGAAGTGCCACGCCCGCAGGGTGCGGAAGGTGTCGTCGGCCTCCGGGAGAGCGGGGTGGGCCGCGGTCACGGTCGCCCCGGCGCGCGCCAGGGCCGGCCCGGCCGACTCGACCACCGCGGCCACGTCGTGGTCGACCTCGAACGCACCGCCCAGGTCGACCGAGAGCGCCACCCGCACGCCCGCGAGGGACCCGCCGACGGGGGGTGCGAACGTGGCGCCGGGGTCCCCGAGCGCCGTCGGCGCCCGGGGGTCGGGCCCGGCGAGCACCGAGAGCAGCAGCGCGAGGTCGCCGACGTTCCGCGCCAGCGGACCGCCGACCGAGGTCGTCTCCCACTGGTTGTACGCCGGCCACTGGGGCACCCGTCCGAGGCTCGGCCGGAGGCCGACCACGCCGCAGAACGACGCCGGGTTGCGCAGCGACCCGCCCATGTCGGATCCGTCGGCGAGCGGGACCATCCCGGACGCCAGCGCGCAGGCGGCGCCGCCGGACGAGCCGCCCGCGGACCGGGTCGGGTCGACCGGGTTGAGGGTGGTCCCGAAGATCGTGTTGAACGTGTGCGACCCGGCCGCGAGCTCGGGGACGTTGGTCTTGCCGATCACCGTCACCCCGGCCCGGCGCACCCGCTCGACGATCAGGTCGTCCGTCTCGGGCACGTGGTCGGTGAACAGCCGCGACCCGTACGTCGTGCGCCAGCCCGCCACCGCGTGGGTGTCCTTGACCGCGAACGGCAGGCCGTGCAGGGGTCCGACCTCGTCGCCGCGGGCGAGCGCCCGGTCGGCGGCGGCCGCGCCCTCCCGGGCCCGCTCCTCGTCCAGCGACACGATGGCGTTGAGCTCGGGGTTGCGCTCGGCGATCCGGTCGAGGTGCAGGTCGAGCAGCTCCCGCGCGGAGACGACCTTGCGGCGGACGGCGTCGGCCTGGTCGCGGGCGGTGGACTCGACCGTCAGCTCCCCCACGAGTCCCTCACCGCCGCCGCCCGAAGACCGAGCCCACCACGACGCCCAGCACGACCAGCCACGTCAGGACGGCGATCACCAGCGCCTGCGCGA
>NZ_JAEMSS010000017.1:0-12079 GCF_016462705.1 Nocardioides sp. | reverse complement strand
AGTCGTTCGTCGAGGAGATGGCGCCGGCCCTCGCGGGAGCGGTGTAGACGGCTGCCCCGGCTGCGGGGGCGTCGACGGGCTCGACCGGCGACGCCTGCGACCCGCTCGGAGGCGCTGAGATCGCGCTGCCGACGTTGGCGAAGAACTCCCCCGCCATCCGCTTCGACACCGAGGTGAGCATCCGCTGGCCGACGCCACCGACCATTCCCCCCACGACTGCGTCGGCGTCGTACGCGACCAGGGTCTTGCCCGGGGAGGGTTCGGAGAAGGCGACGTTGACGGTGGCGTCGATGGTCCCCGGCGCACCGGCCCCGGACAGCCGCATGACCAGCGACTCGTGCTCCTGCAGGTGCGACAGCGCGCACGAGCCGTCGTAGGTGCCCTTGATCGCGGCCACGCCGGCGGTGACCGTCATCGCGTACTGGTGCTCACCCGTCGCCTCGAGCCGCTCGCACCCGGGGATCGTGGCGACCAGCACCCGCGGGTCGAGGAGCGCCTGCCAGACCCGGTCGACCGGCTGGTCGATGACGTTGGCTCCGGAGATCTTCACGACGGCTCCTGGTGGTGGCGGAGGGCGAACAGCTCGGACGGCGAGATCGGCATCGCGGTGATCCCGAACCCTGGGAGGGCGGTGCGCTCGGCGTCCTCGATGGCCGCCGCGAACACCGCCGCCGAGGGGATGACGCCGGCCTCACCGGCGCCCTTGATGCCGAGCGGGTTGAGCGGGGACGGCGTCTCGAGGTGGTCGATCTCGATCCGGTCGGGGATCTCGGTGACGTAGGGGATCAGGAAGTCCATGAACGACGCGTTGAGCAGCTGCCCCGACTCGTCGTAGGCCATCCGCTCGTAGAGCGCGCCACCGATGCCCTGCGCCACGCCGCCGTGGATCTGGCCCTCGACGATCATCGGGTTGATCAGGTTGCCGCAGTCGTGCACCACGGCGTACTTGAGGATCGAGATCTCCGCGGTCTCCGGGTCGGTCTCCACGATCACCGCGTGCATCCCGGAGGCGAACGTCGCCCGCTCGGGCGAGTAGAAGTCCTTGCCCTCCAGGCCGGGCTCGTCGTCCTCGGCGACCGGGGGCTTGCCCGGGTCGCCCACCGAGAACTGGGTGGCGGCCTTGGACGCCTCGTCGAAGGCGTAGCGCAGCGGGTTGGAGAGCACGGAGATGGTGCCGAGGTCGATCGCGGCCTCCGGCAGGCCGATCACCGACACCACGCCGTCGACGATCTGCAGGTCCTTCTCGTCGACCTCCAGCGCCTCCGCGGCGATCCGCAGCGCCTTCTCCTTGGTCCGCTTCGCGGCCAGGTGGATGGCCGAGCCGCTCATGACCGCGGCCCGGGAGGCGAAGGTGCCGACGGCGTAGGGCATCCGGCGGGTGTCGCCCGTGACCACCTCGACGTCCTCGAGCCTCACGCCCAGCTCGTCGGCGACCAGCTGCGCGAAGACGGTCGCGTGACCCTGGCCCTGCGTGGTCAGGCCGGTGGCGACCTTGACCTTGCCGGACGTCTCGACGTGCACGTGCGCGCCCTCGTAGGGGCCGACACCGGTGCCCTCGACGTAGCAGGCCAGCCCGATCCCGACCCGGCGTCCCTGCGCGGCCATCTCGGCCTGGTACGCCGGGAACTCGTCCCAGTTCACCAGTGCCCGGATCTTCTCCAGCATGGCCGGGTAGTCGCCCGAGTCGTACTCGAGCTCGCGGCCGTCCTGGAAGACCAGCCCGTGGTCGTAGGGGAACTCGTCGGGCTGGATGAAGTTGACGGCCCGGACCTCCGTGCGGTCCTTGCCGAGGTACTGCGCGATGGCGTCCATGGTCCGCTCCATCGCGAAGCAGGCCTGCGGCCGCCCGGCCCCGCGGTAGGGGGTGACCATCACGGTGTTGGTGTAGATGGACTCGAAGACGACCCGGTAGCTCTGCGGCTTGTAGGGCCCGAGGAGCTGGGTGGACGTGATGATCGGGACGATCAGGCCGTAGGGCGTGTAGGCGCCGTGGTCGTGCCAGAACTCGACGCTGAGGCCGAGCAGCCGTCCGTCGTCGTCGAAGCCGACCTCGATGTGCTGCTCCTGGCCGCGCTCGTGCGCGGTGGAGATGAAGTGCTCGCGGCGGTCCTCGGTGAACTTCACCGTGCGGCCCAGCGCACGGGCCGCCAGCGGGACCAGGAGCTCCTCCGGCCACGGGTGGTTGATCTTGACGCCGAACCCACCGCCGACGTCGGGGGTGATCACGTCGACCTGGCCGAGGTCGAGACCGAGCTTCACCGCGACCGCGGCCCGGACACCGGTCGAGGTCTGGGTCGAGCTCCACGCGGTGAGCCGGTTGACGTCGGGGTCCCAGCGGGCCACCACACCGCGGCCCTCCATCGGCTGGCAGGAGCTCCGCTCGACGGTGAGGTCGAGCTCCAGCCGGTGCGGGGCGGTGGCGATGGCCGCGCGGGCGTCGCCGACCTCCTGCTCCAGCCGGGCGCCGACGTTGCCCGGCACGTCCTCGTGGACGAGGTGCGCGGCGGCCCGGGCGGCGGGGATGCCCACGACCGGCGGCAGGAGCTCGTAGTCGACCCGGATCCGGGCCAGCGCGTCCTCGGCGACGTAGCGGTCCTCGGCGACCACGAACGCGATCGCCTCCCCCATGTAGTTGACCTCGTCCTTGGCCAGGGCGAACTGCGTGCGGCCGTGGGTCAGCGCCGGGTGCGGGATCAGCAGCGGCAGCGGCTCGGCCATCGGCGGCGACAGGTCGGCGAGGTCGTCGTAGGTCCAGACCGCGTGCACGCCCTCGACGTCGAGGACCGCGGAGACGTCGATGTCGACGATCCGGGCGTGGGCGTGCGGGGAGCGCAGCACCGCGGCGTGCAGCGTGTCGGGGCCCACCGCGACGTCGTCGACGTAGCGGCCCTGCCCGCGCAGGAAGCGCTGGTCCTCGACCCGCTGGACGCGCTGGCCCATCAGCTTGGTCGTCACGACGGCCCCTCGGCGCCGATCTCCGCGGCCCGCTCGACCGCCTTGACGATGTTCTGGTAGCCGGTGCAGCGGCACAGGTTGCCGGCGACCATCTCGCGGGCCTCCTCGTGCGTGGGCGAGGGGTTGTCCCGCAGCCCGGCCGTGATCGTGGTCAGGAACCCCGGCGTGCAGAACCCGCACTGGAGGCCGTGGCACTCGGCGAAGGCCTGCTGGACCGGGCCGAGCGACCCGTCGGGCTCGGCCAGCCCCTCGACGGTCGTGACCTCCTGACCGTCGACGGACACCGCGAGCACCAGGCACGAGCGCACCGGGCGCCCGTCGAGCAGCACCGTGCAGGCGCCGCACACGCCGTGCTCGCAGCCGACGTGGGTCCCGGTGAGGCCGAGGTCGTGGCGGAGCGCGTCGGAGAGCAGCCGGCGGGCGGGCACGCGCAGCGGACGCGGCGTGCCGTTGACCGACAGCCGGACGTCGAGCAGCTCCTCGGTCACGTGCCCTCCTTGGCGGCTCTCACCACGCGCGGCGTCAGGACCCGCACGAGGTGGGCACGGTACGCCGCCGTCGCGTGGATGTCCGAGTGGATCCCTCCGGCCGGCTCGAGCTGCGCCAGCGCCGCCTCCCCGAGGTCGTCGTCGGCGACCCCGCTGAGGTCGACGACCGTGGGGATGTCCGCGACGGACAGGAAACCGGCCTTGACGCTGGCGCCGTCGACCAGCGCGGCCACGCCGACCAGGGCGTAGTCACCGTGCCGCCGGGCGATCTCCTCGAACGCCACCCCGGCACCCGGCGCCAGCGCCGGGAAGAACGCCGACACCGCGACCTCGTCCTGACGCACCGACGACTCGAGCGGGCCGACGTAGAGCTCGCCGGCCGGGATCGTGCGCCGGCCGCCCGGCCCCTCGACCTCGAGCGACCCGTCCAGGAGCGACAGCACGACCGGCATCTCGGCCGCGGCGTCCGCGTGCACGAGCGAGCCCACGGTCGTCCCCCGGTTGCGGATGGTGGCGTGCGCGACGTGCGCGAGGGCGAGCGGGACCAGCGGCTGCACCCGGCGTACGTCGTCAGAGGCGAGCACGTCGGCGTGCCGGGCCAGCGCACCGACCCGCACGCCGGTGGCGTCGACCTCGACGAGGTCGAGGCCCGCGATCCCGTTGAGGTCGACGAGCGCGGACGGCGCGGCCAGCCGCATCGACAGCAGCGGGACCAGGCTCTGGCCACCGGCGAGCACCTTGGCGCCCGGGTCACCGGCCAGGGCCGTCACCGCTTCGGCGACGGACCCCGGCCGGTGGTAGGCGAAGGGTGCCGGCTTCACGTCGGCTAGCTCGACGGACGGTCGTGAGGAGGCGCGTGGTCCTCGACGTGGGCACCCGGGTGGCCGACCGCGATCATCGTGCCGTCGGCGTCGTCCCGCGCCACCAGACGGGCCAGGTGGTAGCCGGCCACGGTCACGATCGTGCCGAGCGCGATCCCGGTGAGGACGAAGTCGTCGGTGATCTCCAGTCGCGCGTCGCCGATCGCGAGGATGATGCCGGCCGCGATGGGCACGAGGTTGATCGGCCTGGCGAAGTCCACGCCGTTCTCCCTCCAGATCTTGGCGCCGAGGAGCCCGATCATCCCGTAGAGCACCAAGGTGATGCCACCGAGCACCGCGGGCGGCGTCGCGTTGATGACCTGACCGAACTTGGGCACCAGCCCCAGCAGGATGGCCACGATCGCCGCGACGAAGTACGCCGCCGTGGAGTAGACGCGGGTCGCGGCCATGACGCCGATGTTCTCGGCGTACGTCGTCGTGGGCGAGCCACCGACCGAGGACGTGATGACCGTGGCCACCCCGTCGGCCGCCACCGCGCGACCCATCACGGGGTCGAGGTCGGTCTTCGTCATCTCGGCGACCGCCTTGACGTGGCCGAGGTTCTCGGCCACCAGCGCGATGACGGCCGGCAGCGCCAGCAGGATGAAGACGACCGAGAACGACGGCAGGTGCCACCCGACGTCGGCATAGCCGGGCGTGAACGCCTGGTTGCCCACGAGGCCGTCGGCGGTCTGGCTCGGGAACCCGAACCAGTCGGCGTCCTTGACGAGGTCCCAGTTGACCCGGTCGTGGGGTCCGGGCTCGGGGTTGCCGGGCAGCGGAGCCGACGTCTTCCCGAAGATCGCGTCCCAGAGCACCGAGAGCAGGTAGCCGAAGATCAGGCCGAGGAAGATCGCGATCCGGCCGATGAAGCCGCGGAACCCGACCGCCATGAGGATCACCGCGGTCATCGTGATGATCGCGACCCAGGGGTCCGAGGGCATGTAGGTCTGCGTCGCGACCGGCGCCAGGTTGAACCCGATGAGCATGACCACGGCGCCGGTGACCACCGGCGGGAGCACCTTGTTGACCGAGTCGGCGCCGAGGAAGTGGATGACCACACCCACGAGCGCCAGCACGACGCCGGCGACCAGGATCGCGCCGGTGACGTCCGCCGGCCCGCCGGGCCCGTCCCCGCCGGTGTAGGTGTAGATCGCGGTGGCGGCGCCCACGAACGACGCCGAGGTGCCGAGGTAGCTCGGCACCTTGCCGCCGACGATCAGCAGGAAGCAGATCGTCGCGATCCCGCTCATCATGATGGCGAGGTTGGCGTTGAGGCCCATGACCAGCGGGAAGACGAAGGTCGCCCCGAACATGGCCACCACGTGCTGGGCACCGAGCCCGACCGTCTTGCCCCACGCCAGCCGCTGCCGCGGCGCGACCGCCTCGCCGGGAGCCGGATCGACGACCTCCCACTTGAACATCGACATGACTGACCTCCTTGCTGGGTGCCGGCTCGAGCCACGGCACGTCCGATGGACTCATGGGACACCTTCGACAGGCCCGGCGGGGTTACCTGGGGGTTACCGACAAGTACGTGTCGCCGCGCGGTGCGTGCGCCGGACTGCGGCGTACTAACGTGGCGCAGTGATCCCGGTGAGCGCTCCCCCACGTGTCCGGACCCGGCTGCGGAGCGCCCCGGACGGCCCGGTCCAAGTGGTCCACCACGGCCCCGACGCGATCTACGTCGACGTGGGTGGCTGGTGCGTGGGCGTGCTCGGCTTCCGGGCCACCGCGGTCCCCTGCGGCCTGCGCACCTCGCTGGGCACGCTGCCCACGGTGGCCGGGGCCGGCATCCGCGGCGGCGTCCTGCACCTCGACGACGCGCCCCTCTCCATCGGCAGGCTCGTCGACGTGTCCGTCCCGTCCCTGCCGGGCCGCCGGCTCGGTGCAGAGCTCGCGGACGCGGAGGTGGAGGGCCTGGTCGGCCGGGGCGACGGGCTGACGCCCTACGGCGACGACATGCTCTGCGGCTGGCTGGCCGTCCACCGCGCCGCCGGCGTCGAGACACCGGCCGTCGACGCCACGGTCCGGTCGCTGCTGTCCAGGACGACGCTGCTCTCCGCCACGCTGCTCGACTGCGCGATGCACGGCGAGGTGATCCCCGAGTTCGCCGCCTTCCTCGCCGCCCTGGACACCCCCGACGAGGCAGCCCGGGCCGAGGCACTGGCGGCCGTCGGCCACACGTCGGGCCGCGGCCTCCTCGAGGGGGCCCGGACGGCACTCGACTCGCTGCGGACGGAAGCTGCGTGACCGGGCACGTCGAGCTCCGCCCCGGCGCCTACGCCGACTCGGTGACGCTGCTCCAGGTCAGCCGCAGCGTGCAGGGCGTCCCGGGCGTCGCGGCGGCCCAGGTCGCCATGGCGACCCCGCTCAACGTCGACGTCCTCACCGAGATGGGGTTCACCGTCCCCACGGAGGCCGGCCCCAACGACATGGTCGTCGCGATCCGGCTCACCGACGGCGGCGACCTCGACGCGGTGCTGGCCGCCGTCGAGGCCGCGCTGCGCGAGACCGGGCGTCGCGACGGCGGCCCGTCCGAGGAGGCACCGCCACGGACCACGGCGAGCGCGCTGCGCCGTACCGCCGTCTCGGGGCCAGGGGCGGTCGCCCTGGTGTCCGTGCCCGGACCGTCGGCGTTCGTCGAGGCGATGGACGCACTGGAGTCCGGCAGCGACGTGATGGTGTTCAGCGACAACGTGCCGGTGGAGCAGGAGCTCGCCCTCAAGCGGTACGCCGCCGGGCGTGGCCTGCTGGTCATGGGCCCCGACTGCGGCACCGCGGTCGTGGGCGGGCTGGGGCTCGGCTTCGCCAACGTCGTGTCCCCCGGGCCGGTCGGCATCGTCGCGGCCTCCGGCACCGGCTGCCAGCAGGTGCTCGCGCTGCTCGACCGGGCCGGTGTCGGCGTGGCGCACGCGCTGGGCGTGGGCGGCCGTGACCTCTCCGCCGAGGTGCGCGGCCTCGCGACCCGGGAGGCGATGCGCCGACTCGACGAGGACAACACGGTCGAGGTGATCCTGCTGGTGTCGAAGCCGCCGGCGCCCGACGTCGCCGACGAGATCAGGTCGTACGCCGGCGGGTTGTCCACGCCGGTCGAGCTGGCGCTGCTCGGCGCGGGGCACCCCGACCTGACCGAGGCCACCGAGTCGCTGCTGCGGGCGCGCGGGGTCGCCGTGCCCGAGTGGCCGGTCGTCGGCACTGCCGCCGCGCCGTCCGGCGGCCACCTGCTCCGCGGGCTCTTCGTCGGCGGCACGCTGGCCGGCGAGGCCCGGATCATCGCCGAGAGCCTGCTCGGCGCCGCTGTTGTCAGGGGCGCGGGCCACGAGTTCGTCGACTTCGGCGACGACGCCTACACCGCGGGCCGCGCGCACCCGATGATCGACGCGACCCTGCGCCTCGAGCACCTCGCCCGGGCCGGGGCCGACCCGGACACCGCGGTGCTCCTGGTCGACGTGGTGCTCGGGCACGGCGCCGAGCCGGACCCGGGCGCACTGCTGGCCCCGGTGATCGCCGGGATCGGCAAGCCGGTCGTGGCCGCGGTGGTCGGCACCGCCGCCGACCCCCAGGACCTCGAGCGGCAGGTCCGGGTCCTGGCCGAGGCCGGCGCCGAGGTCCACGTCTCCAACGCCCGGGCCACCCGACGTGCCGTCGAGCTCACCCGGGAGGCGACCCGATGAACACCCCCGAGGCCGTGGTCGGCGTGGGTGCCGACCTGCTCGCCGACGCGGTCGAGGCCCAGGCCGTGCCGGTCACCCGGGTCGACTGGCGACCGCCCATGGAGGGCACGGAGTCCGACCTCGCCGCGGTCGCCGCCGACCCGAGGCGGCCCGAGGCCAACGCCCGGGCCCTGTCCGCGATGCTCGAGGTGACCGCGACCCTGGTCGACGTCGTCCCGGCCGCCGAGGCCCTCGGCCTGGAGCCCGGCCAGTTCCTGCACGCCGGCCCGCCGATCGAGTGGGCCCGGGCGTCCGGGCCGCTGCGCGGCGCGCTGATGGGCGGGGCCGCCCTGGAGGGCCTGGTCGAGGACCCCGACGAGGCGGTGGCGCTCTTCGAGTCCGGCACGTCGGTCTCGCTCGAGCCCTGCCACCACCGGTCCACCGTGGGCCCGATGGCCGGGGTGGTCACGCCGAGCATGTGGCTGTGGGTGCTCGAGGACCCGGCCAGCGGGCGGCGTACCTACTGCTCCCTCAACGAGGGCCTCGGCAAGGTCCTGCGTTACGGCGCCTACGGACCCGAGGTGCTCACCCGGCTGCGCTGGATGGGCGACGTGCTCGGCCCGCTGCTGCAGAGGTCCGTGCGGGACACGGTGGCGTCGTCGGGCCCCGTCGACGTCACCGGGATCCTCACCCAGATGCTGCAGATGGGCGACGAGGCCCACAACCGCAACCGCGCGGGCACGCTGATGCTGCTGCGCGACCTGTCCCCGGCCATGGTCACCAGCGGGTACGACGCCGCGGACGTGGCGCAGGCGCTGCGGTTCGTCGGCGGCAACGACCACTTCTTCCTCAACCTCGCGATGCCCGCCTGCAAGCTCGCGCTGGACGCGGCCCGCGGCATCGAGGGGTCGACGATGGTCGTGGCGATGGCCCGCAACGGCACCGACTTCGGCATCCAGGTCGCCGGCACCGGCGACGAGTGGTTCACCGGTCCGGCGCAGCTCGCCGACGGGCTGTTCCTCGGCGACTACGGACCGGACGACGCCAACCCGGACATCGGCGACTCCGCGATCACCGAGACCGCCGGCATCGGCGGCTTCGCGATGGCCACCGCCCCCGCGATCGTCCGGTTCGTCGGCGGCTCGGTCCCCGACGCGCTCGCGACCACCCGGCGGATGCACGAGATCACCCTCGGCGAGAACCCGCGCTGGTCGGTCCCGGTCCTGGAGTTCCAGGGCACCCCGACCGGCATCGACGTCACGAAGGTGTGCCGCACCGGGATCCTGCCGCAGATCAACACCGGCATGGCCGGTGCGGTCGCCGGCGTGGGCCAGGTCGGCGCCGGCCTCGTCACGCCTCCCGCGGAGATCTTCCCGCAGGCGCTGGCGGCGCTGGCTCAGGCCGTGCCCGGGCGCTCGTTGTAGATGCCCGCGGGCTCCTGGCCGGTCAGGTCGCCGATGGCGGCCATGATCCGGTCGGTGAGCTCGCGGCGCGCCCGACCACTGGGTACGCCGTCGTACTCCCCCGCGACCTGGATCGGCGCGCCGAAGCGCACCGTCACGTCGACCCCGCGCAGCCGCGGCCGGTTGGCACCGACGGGCTGGATGTCCTCGGTCCCCTGCAGCCCCACCGGCACGACCGGGCAGCCAGCGGTCAGCGCGAGGTGCGCGACGCCGGTGCGGCCGCGGTAGAGCCGGCCGTCGCGCGAGCGGGTGCCCTCCGGATAGATGCCGAAGGCACCACCACGCCCCAGCACCCCCAGCGCCGTGTCCAGGCTGGCGATCGCGGCCTTGGAGTCGTCGCGGTCGACGGGCAGCATCCCGAGTCCCTCGAACCAGCCGCGCTGGAGCGCACCCCGGACGCCGGTGCCGGTGAAGTAGTCGGACTTGGCGAGGAACGCCACGGGCCGCGGAGCGACGATCGGGATGATCATCGAGTCGGCGAAGCTGAGGTGGTTGCTGGCGAGGATCACGCCACCGCTGGTGGGGACGTGCTCGAGGCCGTGCACCGTCGGACGCCACACGGCCTTGGCCAGCGGCGGGACGACGGTGTGCAGCACGTGGTACATCACGCCGCCCAGTGTGCTGGTTACCGGCCGGTCAGCCGATTCGCCCTGCGGCCCGTCCGCCCCGGCTCACGGTCGGCGCCGGACGTACGGCGTGGACGTGGTGACCCGGCGCAGGCCGGAGCGCTCCAGGATCGGCCGCGACATCTCGGTGCAGTCGCTGTGCAGGTAGCGCACGCCGCGCGCCATCGCCGATCCGGCCCGTGCGCCCGTCAACGCCCGGTAGATCCCCCGGCCGCGCCACTGCGGCAGGGTCGCCCCGCCCCACAGCCCGGCGCACTCGGTCCCGGGCACGATCTCGAGCCGGCCCGCGCTGACGACCACGCCGTCGGGCGACTCCGCGACCCAGACCTCCGTGAGGCCCTCGCTGCGCTCGACGCGCGCGAGGAGGTCGGCCCCGCTGCCCCCACGACCGAAGACGCTGACCTGCATGTCGGCGGCCGCCTCGAGCAGGGCGACCCGGTCGGCGAGCTGGTCCACCCGTCGTACGACGATCCCCGCGGGGGGCTCGACGGCTGCGGCGAGGAGCGCCTCGGCCTCCCCGAGCATGATCGTCTCCTCGTCCTCCGGCTCGAAGCCGGCGCGGAGCAGCCGGCCGTGGAGGTCGTCCGTGACGTCGTGCGACCGGGTCTTCCACTCCACCGAGTCCACGGCGGGGTCCGCGAAGAAGTGCTCCACGCTGCGGTGGACCAGGGCGTCGAGCTCGGCTCCCCCGACGTGCTCGAGCGAGCGGTAGGTGACCATGCCGCCGAAGCCGTAGGTGGCTCGCCACACGGGCCCGTCCTGGTCCCAGGCGGTGCTGCCGATCACCTCGGACTCCCCGCGCAGCTGCCGGTCGTAGGTCTCGAGCAGGTCGTGGGTCATGCGCCCATCATCGCCCCGGGGTCGCCCCCGGTGTCGACGCAGCGGCACTCACCAGTCCAGCAGTGCCGAGACCTGCTGGGCGAGGGTCATGGGGTCGAAGGGCTTGGGGATGACCCCGGCGATCGGGAGACCGTCCCAGACCTGACGCTCGTCGGCCTGACGCTTGGCGGTCACCAGGATCACGGGGATGTCCTGGGTCCGCTCGTCGGCCCGAAGACGGTGGAAGGTCTGGATGCCGTCCATGACCGGCATCATCACGTCCAGCAGGATCGCGTGAGGACGGTGCTCGGCGGCCTGCTCCAGGGCGGAGGCGCCCCCGTCGGCGGAGAGGACCTGCCACCCGCCGACCAGCTCGAGGGACAGCTGGGCGATCTCGCGGATGGAGTCGTCGTCGTCGACGACGAGCACGACTGGCACGGCGGGGATCATCTCGACCGCACGGGTCCGGCGAAGGTGCCGGCGTAGTAGGTCTGGCGGTCGATCTTCTCGACCGTCACCTCGGCCTGGCTGTGGAGGAAGTGCTCGATCGCGGCCCCGAAGCCCAGGGACTCGTCGTTGAACGCACAGATGTCCCAGGCGCAGACCGCTCGCTTCGCGACGAGGAGCTCGACGACGCGCTCGATCATGGCCTGGAAGACCCGGGAGCGCCGGTGCTCGGCGCGCACGAGGGTGAAGCCGAGGTAGAACACCGCCCGGCGCGCGGTGTGCTCCGGGTAGTGGTGCGCGAAGTAGTCCGGGCTGATCCACGGCACCGTCTCGAGGTCGGAGGTCAGCGTGGAGATGCCGACGATCTGGTCGTCGATGCGAGCGACGTACTTGTGCACCCGCGGGTCGCGCATCTCCTCCATGAACTCCGACTCGTGCAGCACCTGGCGCGCCACCGCCCGGGTCGCGAGCTCGCCGAACGTCGCGCGGTAGAGCTCGAAGTAGTCGTGAGCCGTCTCCTCGTCGACGCTCTCCTCGATCGTGATCGTCGGGCTGTGCGTGGTCTCAGCGTGCATCGGCGCCCCAGGAGACGACCGAGTAGGCGGCCAGGACCAGGGCGCAGACGGGCCGGTCCACGCAGTGCGCCGAGGACACCATGGTCTCCACCTCGCCGTAGCCTCCGCCCCTGCTGTCGACCATGTCGGTGAGCGTCAAGGTGATCATCTCGAGCAGGGACTCCTCGCTGCCCGCGTGGTGCTCCACGAA
>NZ_JAEMSS010000300.1 GCF_016462705.1 Nocardioides sp. | reverse complement strand
GAACTTGTCGGGCTTGGAGTCGTCGCGGGTGGACAGCTCGAGGTAGAAGTCGTCGAGCCCGAAGTCACGGATCAGGCTGAGGCAGAAGCCGAGCAGGTGCTTGATCTCCGCGTCGGCCTGCTCCGGGGTCACGTAGGAGTGCGAGTCGTCCTGGGTCATCCCTCGCACCCGGGTCAGCCCGTGCACGACCCCGGACTTCTCGTAGCGGTAGACGCCCCCGAACTCGAAGAGCCGCAGCGGCAGCTCCCGGTAGGACCGCCCGCGCGACCTGAAGATCAGGTTGTGCATCGGGCAGTTCATCGCCTTGAGGTAGTAGTTCGCGCCCTCGAGCTGCATGGGCGGGAACATGCCGTCGGCGTAGTAGGGGAGGTGGCCGGAGAGGTGGAAGGTCCCCTCCTTGGAGATGTGCGGGGTGCCGACGTACTGGAAGCCCTCCTCGATGTGCCGGCGCCTGACGTAGTCCTCCATCTCCCGCTTGATCACCCCGCCCTTGGGATGGAAGACCGCCAGACCGGACCCGAGCTCGTCGGGGAACGAGTAGAGGTCGAGCTCGCGGCCGAGCCTGCGGTGGTCGCGCTTCTCGGCCTCCTCGATCCGGTGCAGGTGTGCCTCCAGCGCCTCCTTGGACTCCCAGGCGGTGCCGTAGATGCGCTGGAGCTGCTTGTTCTTCTCGTCACCGCGCCAGTACGCCGCCGCGGAGCGCATCAGCTTGAACGCCGGGATCCGCTTGGTGGTCGGCAGGTGCGGGCCGCGGCACAGGTCGCTCCACGCGACCGCTCCGTCGCGGCGGATGTTGTCGTAGATGGTGAGCTCGCCGGCGCCGACCTCGACGCTGGCGCCCTCGGCGGCGTCGTCGGACGTCCCGGAGCCCTTGAGCCCGATCAGCTCGATCTTGTAGGGCTCGTCCTGGAGCTCGTCCAGCGCGTCGGCGTCGCTGGTGACCCGGCGGGAGAAGCGCTGTCCCTCCTTGATGATCTTGCGCATCCGGGTCTCGATCTTCTCGAGGTCCTCGGGGACGAACGGCGTGGCGACGTCGAAGTCGTAGTAGAAGCCGTCGGTGATCGGCGGTCCGATGCCCAGCTTCGCGTCCGGGAACAGGTCCTGCACCGCCTGGGCCAGGACGTGCGCGGTCGAGTGCCGCAGGATGTCGTGCCCGTCCCGGCTGTCGATGGCCACGCCCTCGACCTCGTCGCCGTCCTGGAGCTCGTAGGACAGGTCCTTCAGGCTCTGTCCGTCGCTGGCGTTGACCCGGGCGGCGATGACATCGGGGTCTTCCTTGAAGAGCTCCCAGGCCTTGGTGCCCGTCGTGACCGCGACGTCCTCACGCTGACCTGCGTGGACGAGGGCGATCTTGAGTTCGGACATGCGAGCAAGGGTAACGACGGCCCGTCATCGCCCGCCTACGGGTTTCCGCATGCGCCTGGGTAGGTCAGGGCGCGGACCAGCTGCTGCTGATCGTGCCGAAGAGGTACTCGAAGTCGGCCTTGACGTACGCGTGGTCGAGGCCGCCCACCTCGGAGTACTGGACCGGGTACCCCGCGTCCAGCAGGGCGTCGCGACTCGCGCGCGAGACGCTGACATTGACCGTTCCGTCGTCGGCGTGGGCGCGCATCACCGCGTTGATCTTCCAGCCTGCGGCAGCGATGGCCTCGGCCTCCGAGGAGCTGCCCTGGAAGGTCGGCCCGTTGAGCGAGAACACTCCGGCGAACTGCAGGATGTTGGCGAACGCGACCGCACCGGCCATGAAGGCACCTGAGCTGTAGCCGCCGAGGATGACCTTCTTGGGCGCGATGTTGAAGTGCGTCTTCACGTCGGCGATCGCGGCGAGCACCTCCTCCCGGTCGGCGGCGCTGTCCCAGCAGCTCTGTCCCGCCAGAGCCTCCGGCGTCATCACGATGTAGTCGCTGCTCACGAGCTGCGGCAGGTAGTCCTTGATGACCTGGCCCATCGTCTGACCCCTGCCGGTGCTGCTGCTGCAGCCGTGCAGGAAGACGACCAGGCCGATCGGCGTCTGGTGGTGGCTGGCGTAGGTGGTCGGCACGTGCAGGGAGTAGCCCAGAGGAGACGCGGTCACCGGGAAGACGGTGCCGGGCGTGTAGGTGATCGGCTCCGTCGGTGCGGTGGCCGACGGCGTGGGCGGCACCTCGACCTGGCCGAGGGCGCGGCAGTTGTTCCCCTCCTTCTTCTCCTTCACCTTCTTGCGAGCGTCGGCGCACACGCTGACCGTGTGCCTGCCCACCGAGGCGGGGACAGAGAACGTCACGACCCTGGACTTCTTCTTCGCCAGCTTGCCGAGCGCCAGGCCTTGCACCTCGCTGCCGTCGACCAGCAGCGACACCGTCGATGCCTTGGCCTTCTTCTTGCCGGTGTTCTTGACCCTCACCGAGCCGGTGATCGTGACCGGGCTGGTCGTGATCGAGCCGCCGGCGATCTTGAGATCGGCCCTGGGCGGTTTCGTGCCGGGAGCGGCTGAACCCGAGGCGGCGAACGTCGTCGACACCAGCGTCGCGACGAGGACCGACGCGAGCAGAGAACCTGAGCTGCGAGGGAGCATAGGCCACCCTAACCAGGCTTGCCGAGCGAGCGACGTAGCCCGCGACACTGGGTTCGAACCAGTGACCTCTTCGGTGTCGACGGCAGAGCCGCGCTACCACCACTCGTATCAAACTCGGTGGGCGATACTGGGTTCGAACCAGTGACCTCTTCGGTGTGAACGAAGCGCGCTACCACTGCGCCAATCGCCC
>NZ_JAEMSS010000150.1 GCF_016462705.1 Nocardioides sp. | reverse complement strand
GCGACCTACAAGCACTGGCCCGGCAAGACGGTCACCGAGTACGACGACCACCTGTTCTGCCTCCTCACCATGAACCACCACCCGCTCCACCTCGACGTCAACTACGCCGAGGAGACCACCCAGTTCGGCAAGAACGTCGTGGTCGGCAACTACGTCTACTCGATCCTGCTCGGCATGTCGGTCCCCGACATCTCCGGCAAGGCGATCGCCAACCTGGAGATCGAGTCGCTGCGCCACGTGGCACCGACCTTCCACGGCGACACGCTCTACGGCGAGACCACGGTGCTGGACAAGTGGGAGTCCAAGAGCAAGGACGACCGGGGCGTCGTCCACGTCGAGACGATCGGCTACAACCAGGACGGCAAGGTCGTCTGCATCTTCCGCCGCAAGGTGATGGTGCCGAAGAACAGCTACCTCGAGGAGCGCGGCGGCGAGCAGCCTGGTCGGCCGGTGCCTCAGCCCGACAAGAACTGGCCGGGGCGCTCCGGCGACTGATCGGCCGCACCAGGGACGAAGGCGCGCGCGAGCGGGATGAGCGTGAGCACGATGACCATCGGCAGCGCGAAGCCGTAGCGGAGCGAGCCCGAGCCCACCAGCCCGGTGAGCACCGAGCCGAGCAGCGCGCCCAGGTAGTTGAACTGGTTGAAGCGCCCCACCACGGCGTCCACGGCGGCCCGGTCGGCACCTGGGCCGCCGGCGATCCGGGCGGCCGCCGAGAAGCTCAGGGGCGCGACCACGGAGACACCGGCGCCCAGCAGGGTGAACCCGAGCACCACGACCGGCCACGTCGGCGCGGTCACGACCACGAGCAGCGCCAGGCTGGCGACCATCGCGCCGGTCCGGAGCACCGGCACCGCGCCGTACCGCGCCACCAGCCCGTCGCCGGCGAGCCGGACCACGAGGCTGGCCAGCAGGTAGGGGAACGTCGCCAGCGCGACCAGCGACGACGGCGTCGAGAACGCGTCGTCGAGGTAGGTCGGTCCCCAGGTCTGCGCCGACGTGTCGACCATGTAGAACACGACCATCCCGAGCCCGACCAGCAGGATCGGCCGCCAGGGGACCGGGATCCGGGCCGCGGCGTCCGTGGCCTCGCCGTGATCGCGAGGCAGGTAGGCCGCGAACAGGGCGGCGACCGGGAGGACGGCGATCGCGGCGGTGGTCCAGAACGGCAGCGAGCCCATCGCCAGCGCCAGTCCGGCGCCCACGAGCCCGCCGAAGGTCCACGCCCCGTGGAAGGACGGCAGGATCGGCCGGGCGTAGCGCTGCTCGACGGCGACCGCCTGCATGTTGGAGGTGGCGTCGACGATCCCGAGGGCGACGCCGTACGCCGCGAGCCCCGCCACGAAGACGCCGAAGGCGGGGGCGGTGCTGAGCACCGGCACGGCGAGAGCGACCAGCAGCAGCCCGGCGCGCAGGGTGGAGCCGCTGTCGCGGCGGTGGGCGACCCGCTCGGCCAACAGCGACCCCGCGCCGGCGAGCAGCACCATCATGAGCAGCAGTCCGGAGAGCTCCACCTCGCTCAGGTCCCACTCCCGGCGGACGTCCGGCAGCCTGGTCGTGAGGCTGATGAAGACCATGCCCTGGGTCGCGAAGGCCACGGCCACGGCGCCCCTGGCCCGGCGGTCACCTGGGGTCGGTGTGGCCTCCGGCGTGCCGGTCGGGGTCGCGGACATGGCCCGATCGTGCCAGTGACGCCACGCGTGCTCGCGGGGGATCATGCTTCGGACCCCTGTCCGGTGACAGGGGTCATTCGAGCGAGCGAGGGAGCAGCCTGCATGGCGCGCACGGGACAGCAGCTACGAGTGCGGACGGCGAAGGCCATGGCGCAGAGCGGACGACCGTCGGTCAAGACCGCGACGGAGAAGAAGTCCGGCCTGGGCGACCGCCTGCGCTACATGTTCGACAACTCCATGTCGGCGGGGACGCCGGCCCTGGTCGCGTGGCTGACGGCGGCGACGCTGCTCCTGATCCTGCTGTTCGCCTTCATCCTCACCGTCACGGGGATGGGCAACGACGGCACCGACCGGAACTTCTTCGAGGAGCTCTTCTACAACCTGCTGCACGCGCTCGACCCCGGCACCATCGGCGGCGACGTGGGCAGCTGGCCGTTCCTGCTGACCATGCTCGGCCTGACGCTGGGTGGCCTCTTCATCGTCAGCGCCCTGATCGGTGTGCTCGCCACGGGCATCGACTCCAAACTGGCCGACCTGCGCCGTGGCCGGTCCATCGTGCTCGAGGAGGACCACACCGTCATCCTCGGCTGGTCGGAGTCGATCTTCACGATCATCAGCGAGCTGTGCCTGGCCAACGAGAGCCGCAAGGACCCGGTCATCGTCATCCTGGCCGACCGCGACAAGGTCGACATGGAGGAGGAGCTCAAGGTCAAGGTGCCCGAGCGCCGGGGCACCAAGGTCATCTGCCGGTCCGGCTCGCCCATGGACATCGACGACCTGCGGCTGAGCAGCCACGACACCGCCCGCTCGGTCATCCTGCTGGCGCCGGACTCCGACGACCCCGACTCCGAGGTGATCAAGACCCTGCTCGCGCTGACCCACGAGGGGAACGAGGGGCCACGGATCGTCGCGGAGATCCAGGACCCCGAGAACATCGAGGCGGCCCAGCTCGTCGGGACCGGGCGGACCACCCTGCTCGACATCCGGGAGACGGTCGCCAAGCTGGTCGTGCAGACCTCGCGCCAGTCCGGTGCCGCCGCGGTCTACACCGAGCTGTTCGACTACGAGGGCGACGAGTTCTACTTCTTCGAGGACCACGGCCTGGCCGGCTCGACGTACGCCGAGGCGCTGCAGGCGTTCGAGTCGGCGTCGGTGGTCGGCCTGATCGACGACGGGGTCTCGAAGCTGAACCCGCCGCCGGGCACCGTGATCACCGCCGAGCAGACGCTCATCGTGGTCGTCGAGGACGACTCCGTGCTCGACGGGCAGTCGCGGTCGCTCACCGAGCCCGCCCTCACCATGCTGGGCGAGCGGCTCAGCGACGAGGCCCAGCCCACGCAGGCGCTGGTCATCGGCTGGAACGACCGCGCGCCCATCGTGGTCCGCGAGCTCGACCGCTACGCCACGCCGGGCTCGACGCTGACCGTGCTGACGACGTACGGCGAGCCCGACCTGCCCGCGATGTCGAACCTCGCGGTCACCGTCGTGAAGGCCCCGTCGACCAGCCGCGCGGTGCTCAACGAGCACGTGCTCGCCGACCTCGACCAGATCATCGTGCTCTGCTACGACCGGGACCTCGACATCCAGACCGCCGACTCGCGGACCCTGGTCACGCTGCTCCACGTGCGCGACATCCTCGGCAAGGTCGGGTCGGACGTGCCGGTGGTCAGCGAGATGCTGGACGACCGCAACCGCGTGCTGGCCTCGGTCGCGGACGTCGACGACGTCGTGGTCAGCGGCGAGATCGTCAGCCTGGTGGTCACGCAGCTGTCCGAGGACGGCCGGCTCGAGTCGGTGTTCCGGGAGCTGCTCGGCGCCGAGGGCAGCGAGATCTACCTGCGGCCGGCGGAGTGGTACGTGAAGCCCGGGGAGAACGTCAGCTGGGCCACCGTGGTCGCCGGTGCCGCGCGCCGCAGCGAGACGGCCATTGGTCTCAAGTCGGAGCTGCTCGCCGAGCCGGGGATGCGGTTCGGGGTCGTGGTGAACCCGCCCAAGTCGCAGACCTACACGATCTCGGCCGGCGACGCGGTCGTGGTGCTGGCCGAGAACTAGCCTTTCCGCGTGGGCGACCTCTGGCTGGTGCGGCACGGGCAGACGGAGTGGAGCCGCGCCGGACGGCACACCTCGACGACTGACCTGCCGCTGCTCCCGGAGGGCGAGGACGCGGCCCGGGCGCTCGCGTCCCGGCTGGCGGGCACTCCCTTCGAGCTGGTGCTGACCAGCCCACGCCGGCGCGCCCGCCGTACCGCCGAGCTGGCGGGCTTCCCGGACGCCGAGGTCGATCCCGACCTGGCGGAGTGGGAGTACGGCGACTACGAGGGCGTGACCACGCTCGAGATCCAGGAGCACACGCCCGGGTGGACGATCTGGACGCAGCCGGCGCCGGGCGGTGAGTCCGCGCAGCAGGTGAGCGCCCGGCTCGACCGCGTCGTGGCCCGGGTGCGGTCGACCGAGGGAGCCACCCTGGTCGTCGGGCACGGGCACGCCTCGCGCGCGCTGGCCGCGAGGTGGCTCGGCCTCCCCGTGAGCGAGGGACGGCTGCTGCGCCTCGACACCGCCACCGTGTCGGTGCTCGGCTACGAGCGTGCGGACCCGGTGGTCCTGCGGTGGAACTCCTGACAAGGTAAGCCGCATGCCGCTGACCGCCGGGTGCCCCCGGTGCCCGACCCCGGTCGCTCGGACGGGCGTCGACGGCGGCTGGTCCTGCCCCGAGCACGGAGAGATCGTGCCGCTGTGGCGGCCGGACGAGGTGTCGTACGACGCCTTCGTCGAGCACCTGGGCGCCACCGCCACCTTCCCGACCTACCTGCCGTGGCCACTCAGCCCCGGGTGGCGGGTCACGGACTTCGCGGCCGTCGGTGACCACGGCCACGGTGGGCGCGCCGTGATGACCTGCGTGTCCGGCACGAGCGAGCTGGACGGCCCGGTCGACGTGCTCGTGGTCAGCGAGGAGGCCGGCACGGGGCTCGGAGCCCGGGTCGCCGGGACGCGGCACGACGACCCGGGCGACGAGGTGGGCAAGGGCCCCCCGACGGTCCGGGTCCGCGTCGACGGCCAGACCGTGCCCCTGTGGCCGGTCTCGACCAGTGAGTCGCGTGGCGAGTGGGACCGCTCCGTGCTCGCCGGCGAGGCCGCCGGGCGCTGGCTGTGGATGGTCCTGCGTCCCGCCTCCGCGGTCCTCCTGCTCCGCGACGACTGGATCCTGCGCGACGTCTCCGGTCTCGGTCCGCCGCTGGTGGAGCTGCCGTTCGGGGGACCCGCCCCCGCCTGGTGAGGGTCAGGCCCCGGCACGGGCGGTACGCCGGTAGCGGCCCGGGCTGTGTCCTGTCCAACGCTTGAAGGCCGACGCGAACGCCACGTCGGAGCCGTAACCGACCCGGGCGGCCACCACGGCCACCGTCGCGTGCTCGTCGCGGAGCAGGGTGCGGGCGCGCTGCATGCGTACCGCGGTCACGTAGCGCATCGCCGGCTGGCCCACCTGGGCGGTGAACCTCGCCGAGAAGGTCGCCCGGGCCAGGCGGGCGATCCCGGCCAGCTCTTGAACGGACCAGTGGTGGCCCGGATCCTGGTGGATCGCCCCCAGCACCGGAGCGATGTGCGGGTCCCGCAGGCCACCCAGCCACCCCGGCTCGAGGCTGGTCCGCGCGTGGTGGCGCAAGGCCTGGATCACCAGGGCGTCGGAGAGCCGGGCCATCACGACCTCGCCCCCCGGCGCGTCGTCGCGAGCCTCGTTCCCGAGCGCCTCGACCAGGAGGCCGAGGGCCGGCGCCGCCACGACCGCGACCCTGACCACCCGCGGAAGCGAGCCCAGCACCGGATGCTCGGAGTCGCCCACCACGAACGCGCCGCAGAGGATGGTGCACCGCGCCGGGTCGGCGGACGCGCTCGCGGGGGCCGCGCGGATGACGTGGGAGTCCCCCCGGGGCAGCACGGCCACGTCACCGGCGGTGAGCGCGTGGGTGCTGCCGTCGGCGGTCACGAGCTCGCAGGTCCCACCGGTCACGGCATGGATCCCGCGGAGCCGGTGCTGGTCGAAGTCGAGCGTGAAGGGCGGGTCGAGCTCCAGCCAGCGGTAGCCCACGCTCTCGAAGCGCAGCTCGCGGAGCACCGTGGTCAGTGCGTCCACCGGGACCGGTCCATCCTGGACGAACGCTGTGGTTTCCAAGACTTTCACTCATGGATTGTCGCACTGAGCCGACCTAGCGTGGCCGGCATGAACGAACGAACCACGTTGGTGACCGGTGGGACCGGTGGCATCGGAGCCGCGGTGGCGGTCCGGCTGGGCGCCGGAGGCGACCGGCTCCTCATCGCCGGACGCGACCAGGCCCGCGGCGCGCGGGTGCTCCGTGACCTCGCCGGCGCCAACCCCCGGGTGGACCACGCCCACGTCCCGGTGGACCTCTCCCTCATGGCGGACACCGCCCGACTGGCGGACGAGGTGGCGTCGAGGACCTCGCGCCTGGATGCGGTCGTGCTGTGCGCGGGGGTCTTCGCCGGTGCGGCCGAGTGGACCAGCGAGGGCCTGGAGCGGACCTTCGCGCTGAACTACCTGTCGCGGTTCCTGCTGCTGTCGCGGCTGCTGCCCCTGGTGGCCGCGGCGCCATCGGGCCGGGTCGTCCTGGTGGCCAACGCCGGCAAGTACGGCGACAGCCTCGACCTCGACGCGGTGCTCGAGGGGCGGGCCCACCCGCGCCGTCATCTGGCGGCGGCCAGCCAGTTCGCCAACGACCTGCTCGCCGTCGAGCTGGCCGCTCGTCTGGCCGGTACGTCGGTGGAGGTGACGTGCGTCTTCCCGGGAGTGGTCCGCACCGACGTGTTCCGCAACGCACGCGGCGTACCTGCTCCGCTGCGCTGGGTCGCCCGAGGTGTGGCACGACTCGTCGGGAGCGAGGTCGAGACGGCGGCGGAGACGCCGGCCCGGCTCGCCCAGGACCCGACGGTCGGGAGCAACGGGGGCTTCTACGGGCCGGGCCTGCGGCCGATCGAGGTGCCGCGGCGGGCGGCGGACCCAGGACGCCGGCAGGAGCTGTGGGAGGTCAGCCGGGTGCTGCTGCGCCCATGGCTGTCGGCCTCGGCCGAGGTTGCGTCGTGATCGAGCGCATCGCGCAGGTCAAGCTGCCGGTGACAGACCTCGTCCGCAGCGTCCCCTGGTACTGCGAGCTGCTGGACCTGCGGGTCTGGATCGAGTTCGAGGAGGACGGAGAGCTGCGCGGAGTAGGGCTGATCGACGAGGAGGGACGGTTCTGCATAGCCCTGCGGGACCGCAGCGTCTGCGCGGGCCGACCGGACCTCTCCGGCTTCGACGTGGTGGCCCTGACCCCGAGCTCCGCGGCGAGCCTCGCGGAGCTGGTCTCCCGGTGCGACCGGCTCGGGATCGCCCACAGCGGGATCGTGGAGACGGGATCCGGCCTCCTGCTCGACGTGCCGGACCCGGACGGGACCGTGCTCCGCTTCTACCACTACACGGCACCGACGGACGGCTTCGTCGGCATCAGGTTCGTCGACGGCGTCGAGGTGGGCACCTACTCACGGTCCAGACTCGTCCCAGCTCCGTGACCTCGCGGGGTGGCTACTTCCGCCCGAGCGCCTGGAACCGCTGCAGCACGCTGCTGGGAACCGCCCGGGCCAGTGCGGTGATCGCCTTGTACTGCGCCGAGGGGATCGAGAAGACCTTGCCCTTGTCGAAGTCGCTGAGCGCGGTCGCGACCAGCTGGTCGGCGTCCAGCCACATGAAGCCGGGTGCCGACCCCCGGCTGACGCCCATCCGCTCGTGGAACTCGGTCTTGGTGAAGCCCGGGCAGAGGACGGTGACGGTGACCCCGCGGTCGCGGTACTCGTTGGCCGCCCACTCGCTGAAGCTGTTGACCCACGCCTTCGCCGCGCTGTAGGTGCCCCGGGGCAGGAACGCCGCCACGCTGGACACGTTGATGATGCCGCCGCTGCCGCGCTCGGCCATCGGGCCCAGGGCGGCGTGGCTCAGGCGCAGCACCGCGGTCACCAGCACCTCGAGCATCGCCTGCTCGACCTCGATGTCGTTGTCGAGGAACCGGCCCTTGAGCCCGAAGCCGGCGTTGTTGACCAGGAGGTCGACCGGCCGGTCCCGGTCAGCCAGGCGGCGCTCCACCGTGGCCAGCGAGGTCCGGTCGGCCAGATCGGCGGCCAGCACCTCGACCCGCACGCCGTGGGCGGAGCGGAGCTCCTCGGCGACCTCGACGAGGCGCGCCTCGTTGCGGGCGACCAGCACGAGGTCGTGCCCGCGCTCGGCGAGCTGGCGGGCGAACGAGTGGCCGATCCCCGCGGTCGGGCCGGTGACGAGAGCGGTGGGCATGGCGGTCAGTCAACCATCCACGGTTCCGGCACAATGGGGCGCGATGAGCGCCCAGAAGACGAAACAGCCGACGGTCCTCGCGGTCGCCAACCAGAAGGGTGGCGTCGCGAAGACGACCACCGTCGCCTCGATCGGAGCGGCGCTCGCCGAGCTCGGTCACCGCGTGCTGCTCGTCGACCTCGACCCGCAGGCCTGCCTGACGTTCTCGCTGGGCATCGACCCGGAGGACCTCGAGCTGTCGGTCCACCACGTGCTGACCAAGGGCCTCGCCCCGGGAGAGGCGATCCTGGAGACCGAGGACGGCGTCGACCTGCTGCCGGCCACGATCGAGCTCGCCCGCGCCGAGGCCGACCTGCTGACCCGCACCGGCCGCGAGCACGTCCTCGCCGGGGTCGTCGCCGACCTTCAGGAGAGCGCAGGCGACTCCGGCGCGGCGTACGACTGGATCCTGCTCGACTGCCCGCCGTCGCTCGGCGTGCTCACCGTCGCCGCGCTCACCGCCGCGCAAGGCGTCCTGATCCCGCTCCAGTGCGAGACGCTGTCGCACCGCGGGGTGGGGCAGCTCCTCGACACCGTCCACGACGTCCGCCGCTTCACCAACAAGGGACTCGAGGTCTGGGGTGTGCTGCCGACGCTGTACGACGGTCGTACCAACCACTCCCGGACGGTGCTGGAGACGATCTCGGACACCTATGCGCTCGACGTGATCGAGCCGCCGATCCCCAAGACGATCAAGTTCGCCGAGGCGCCGGCGCGGGGCCGGTCGATCCTGTCGACCAGCCGCAGCAGCAAGGGCGCCCGGGCCTACCGCGAGGTGGCGGGCAACCTGGTGAAGCGAGCGTCCGCGCGAGGATGAGCCGACACCGGGCACAGCCTCCGCGTCGCCGGTCCCCGGCGTCGCCGCACCGGCACGCCGCCGCGGCCCAGCCTCGTTACGGGCGGATCGGTGTGGTCGCGGTGTCGGCGACGGTGTGCCTGGTCGCGATGCTGGGCGGGTTCGGCGTGCTGCCCTCGGTGGCCGGTCCCTCCGACCGCGGTGGCGAGACGGACGTCGCCCGTGACCTGACCGGCCGGACGGGTGGCTCCGGGCTGGCCGCCATCGGCGACAAGGCCGTCCTCGTCCTCGACTCCGCCCAGGACGAGGCCGCTGCCGGCTCCGCCGACGACAGCGCGACCGCCGGCGCCGCGGGCACCGCGCCGGTCGAGGAGGCCGACCCGCCCGAGGTGGACCCGTCGGCCGACGAGACCCTGCCCGCCGACTCCGGCGACGGCTACCGAGTGGTCTTCAGCGAGGCTCGCCAGCGGGTGTGGCTCGTCGACGGGGACGACGAGGTCGTCCGCACCTACCCGGTGTCCGGGAGCCTCTACGACAACCTCGACCCCGGCTCCTACGAGGTCTACTCCCGCTCCGAGCAGGCCTACGCCTTCGACGGCTCTGGCAGCATGAAGTACTTCGTCAGGTTCGCCCAGGGTGACACCGGCGCGGCGATCGGCTTCCACGACATCCCCGTCGACAACGACGGCCGGCTGGTGCAGACCCGTGCCCAGCTGGGCACGCCGCAGTCGCACGGCTGCATCCGTCAGGAGCGCGAGGACGCGATCGCGCTCTGGGAGTTCACCGAGATCGGTACCGAGGTCGTGGTGGTCTGAGCCGGCCCGGTCGGCTCAGCCTCCCAGCCCCGCGTCCCTCGCCTTGACGATCGCGTCGGCGCGATCACGCGCGTGGATCTTCGTGAGGACCAGGGACACCACGTTGCGGACGGTCTTGTCCGACAGGTAGAGGCGGGTCGCGATGGCGGCGTTCGACAGCCCGCCCGCGACCAGGTCGAGCACCTCGAGCTCGCGGTCGGTCAGGTCCGGGAACGCCTCGGCACCCCGTCGCGTGGTGCGTCCCGACTCCTGCACCCGGTGCAGCACCTGGTCGGCGACGCTCCCACCGAAGACGGCTCCACCGTCGGCGACGTCGCGGAGGGCGCGGGCGACCTCGTGCTTGGTGGCGCCCTTGACCAGGTAGCCGCGGGCACCCGCCCGCAGGGCGGCGAGGACGCTGTCGGCGCCCTCGTGCATCGACAGGACGAGCACCTGCGTGTCCGGCAGGGCGGCCCGGACCCGCCTGGTCGCCTCGACGCCGTTGAGCCCCGGCATGGCGATGTCCATGAGGATCACGTCGGGCCGCAGCAGCTCGGCCTGCTCGACCGCCTCCAGGCCGTCGCCGGTCTCGCCGACCACCGTGACGCCCTCCAGGGAGCCGAGCACCATCGCCAGGCCCTCGCGGTAGACCGGGTGGTCGTCGGCGATCAGCACCCGCAGGGGCTCGGTGCGCTCACCGGTCACGCGCGCACCTCCTCGAGGAGGGGGGC